>NZ_JASCQN010000036.1:0-56797 GCF_030010475.1 Halomonas kalidii | reverse complement strand
CCGGCCAGCTCCCTCGCCACCCCGGCCGTGGCCATCGCCGGCCGCCACGCCTCCCCCCGCTGCTCGCGCAGCGAGGCCAGTACCGTCGCCACCGGCGCCTCGGCGCGTCTTGCCCGGACGCTCCCGGCGGCCAGGCTGAAGGGCGCCTCGCCCTGGGCCAGGAACACCACGCGCTCCGAACGATACCCCAGGCGCAGGGTCGGCGCCGCGCCGGCCGCCTCACCCTCGGCCGTCAGCCGCCAGTGGCGATCGCGCACCGGCCCGGCGATCTCCCGGGGCGGCGAGCGCACCTCGCCGCTCTCGTCATCCAGCCGGTAGCCGACCCAGGGGCCGCTGCGCAACCGCCAGTCGTCGCCCTCGTCGTCGCGACTCCACAAAATCCAGCGCCCGACCCCGGCCCCGGTTGCCGGCTCGACATCGGCACGCACGACCGGAAAGCGTCCGTCGAGCCGATAGTCGACGCTGCCATCCGCCCGGCGCTGGCCGTCGAGGGCCAGCCACTGCCAGGGCCGCTCGGCGCGAACCGGCATCGGCACCGCGCGCACTTCGTCGAGTTCGAGCGGCGCCTCGCCGTCGGTCGGGCGCAGCCGCAGATAGGGGGCCGAGACCCCGCCCAGCATCAGCTGCCGGCGGGTGATGCGATGCCCCCGATGCGTCAGGTCGAGCAGCCGGCCCCGCTCCAGCACCGTCCGCCAGCGCTCGAGGTCGTCACTGGCCTCGACCCGGTAGGCGGTATCCACCGGGGCCCGGGAGTCCGGCCAGGCCAGTTCGAGCGCCAGCAAGGGCTCGTCGACGGCGCCGACATCCACCAGGGCGGCCCCGTCCGGTCGCCGCGTCGCACTCTCCTCCAGCCCCCGGGTCTCGACCCGCCTCAGCCGTCCCTGCGCATCGGTCTCGCTGATCAGTTCCCAGCGGGCCCCTCCCTCGGTTTCGGGGGCGGGCAGGGGAAACCAGGGCACCGCCAGGGCCGCGACGATCGGGTCGGCCGAGGCGTCGTCCGGCATCACCGTCGTGGGCACGGCGACGCCCCGGGCATCGAAGACCTGGAGATCCCCCAGGGCGGCATCCCGGGCGCTGCGATACATGGCCGGGTCCAGCGTCAGCCGATAGGCCCCACCGGCCTCTCCCGCCAGGGACAGCGGCCACTCGCGCACCCAGTCCGCCTGGTGGTCGCTTGCCGATACCAGCAACGGCCAGCCGAGCAACAGCGCCGGCAGGAATCTCATGATCGCCCCTCCCCGATACCCTCGGCACGCGGCACCTCGCGGCGTGGTGGTGCCGGCGCCACATACCCCACCCCGATGCACAGCAGCCCGTAACCGATGAAGGAGACGATGCCCAGCAGGTTGCCGAGGTGGGCACGATCGACCAGTACCAGCTTGGCCAGCACCACCGCCATCAGGACCGCGGCAGCGAGCCACACCTGGCGCTGCCCGCGCCGCGAACCGACGATCCAGCCGACCACACCGAGCAGGCTCCACAGCAGGGTCAGCCCGGTCTGGACCAGGCCGCTCGTGAGCATCATCGGCGACCAGACGACATCGGCCCGCAGGTGCAGGCCCCGCAGTACCGTCACGGTCAGCAGCACGAAGCCGGCCGCCGCCAGCACCTCGCCACTGCGCTCCTGCAGCCGACCGGGAAGCCGGCGGGCCTGACGTGCCTGCCACAGCAGCAGCAGGATCGCCCACTGGGCGAGTTCCAGGGGGTTGAGCAGCGGCCACCAGGGCAGCGGGGCCGGATCGCCGGGCTGACCCAGCGCGACCAGCCAGGCCAGCGCCAGCAGAGCGAGAAAGGACGCCAGCAGCGACCGCCGCCAGGCCTCGGCCTCGACCGCCAGCGGTCGCAGCACCCAGCCCGGGCGGTGTTGCAGCAGCGCGACCAGCAGCAGCCAGGGCAGCAGCGCCGCCCCCAGCGACCAGGCCAGTCCGAGCGGTGGCGCCACCTGCCGGGCCAGCCACCCCGACCAGAACAGCGGCCAGGCCCACAGCCAGGCGGCCTGGGCCCAGGCCGCCGGACGCCTGACCGCCGCGTCACCGGCCAGGCCGGACAGCAGGCGATAGCCCAGCGCCACATGCATCGCCCAGGCCCAGAACGCCGGTCCGACGCCGTCCGGGGGCACCCAGGGCCGCCCGGGAGCCGGCATCGGCGTGGTCAGCAGGGGCAGGGCGAGCAACACCAGGCTCAGCAGCAGGGTCCCGACCAGGCTCCAGGCCAGGGGCGGCTCGCGCAGCCGACGATGGAGCTCGCCGAGCAGCGCCCCGCTCAGCGTCAGGAACACCAGCAGCACACCGGCCGCATGCTCCGTGGCCACGAAACGCTCGATCTCGTGCACGCCATTGCCGAGCCACCAGGCCAGCCCCCAGAGATACCAGGCCAGCGCCAGGCGGGGGCGTGCGGCCTGGCGGTAGTTCCAGGCGCTGGCGAAGCCTGCCAGGGCGATCAGCAGGGCGCCCATGAAGGCGGGATTGGCCAGTGCTCGCGCATCGCCAGCGGCCAGGACCTGCCCCCCCAGCAGGGCCAGGCCGGCCAGCAGCTGCAGCCCCACGCCGGCGACCTGCGGCAGCCGGCGCTGCTGGCGCAGCCCCAGCCAGATCAGGGCCGCCCCCTCCAGGGCGAAGGCGCTGGCCGTCACCCGGGCCGAGAGCGCCAGCGGCACCGCCAGGGTCGCGAAACCCACGGCCAGCAGGGCATGGGCCTGCCCCAGGAAATACAGGGCGGTCTGGCGCAGCAGCCGACGGGCCAGCAGCGCATAGACCAGCGCCAGCCCCAGGCCACAGTAGGCCAGTGGCATCCGGGCGCCCTCCAGCAGGGCTGCCTGGAGGGCAAAGGCCACCAGCGGGGTGCCGAATACCAGGCTGCCATCCACGCGGCGGCTGTCGACGAGGCCGCCGGTGGTCGCCGGCCGATGACGGGCGTGAAAGACGGGAATCAGCAGATAGAGGACGAAGAACAGCACCAGGAACGGCTGAACGGTGGCGATGTCGGCCGGGTGATAGGCCAACACGCCCCAGGCCGTGGCGATCACGAAGGTGAAGACGAAGCCGAGCAGGTTGAGGATCCGCCAGGGCCGATACCAGGCCATGGTGAAGATGGCGACGTTGAGCAGCGCATAGTAGCCGAACAGCACGACGTGGTGCCCCTGCCCGGTCGAGAGCCAGAGGGGGGCCAGGAAGCCGGCCAGGATGCCCATCACCGCCAGGGCCAGGGCGTTCTGCCTCACGCCCAGCACGCCCAGGCCCGCCACCAGCGCGACGCTCAGGACGAAGGCCGCCTCCACCGGCAGCAGCGGATAGAGCCGGGCCGCGGCGAACAGCACCATCAGCAGCACGCCGATGGCACCGCCCTGGAGGCTCAGTGCGAAGGCGCGGCGGCGACCGCGTTGGCGCCAGCCGAAGGCCAGGCCCAGGACGGCGACCGCGGCGATGCCGGCCAGGCGCAGCTCGATGGAGAACGCCAGCCAGCCCTGGTCGGTGGCGTACTTGATCAGGGCGGCGATGCCGGCGAAGAGCACCAGCATACCGACCTTGACCGGCACGTTACCCTCGCTGAGCCAGAGACGCGCGGCCGCCTGGCCGCGGGAAAGCAGCGGGCCGAGCCGGTCGATCAGGGCCGTCGACGGGGCACCGGCGTCGCGCGGCTCGGCATGGGGCGGGGCCGCCTCCCGGGCCCCACGGGGAGGGCGGACGACAGGGGGGGCGGCCGCGGCCCCCTCGCGCCCGGCGCCTTCACGCCCCACCCCAGGCGTCAGGGCCGCCTCCAGTGCCTCGACGCGGCGCTGCAGCCGGCCGATCCTGATCAGTGCCACCCCCAACAGCACCGGCACCGCCAGCACCATCAACAACAGCAGCAGCATGCCTTCCATGCCATGTCCCCTCACCCGTCACCCGCGCCGTCCGACCGCGGGCCCTGCCGAGCCCGGCCCCGGTACCAGGCCGCGCTTTTCTCCGTTCCCCTTGCCCTCTCAATCTAAACGAAAACGGCCCGCCTCACCCAGAGGGGAGGCGGGCCGTGCGCTTCGGCCGCGCGGTTATCGCTCAGGTCATCGATCAGGCCGCGAGGGTATCGCCGATCTGCAGGCGAATCTTCTTCATGGCGTTCTTCTCGAGCTGGCGGATGCGCTCGGCGGAGACGCCGTAGACATCGGCCAGGTCGTGCAGCGTGGCCTTGTGCTCGGAGAGCCAGCGACGCTGCAGGATGTCCCGGGAGCGCTCGTCGAGCTCCTCCAGGGCGAGTCGCAGGCGACGGGTGGCATCGCCCTCCCAGTCGCTGTCCTCGAGCTGGGTGGCGGGATCGGCGGCGGCATCGTCCAGGAAGTGCACGGGGGCCTGCCAGGCGGACTCATCGTCGTCACCGGGCGAGGCATCGAAGCCGGCATCGTGGGCCGACAGGCGGCCCTCCATCTCGCGCACCACCTCGGGCTTGACGTCGAGATCGCGGGCGATGGCATCGACCTCGTCGTTGTTGAGCCAGGCCAGGCGCTTCTTGGCGCTGCGCAGGTTGAAGAACAGCTTGCGCTGGGCCTTGGTGGTGGCGATCTTGACGATACGCCAGTTGCGCAGCACGAACTCGTGGATCTCGGCCTTGATCCAGTGCACGGCGAAGGAGACCAGCCGTACGCCCTGGTTGGGGTCGAAGCGCTTGACCGCCTTCATCAGGCCGACGTTGCCCTCCTGGATCAGGTCCGCCTGGGGCAGGCCGTAGCCGGAATAGCTGCGGGCGATATGCACCACGAAGCGCAGGTGCGACAGCACCAGGCGACGCGCCGCCTCGAGGTCGCCCTCGTCGTGCAGGCGGAAGGCCAGTTCGCGCTCCTCGTCGGCGGTCAGCATCGGAATGCCGTTGACCGCCTGGATATAGCCGTTGAGGTCATGTCCCGGGGATAGGTGGCCCACCGGCAGAAGACTGGTGCTCATGTGCAGGTTGTCTCCTTCTCTAAGCCAGAGTCTTGGCCCAAGTATGATGTCTGGTATCGCTGCCTTTGATGGCAGAAGCCGGAATATGTTCCGCCGATTCGACTGATCTCCAGCGAATATACGACTGGGTGACTGGCTCGGCAACCGTATCGCCTCTCCTGAACGAGGGACGGCGCCTCGTTGAGGACGTACCCCGCGCTCCCGCACCGAGCCTCCGCTCTTCGCGGCCGAGCCTCCGCTCTTCGCGGCCGAGCCTCCGCTCTTTATCGCGGCCGCACCTCCGCGAGATGTCGGCTCACCGCGATCCAGGCACCCAACCAGCCCAATAGTGTACTACAGAGGAGCAGAATTGCCGAGCCGGAGCCCCCCAGCCGGGGCAGGCTGAAGCTCGCGCCGTAGCTGGCCGCCAGCGCCGAGAGCGGAGCGGCGAGCCAGCCGCTGCCGAGCGTCAGCAACCCCCAGGCGAACAGCCCGCCACCCAGGCCGTACCAGGCGCCGCTGTAGATGAAGGGCCGACGCACGAAGGCATGGGTGGCACCGATCAGGGTCACCACCTCGATCTCCTGGCGGCGGCTCTCCACCGAGAGGCGGATGGTATTGCCCACCACCAGCAGCACCCCCAGGCCGAACAGCACCGCCAGCGCCAGGGCCACGCGCCGTCCCAGCTCGGCCAGGTGACGCAGCCGCTCGATCCAGGCCAGGTCGAGACGCACCTCCTCGACACCGGCAATCGTCCCCAGCCGTTCGGCCAGTACCCGCACCGCCTCGGGGGTCGGATCGGCGGGGGTCACCACCACACTGGCCGGCAGGGGGTTCTCCTCGAGCCGGCCCAGGGCATCGGCGAGCCCCAGCGCCTGCTGGAACTCGGCCATGCCCTCGGCGGCGGTGATCAGCCGGGTGCGCGTCACGCCCTCGTGGGCGGCCAGGGCCTCGTCGATGCGCGCCGCCTGGGCGTCCTCCACCCGGGGCTCGAGATAGACGGTCAGGGTCGCACTCTCCTCCAGCTCGGCATCGAGCAGCCGGGCGCTGTCCAGGGTCAGCCAGAGCGCGGCGGGCAGCACCAGGGCGATGGCGATGGCCAGCATGGTCAACAGGCTGCCGACGGGGCGGCGGATCAGGCGACGGGCGCTGTCCAGGCACATGGCGCGGTGGTGGCGCGCCCAGCCACGCAGGCGGCTCGATGAGCGCGTGCGACGGCTGCGGGCACCACGGGGGGGTGGCTCTGCCGGCTGGCGACTCATGCGGCCTCCTCGTCGGCGACCAGGCGGCCGTCGCGCAGGCGCAGCACCCGGTGGCGCAGGCGGGCGATCAGCGCCAGGTCATGACTGGCGATCATCACCGTGGTGCCGATGCGGTTGAAGTCCTCGAACAGCGCCATGATATCGGCCGAGAGCTGGGGATCGAGGTTGCCGGTGGGCTCGTCGGCGAGCAGCAGTGCCGGCTTGTTGACCACCGCCCGGGCGATACCGACGCGCTGCTGCTCGCCGCCGGAGAGCTCGATGGGCAAGGCCTTCTCGCGATGCAGCAGCCCCACCTTGTCCAGCGCCGCGCGCACTCGCCGCGCCCCCTCACGAGGCTCCACGCCCTGGATCTCCAGCGGTAGGGCCACGTTGTGGTAGATGGAACGGTCGAAGAGCAACTGGTGGTCCTGGAAGACCACGCCGATCTGGCGCCGGTAGAAGGGCACCTGGGTGTGGTGCAGCCGATCGATGTCGTGGCCGGCGACCAGCACCCGCCCTCGGGTCGGCCGCTCGAGCCGCATGATCAGGCGCAGCAGCGAACTCTTGCCGGCCCCGGAGTGGCCGGTGAGGAAGACCATCTCGCCTCGGCGTACGCGAAAGTCGATGTTGGCGAGCGCCTCGAAGCGCCCTCCGTAGCGCTTGCCGACATGCTCGAAGGCGATCATGCGGAGGCGGCGTCCCGATCGGCGTCCCGGTCGAACAGGGCGTCGACGAACTCGCTCGCCACGAAGGGCCGCAGGTCATCGAGCGACTCGCCGACGCCGATGAAGCGGATCGGCGTGCCGAGCTGCTTGGCCAGGGCGAAGATGATGCCGCCCTTGGCGGTACCGTCGAGCTTGGTCAAGGTCACCCCGGTGACCGGTACCGCCTCGTTGAAGGTGCTGGCCTGGGACAGCGCGTTCTGGCCGGTGCCGGCGTCGAGCACCAGCATCACCTCGTGGGGGGCCGTGGCGTCGAGCTTGCCCATCACCCGGTGGACCTTCTTCAGTTCCTCCATCAGGTGGGCCTTGTTGTGCAGGCGACCGGCGGTATCGGCAATCAGCACGTCGATGCCCCGCGCCTTGGCCGCGGCGACGGCGTCATAGATCACCGAGGCGCTGTCGGCGCCGGTGTGCTGGGCGATCACGGGCACGTCGTTGCGCTCGCCCCAGACCTTGAGCTGCTCCACGGCGGCGGCGCGGAAGGTGTCGCCGGCGGCCAGCATCACGCTCCGGCCCTCGCGCAGGAAGCGCTGGGTCAGCTTGCCGATGGTAGTGGTCTTGCCGACCCCGTTGACGCCCACCACCAGGATGACGAAGGGCCCCTCGCCCTTCGACGGCAGCTCGAGGGGCCTGGTGACCGTCTCGAGCATGGTGGCGAGCTCGTCCTGGAGCGCGCGGAAGAGCGCCTCGGGATCCTTGAGCTCCTTGCGCGAGACTCGCTCGGTGAGGCGGTCGATGATCTCGGTGGTGGCCTCGATGCCCACGTCCGCCATCAGCAGCTGGGTCTCGAGGTCCTCCATCAGTTCGTCGTCGATCTGCTTCTTGCCGAGGAAGAGCCCGGCGAGGCCGTCGGAGAGGTTGGCGCGGGTCTTGCCGAGCCCCGAGCGGATACGGGCGAACCAGCCCGCCTTCTCCTGCCGGCCTTCCTGCCTCGGCTTCTCCTGCAGCGCGGCCCGCGGCGCCTCCTCGGCGGGCTCGGTCGCCGGTGTCGGGGCATCGGCCGCCGCCCCGGTCTCGCGGGACGGCTCGGGCTCGATAGCCGGAGCCTCGTCCGGCGCCGGCACACGGGCCTGCGGGGTCGAGGGCTCGGGCGGCGTGACGGCGGCCGCCTCGTCGGGCGCGGCCGCTTCCGGCCGCGCGGTGCTCTCCTCCGCTTCGGCGCCGGTTTCGGACGCCGCGTCGTCGGCCTTCGCCGGGGCCTCGTCCTCGGTCAGGAGTTCGTTCTCCTGCTGCTCCGGCTTCCCGGGCTTGTCCTGCT
Source organism: Halomonas kalidii (assembly GCF_030010475.1). Taxonomy (NCBI): domain Bacteria; kingdom Pseudomonadati; phylum Pseudomonadota; class Gammaproteobacteria; order Oceanospirillales; family Halomonadaceae; genus Halomonas; species Halomonas kalidii. The sequence goes on along the minus strand of NZ_JASCQN010000036.1, from coordinate 48,684 downwards.
GCTTCTTGCGCTTGAAAAAACCGAACATGAGATGCTTCAGCCTCGCGGGTGAACGAATCGCCACATCCTACCATCGCGCACCATGACTGTGGATAAGGCCGCGGGTACAATGCCGGCCATGACACGACGCTCCTCACGCCCTCGCCGCCGGCAGCGCGGCACTGGCGGCGCTCCACGCCGGGCGGGACACGGCAAGCTGCGCATCATCGGCGGCGACTTTCGTCGCCGGCTGCTGCCGGTACTGGACAGCCCCGGCCTGCGCCCCACCCCCGACCGGGTGCGCGAGACCCTGTTCAACTGGCTGACCACGGCCACCCCGGGCGCCCGGGTGCTGGATCTCTTCGCCGGCACCGGGGCACTGGGACTGGAGGCACTGTCCCGTGGTGCTCGCCGGGCCTGCTTCGTGGAGCGTGACGGCGGCGTGGCCGACGCCCTCGCCGACAACCTGGCCACCCTCGGCGCCGGCGAACGCGCCCGGGTGGTCACCGCCGACGCCCTGGCCTTCCTCGCGGGGGAGCCCACGCCCTGCTCGCTGGTCTTCCTCGACCCGCCCTTCCGCCAGGAGCTGGCCACGCCCTGCTGTGCGGCGCTGGAGCGCGGCTGGCTGACCGAGGACGCCTTCATCTACCTGGAGGCCGAGTCGGAGCTGGTCCCTCGCGTGCCGGAGCACTGGCAACTGCACCGGGAGGTGCGCGCCGGCGACAGCACCGGACGCCTCTATCGCCGCCAGGGCCAGAGCGGCACCGGGTCGCCGGATGGCGACGCTTGCTGAGGCCCGGCCACGGCGTTACGCTGCGCGCTGATCGAATTCCACCCCGGGCCCAGCCAGACCGGCACATGCTCGGGCGACCGCCCGAACCCGCAAGGACATTGTCAGGAGAACAGGATGAGCATCGAACTCTTCAACCGGCTCGAGCAGAAGGTTGCCAGCGCCGTCGAGGCCCTGGAGTTGCTCAAGATGGAAGCCGAGGAATTGCGCGAGGAGAATTCCCGCCTGAAGCAGGAGCGCGAGGAGTGGGAGCGCCGGCTCGGCGACCTGCTGGGCAAGTTCGACGACGTCGAGACCGGCACGGGCAACTGAACGCCTCGGCTCAGCACCGATCGAGCGGGAGCGACATCAGCAGCGCGTCCTCCCGCCCCTCCCCGAGCACCCGGGGAGAGTAGTAGCCGCGACGGCGGCCGTCCTCGATGAAGCCGGCCCGTCGATAGAGGGCGATGGCCCCCTCATTTCCCGCCCTGACCTCCAGCAGCAGTCGCTCGCACTCCCAGCTTCGGGCCTGCTCGATCACCGCCCCGAGCAGCTCGCCCGCCAGGCCCCGGCGACGATGGCCGGGCGCCACCAGCAGTGCCTGAAGTTCGGCCTCGAAGGGCAACCTCGCCACGATCGCATGCCCCACCAGCCGGCCCTGCGACTCGATGCCGAGCACCCGCGTATCGGCGCCCACCAGCACCCCGGCCAGCATGTCCCGCGACCAGGACCGCGGTTGTGCCTGCTGCTCCAGCGCCGCCAGGGCCGCCAGGTCATCAGCCGCCAGCCGGCGCAGCATCGTCGTCCTCGCTGGAGTCGCGCCAGGCCTCGCGCCAGCCGGCGAGACACGGCCACAACGCCCGCTTGGCCTCGGCGCTGCCGGCCAGTTCGTCCAGGCTGGGCCCCTGCCAGGCGGGCAGGTCAAGCAGGGCGCAGTGCTCGCCTTCGACAGTCAGCACCGTGGCCAGGGTAGCATCGTGACCGAAGAGCAACAGACGCTCGGGTGCCCAGCCACGGCGACGGCGCCCCTCGAGGAAGGCCTGCAGCCCCTGGCGCGCCTCCTCCAGGGGCGCGTCCACCGGCAGCCCCTCCATCTGGGGCCATTGAAAGGTCTCGAAATCGAGCGGCCGCTCGGGCAGCACCCCGGCGGCCTGCAGCAGGTTGGCCAGCAGCCGTTGCCCGGTGGTATCGGGCTTGCGCTCCCGGGGCAGCAGCAGCAACCAGCGGCCGTCGAGACAGGCCACCTGCAGGGTGAAGCGCAGCGCCTCGGCCGGCTCCGCCGGGCGCTCGGGCGCCTCCACGCCGGCCGGCGCCTCCGCCGCATCCGGAGGGGCGCCGCCGCCCAGCAGCGCCCGGGCCTTGCCGGGCCCTGCCGGGCGCTGACCGCGCTCGCGCGCCGTCGGCTCGGGTGACGGGCGAGCCGGCGCCTCCCGGGCCGCCTCGTCGAGCAGGGCATGCAGGCGCTCGCCCGGGGCCTCGACGGCCACCGGCTCGGGCCGCTGCCAGTCGCAGGCCGGGGTGGGCCGGGCATTGGGCAGCCGGTAGCGGGCCTCCCAGGACGTCAGTCCCATGGCCTCGAGATACTGCCGGCGCTGCGGCTCGGGCGTCACGACCCGCTGCCGCCCCGGCAGTTCGGCGACGCCGGCCGCTCCTCGCCGCGGGCCTGCCACTCGTCGGGCGTGAAGAGGTGCAGGGCCAGGGCGTGGACCGGCCCCGCGAGCTCGTCGGCCAGCAGGGCATAGACCTGCTGGTGGCGCTTGACCGGCATCAGCCCCTGGAAACGCCCGGACACCAGGGTGACCTTGAAATGGGTCTCGGAATCGGCCGGCACGCTGTGCATATGGCTCTCGTTCTCCACCGTGAGGAAGGTGGGGTCGAGGGCCTGCAGCTTCTCTTCGATGATGGCCTGGGTGTGCATTGTGGCTCCTCGATGACGAATGATGAGGCCATTGTACTCTCTCAGTCGGGCCGCGACGACGCCGCCCCGGCAGCGGATCCGCGGCGCTCGGCCTGGGCCTGGCGCGCCGACGACACTCGCGCGAGGCTGGCGACGAGCGACAGCAGGCAGGCGCCGCCGCCCACCCACAGCGTGGCTTGCACCGGGGCGCCGGCGGCGAGGAAGGCCCCGACCAGTGCCACCCCCAGCGACTGCCCCACGGTACGGGTGGTGCTCAGCACCCCCGAGGCGCTGGCGCTCAGCTCGCGGGGCACACTGGACATCATCTCGCGGTTGTTGGGGGGCTGGAACAGGCCGAAGCCGAGCCCGCACAAGCCCGTCCGCCACAGGCCGTCGACCACCCCCGCCCCGGCATCGAGCAGCGCCAGCGAGACCAACCCGAGCAGCAGCAGGACCAGCCCGGCACTGGCGAGCAGGCTCGGATTGACCCGGTCGGCGAGCCGGCCGGCCAGCGGCCCCACCAGCATGATCGCCAGTGGCCAGGGGGTGAACAGCCAGGCGGTCTCCAGGGGCGAGAATCCCTTCTCCTGCTGATAGAGGAAGGAGAGCGCCACGAAGGCGAGCCCCTGACCGATGAAGGCCAGCCCCGAGGCCGAGACCGCCATCGAGAAGCGCGGCTCGCGGAACAGCGACGGCGGCAGCAGCGGATGGCTGGCGCGGCGCTGCCGACGCAGGAAGAGCACACCGGCCACCAGGCTCGTCGCGAGCCAGGCGAAGACCTGCCAGACGGGCGTCCCATGGCCGACCCCGTCCATGGCGAGGAAGAAGGTGCCGAGCATGGCCACCGACAGCAGCGCTCCGCGGCCGTCGAAACCGCCCGCACGACGCGGTTCCCGCGGCAGCGCCCGCCAGGCCAGCACCAGGGCACAGAGCCCCAGCGGCACGTGCAGGGCGAACAACCAGGGCCAGTTCGCCACGGAGAGCACGAGGCCGCCGATGGTCGGGCCGGCGGCATAGCCGCCGGCGACCACCAGGGCACTCAGCCCCAGGGCGCTGCCCAGCAACCGGGTGGGAAAGATCGAGCGATAGAGCGAGGGCCCGATGGAGAGCGTCGCCGCCGCTCCCAGCCCCTGCAGGCCGCGAAAGACCAGCAGGACCTCCAGGCTCCGAGACACGGCGGCCCCCAGCGAGGCGAGCACGAACAGCGCGAGCCCGGCGACATAGAGCCGGCGCCGGCTGACCAGTTCGCTGACGGCGGCGAAGACCAGCAGGAAGGCGGCACAGACGATCTGGAAGAGGTTGGTCACCCAGACGGCACGCGCCGCGGAGACCTCCAGGTCCCGGGCGATCGTGGGGAGCGCCAGGTTGATCATGGTGGTGTCCACCACCGCCGCCAGGGTGCCGAGAATCAATGCCAGCACCGCCAGCCGTCGCTCGGGGCCCGGCAGGCCGTCGTCGCCGGGACGTGTCGCGAAGAGTCGACTCATGTCAGGAATCCGGAACGAGGAAACCGGCCGTAGCCGGTTTCTCGAAGTCATCGCCGGGTAGCGGGACACTCAATCCTGGTCGGTCTCCAGGAGCAGGCTATCGTCGACCTCGGAGATCTCGAGGGCCGCCTCGTCGTCCAGGTCGATGGCGAGATAGCTATGCTCGACCTGCAGGAAGCGCTGGAACAGCGCCCAGTCGAGGGCTTCGGGCCACTGGCGCTCGTCCTCCTCCCAGGCCCGCAGTTCGGTCTCGAGGATCTCGAGGTAGCGCTCGCGCACGAAGACCTCGAGGGCCTCGGGCGTGTCCATCTCGGGAATCAGGTAGACGGTGCTTTCGCGTTCGACGTCGGCCAGGGTCAGGTCGTCGTCCCCCATCGTGGGTTCCAGCGCATTGATCCATTCCACGAAATGCCGGGTCGGCCTGACGCTCAGGGCAGAGCGGTTGAGCAGTTTCATCGTGGTCTCCTCGACGTCGAAACGCTGACCATTATGGGCGCTCGGGGCGCCCCTTACCAACTATTCCACCGCCTCGGGCCGCATGGCCGGAAAGAGCAGCACATCGCGGATCGAGGCACTGTCGGTGAACAGCATCACCAGCCGGTCGATGCCGATGCCCTCGCCGGCGGTAGGCGGCAGGCCGTACTCCAGGGCACGCACATAGTCGGCATCGTAATACATCGCCTCGAGGTCGCCGGCCTCCTTCTCCGCCGCCTGGGCGCGGAAGCGTTCGGCCTGGTCTTCGGCATCGTTGAGCTCCGAGAAGCCGTTGGCGATCTCGCGGCCACCGACGAAGAACTCGAAGCGCTCGGTGACGAAGGGGTCGCTGTCCTTGCGCCGTGCCAACGGGCTGACCTCGGCCGGGTACTCGACGATGAAGGTCGGCTGATCGAGCTGGTGCTCGGCGACTTCCTCGAAGATCTCGGTATGCAGCTTGCCCAACCCCCAGCTCTCCTTGACCTGGATGTTCAGGCGCTCGGCCACCGCCACCGCCCCCTCGCGGCTATCGAGATCGGCGTCGTCGATGCCCTCGCCATGCTCGAGGATCGCCTGGCGCATGGTCAGCCGACGGAACGGCTTGCCCAGCTCATAGGTGGTGCCCTGGTAGACCAGCGTGGTGGTGCCCAGGACCTCCTTGGCGACGTTGCGGATCATCTCCTCGGTGATATCGAGCAGGTCACGATAGTCCGCGTAGGCCCAGTAGAACTCGAGCATGGTGAATTCGGGGTTGTGGCGGGTCGAAAGCCCTTCGTTGCGGAAGTTGCGGTTGATCTCGAAGACCCGCTCGAAGCCCCCCACCACCAGGCGCTTGAGATAGAGCTCCGGGGCGATGCGCAGGTACATGTCCATGTCCAGCGCATTGTGGTGGGTGATGAACGGCCGCGCCGCGGCACCGCCGGGGATCTGCTGCAGCATCGGGGTCTCGACCTCCATGAAGCCGCGCGCCTCGAAGAAGCGGCGGATCGAGGCGATCACGCCGGCGCGAATCTCGAAGGCCTGGCGCGACTCCGGGTTCATGATCAGGTCGACGTAGCGCTGCCGGTAGCGCGCCTCGAGGTCGGTCAGGCCGTGGAACTTGTCGGGCAGGGGCCGCAGGCTCTTGGTGAGCAGTGCGGCCTCGGCCATCATCACGTAGAGGTCGCCCTTGCCGGATTTGTGCACCGGGCCACGAGCGGCGACGATATCGCCGATGTCCCAGCCCTTGATGTCCTCCAGCACGACCTCCGGCAGCCCCTTCTTGTCGATATAGAGCTGGATCTGGCCGGAGACATCCTGGATGACGATGAAGGGGCCGCGCTTGCGCATGATGCGCCCCGCCACCGCCGCCTGGCGGTCGAGGCCTTCCAGCGCCTCCTTGTCATGTTCGCCCAGCTCGGCGACCAGCTCCGCCGCCAGGCTGTCACGCCGGAAGTCATTGGGAAAGGCGCTGGCACCGGTCCTGGCGGCGTGCTCGCGGCGTGCCGCCAGCTTGGCGCGTCGCTCGGCGATCAGATGGTTCTCGTCGTGTTGCGGGTGATTCGATGAGGCGTCGTGGTCGGCCATGTCGCTACCTGTCAAGAGAGTTACAAGCCTTGCTTGAGGCTGGCTTCGATGAACTGGTCCAGATCGCCGTCGAGCACCTTGTCGCAGTTGCTGGTCTGCACACCGGTGCGCAGGTCCTTGATGCGCTGGTCATCGAGCACGTAGGAGCGGATCTGGCTGCCCCAGCCGATATCGGCCTTGGAGTCCTCGGCCTCCTGCTTGGCGGCATTGCGCTTCTGCATCTCGTGTTCCCACAGCTTCGCCTTGAGCTGCTTCATGGCGAAGTCGCGGTTGGCGTGCTGGCTGCGCTGGCTCTGGCAGGCCACCACGATGCCGGTCGGTTCGTGGGTGATCCGCACCGCCGAGTCGGTGGTGTTGACGTGCTGGCCACCGGCGCCGCTGGAGCGGTAGGTATCGGTGCGCAGATCCGCCGGATTGATCTCGACCTCGAAGCTGTCGTCGATCTCCGGCGAGAGGAACACCGAGGCAAACGACGTGTGACGACGACCGCCGGAATCGAAGGGGCTCTTGCGCACCAGGCGGTGCACGCCGGTCTCGGTGCGCAGCCAGCCGAAGGCGTAGTCGCCCTGAACGTGCACGGTGGCCGACTTGATGCCCGCCACCTCGCCGGCGGAGGCCTCGATGATCTCGGCCTTGAAGCCGTGATGCTCGGCCCAGCGCAGGTACATGCGCAGCAGCATGTTGGCCCAGTCCTGGGCCTCGGTGCCGCCGGAGCCGGCCTGGATGTCCAGGTAGGCGTTGTTCTCGTCCATCTCGCCGGAGAACATGCGCCGGAACTCGAGCTTCTCGAGGCTCTCCTTGAGGCCATCGAGCTCCTTCTGGACCTCGGCCACGGTGTCCGCGTCCTCCTCCATCTCGGCCAGCTCGAGCAGGTCGCGGCCGTCGGCCAGGCCCCGGTCGAGCTCGTCGATGGTCTGGACCACCAGTTCCAGCGACGCCCTCTCCTTGCCGAGCTTCTGGGCGTAGTCCGGATCGTTCCAGACGTCCGGGTTCTCCAGCTCGCGGGAGACTTCCTCTAGCCGATCCTTGCGTTCGGCATAGTCAAAGATACCCCCTCAGGACGTCTGTCCGCTCGGACAGGTCCTTGATGAGGTTGTGGATGGGGTTGGTTTCCAGCATGGGGCTCGCCTGAGTCTGCAGTGGAAAATCGGCCGCCGGGGCGCTGGCAATCGGGCGCCCCGGCGGCGCGGAAAAGATGTCCATTGTAGCCAAAGAGCCGACGTCCCGCACCCATCCCGGGGCGTGCCGCCTCGTGCCGACAGATGCACGAGACCCGGCCGGAGCCGGGTCTCGTGCACCGCAATGACAAGGCGGGTCAGCGGGCGCGTCAGAAGCGGTAGTCCACCGAGAGCGCGAAGACATTCGCCGAGACCTCGTAGGTTCCCGCGAGGTTGCCGCGTGTCGCGTTCTCCTCCTTGGCCCCGTCCTGGTTCATGTCGACATCGTCACCGAAGACGCGCATGTAACCGGCGGTGATACCGAGGTTGGGGTTCGGCATCCAGGTGGCGCCCAGCGTGGCCCAGGTACGGTCGGCGTCAGGCACCCGCGGCGTGCGGAATTCACTGCCGGGGATCGGCGTCTCGTCGTAGCCCAGGCCGGCGCGCAGCAGCCACTGCTCGTTGAGCGCGTAGTTGGCGCCCACGGAAACCGCCCAGGTGTTGTTCCAGTTCTCCTCGGTGCGGCTGGAATCCCTGCCGTCCTCGAACTCCACCACCAGCTCGTCGAAGCTGCTCCATTCGGTCCACTCGGCATTGGCCATCAGCGCCAGCCGGTCGGTGAGCTGATGATAGACCCCCAGGTTCAGGTTCGCCGGGGTGGTCAAGTCCGCCGTGCCCCCCGTTCCCGCCACCGCCCCCCCCGCAACGGCGCCATCCGACACGGGATCGGTGCCCTTCACGTTCAGGTCGCCCTCGAGCGTCAGGTCTATCTCGGAGCGGTAACCGATACCCAGGCGGGTCTTGTCGGTGGCCTGGAACAGTGCCCCGAGAATATAGCCATAGCCCCAGTCATCGCCGGTCACCTCGCCGATGATGTCGTTCTGGCCGGGAGTGGCGAACGGGTTGCCCATCAGGGCTGCCGCCGACCCGAAGTCGATGGCATTCGAGAGGGTCGCATCGGCGTACTGGGCACGCAGGCCAACGGCCAGGTTCAGTCGTTCGCTGGCCCGGTAGTTCAGGGTCGGCTGGAAGTCGACGGTGGTCAACTCGGTCTCGATAGCGTGATACCGGCCGATCCACTCTTCATCATATTTCGTCGACAGACCGTAGGGGGCGTAGATGGCCATCCCCAGGTCGAAGCGATCATTGAGCCGGGTCTTGGCGGCGAAGCTCGGCACCCAGGCCGTCTCGCCCCCCTGACGTGAACCGCCGCGGTCATAGTCGACGAGCCCATTCGCACTGCTGGCACTGGCATCACGCAGCTCGAAACTGGCATCGATATAGGCCACGCCGCCGACCACCTGGCTGCCGTCGATGTTGCCGATGGCCGCCGGATTGTAGGCCATGAAGCTGGCATCCTCGGCGCCGGCAGCGGCGTTGGACAGGGCGTTGGCCAGGCTCTTGGCACTCTGTTCCCGGACCTGGAAGCCGGAAGCGAAGGCTTGAGAGGCGACCAGAGCGGAGGAGGCAATGGCCACGGCGATGGAAAGCTTGTTGAACTTGTTGTGCATGGTCTCGACGTCCTTTTCCAGGTTCGTGCTGGAGCGGGTTGTGTGGTGCACCCTCGCCGGGGTGCTGGTGTGCTGCTCCCGTTTTCGCCCATTGCGCGCCACGGTTCAAGGCCAAACGTTCGTTTTAATGCTAAAATTGCTAATACTTTGGTCGCACGAATGTTTGAAATCCTGAACTTTCATCGAGTTAAGCAACACATTTAGTGTGTGTCCAGGTGAGCATCTCCCGGGCTTTCCCCATGGGCAATCCAGGGGTCTTGCACCCGAGCGAGCCGATGGTCCGGCGCAGACAGCGACCTGCTAGGCTGAAGGCAAGGAAGCCATCGCCGGGAGGTGACCATGCCCAAGCTCAACGGCGTACTGGAGACCGCGCTCTACGTGGAGAACATGGATCGCGCCAGGGCCTTCTTCGAGGGGGTGATGGGGCTCGAGCCCTTCAACGCCGACCATCGCTTCACCGCCTATGACGCCGGTGCGGGCTCGGTACTGCTGCTGTTCCTGCGGGGCGAGACGCTGGAAACCGTGGTGCTGCCGAACGACATGGGCACCATTCCCCCCCATGACGGGTCAGGCCGGGTGCACCTGGCCTTCGCCATCGCCGCTCGCGAGCTCGACGCCTGGGAGGCCCAGCTCCACGACCATGGCGTGACCATCGAAGGCCGCACCCACTGGCCCAAGGGAGGCGAGAGCCTCTATTTCCGCGACCCGGATGGTCACTTGGTAGAGCTGGCCACCCCCGGCGTCTGGCCGACCTACTAGGGAACGTCATCAGGGGGTTCGTTCGGCGTGCTCGATCATCAGTTGCAGCGACTCCCGCCCCCGCCAGCGGTTGCGGTTGAGCTTGTAGGCACAGTGCAGCCGGTCGCCGACACCGAAGGCCGGTATCTCGCCGGGCGTGAGCGCCCGGAACCAGATCGCCCGGGTGGTGGCGGCACCGGCGGAGAGTTCGAGCATCAGGTGGCTGCCGTCGGCCCCGACCGGGCGCAGGGCCTCGATCAGGAACCCGCCCTCGAACAGCGGCGCCTCGAACTCCCGCCCGTAGGGGCCCAGCACCTCGAGCTCGTCGAGGGTGGCGAGACTCAACTGGTGCGAAGCCAGCTCGCCGTCGGTGAAGACCCTGGGGTAGAGCTCGGTGTCACCGAGCTGCTCGGCCACCGCCTGCCGGAAGGCCGCGCGGAACTCTCCCAACCTGTCCACCGGCACCCCGACCCCCGCCGCGCCACGGTGGCCGCCGAAACGCGGCAATGCCTCCGGGGCCAGCTCGAAGGTGCGTTGCAGGGCATCACGCAGGTGCAGCCCCTCGATGGAGCGTCCGGAGCCGGTGAGCATGCCGGGCGCCGCGGCCGGCGTCAGCACCAGGGTTGCCCGGCCGAAGGCCTGCACCAGCCGTGAGGCGACGATGCCTTGTACGCCGGGGTGGCCGCTCTCGAGAAACACCACGATGGCCGGCTCATCGGCGGTGAGTGGCGCCAGGGCCAGGGCCCTGGCCTGCTCGGTCATCTCCGCCTCGATGGCCTTGCGCGACTGATTGTCCTGATCGAGTGTCTCCAGATGGCGATGGGCCATGGCATCGTCTTCGGCGAGCATAAAGTGCAGCGCCGCATAGGGGTCGTCGAGCCGCGAGCGGGCATTGATCCGCGGGCCCATCTGGAAGGCCAGGGTCTCGGCATCGAAGGGCTCGCTGTCATCGCCCAGCCTGGCCGCCATGGCACGCCAGCAGGCGGCATCCATGCGGTTGATCAGGGTCAGGCCGTGACTGACCACCGCACGGTTGGCCGCACTGCCGCCCAGCGACACGCAGTCGGCCACGGTGCCCAGCGCCACGTAGGAGAGCCAGGGCGACAGCTTGGGGGTGGACGCCGCCAGCACGCCCCACTCGATCAGCACCTGCCGCGCCAGCGACATGACCAGCCAGGCCACCATGCACCCGGCGATCGTCGGATCGGGATAGTCGCAGTCATCGCGGGTGGGGTTGACGGTGGCATAGGCCGAAGGCGGCGGCCCCTCCACCGGCAGGGCGTGGTGGTCGCTGACCACCACCTCGATGCCGGCCGCCTTGAGCCGGGCGATACGCGGCTCGTCGCTGCTGCCGCAGTCGGCGGTGATCACCAGGCCCGGCCGCGGCGAGAGCGAGAGGGTGCGCTCGACCAGCGGCAGGCTGATGCCGTAGCCGTCATGGATGCGATGACCGATCAGGCTGTGCAGCCTGGCCTCCGGCACCCCGAACAGCTCGACCAGGGTACGCCGGATCACCACATGGGAAGTGATGCCGTCGACATCGTAGTCGGTGAGGATGCCGATATGCTCGCCATCCACCACCGCCCGGGCGATACGCTCGGCGGCACGGCGGGCATCCGCCAGGCGCTCGGGATGCGCCAGGTGGCGCAGGCTCGGCGAGACCAGCGGCGCGAGCTCCCCGCGGTAGCCGACCAGCCGCCCGGCCAGCACCCGGGCCTGCAGCTCGGTCAGGCCCTCCTCGCGGGCGCGGGCGTAGAGAGACTCGTCGCGGGGGCGCGGCTGGATGCGCGGCTTCAGCCGCTCATGCAGGTCGGTGGGATCGATCACGGCGTCCAAGCCTGGCTCCTGGTTGCTCGACGATGACGGGCAGTGCTCAGAGGATAGCCTCTTCGGGAAAGGCTACCGCCGATTTTCGGCGACGAACCGCTGCACCGCGGCCAGCTCGGCGGGCAGCACGGTATAGCGCTCCTCGCGCTCGAGCAGGTCGTCCATGTGCGGCGGCAACGGCACGCCCGGGAACCCCGCCTTGACCACCGCCTCGGCGAACTTGGCCGGATGCGCCGTGGCCAGGGTGATCATCGGCGTCGCGGCATCGGCCCGCACCCGCTCGGCGGCACGGTAGCCGGTGGCGGTGTGTGGGTCGAGGATCTCCTGGGTGCGATGATGCGCCTCGCGGATCACCTCCAGGATGGTGGCATCATCCACGCTGTGGCTGGCGAACCTCTCGCGCAGGCGCGCCAGGGGCGCGTCGGCCAGCGCCGCCGGCTCGGCCTGGAAACGCTCGAGCAGGGCACGCACGGCGTCGCCGTCGCGCTCGTAGGCTTCGAACAGCAACCGCTCGAAATTGGACGACACCACGATGTCCATGGACGGTGCCAGGGTCGCGACGAGTTCCTTCTTCGAGAAGTCGTTGTCGGCCAGGGTGCGGTGCAGGATGTCGTTGGCGTTGGTGGCGATGATGAACTGCTTCACCGGCAGCCCCATGCGGTAGGCCATGAAGCCGGCGAAGACGTTGCCGAAGTTGGCCGACGGCACGCAGAAGCTCACCGGGCGGTGCGGTGCCCCGAGGGCCACGGCGGAGGCCACGTAGTAGACGATCTGGGCCATGATGCGCGCCCAGTTGATCGAGTTCACCGCCACCAGGCGGGTGCCGTTCAGGAACGCCTGATCGGCGAAGCTCGCCTTGACCATGGCCTGGGCGTCGTCGAAGTTGCCCTCGATGGCGATGTTGAAGACGTTGTCGGCGAGCACCGAGGTCATCTGGCGACGCTGCACCTCCGAGACCCGCTGGTAGGGGTGGAGGATGAAGATGTCGAGGTTGTCGCAGTGGCGACAGCCCTCGATCGCCGCCGAGCCGGTGTCACCGGAGGTGGCGCCCATGATCACCGCACGCTCGCCGCGCTTCTGCAGGAAGTGGTCGAGGATACGGCCGAGCAGCTGCAGGGCCACGTCCTTGAAGGCCAGGGTCGGGCCGTGGAACAGCTCGAGCAGGAAGTGGTTGGCGTCGAGCTGGTTGAGCGGCACCACGGCATCGTGGCTGAAGGTGGCATAGGCGTCGCGCACGATCCCGCGGAAGGTCTCGTCGTCGATCTCGCCGTTGACGTAGGGCCGCATGACCCGGAAGGCGATCTCGGCATAGGAGAGCCCGGCCATGGCGGCCAGGTCGTCATGGGAGAGCGTCGGGATCTCCTCCGGCACATAGAGGCCGCCGTCGCTGGCCATACCGGTGAGCACGACCTCCTCGAAGGAGAGCGCGGGCGCCTGCCCGCGGGTACTGATATAGCGCATTGTTCGGTTCCTTTGCTTGCTCGGGACGATCCGGCGACAAGCCTGCGAGGAGGCGCTGTGAACCCATCCCTGGGCGCTACCGATGCCATCCCTGGCATAGGACCTCCTCTTCGGCTTGTCCCCGGCGCCCCTCGCTACAGGTAGCGGCAACAACCCTAGGCAGCTACAAGCTCTCCAGTTTCCGCTGGTTTGCTCTTCCAGCTTCAAGCTTACGGCTTACAGCTCCGGGCGAAGCCCGGGTTATTCCTGCTCGTCCAGGCTTTCTACGCGAATGCGCGTCACCGGGCCGGCGATGTCGGCCAGCGACTCGATGTGCCGGATCGCCTCGTTCATCTGCTTCTCGCGGGTGCGATGGGTCAGCAGGATGATCGGCACCAGCTCGCCCTCGGTGGCCTCCTTCTGGATCAGGGCCTCGATGGAGATGCCCTGCTCGGCGAGGATGGTCGCCACCCGGGCCAGCACCCCGGGGCGATCCACCGCCAGCAGGCGCAGGTAGTAGGCGGTGACGATGTCTTCCATGGGCATGATCGGCATGTCGCCGTCATCCTCGCCGATACCGCTGAAGGCCAGGTAGGGCACCCGGTAGTGGTGGTCGGTGGCGATGTCGCGTGCCACGTCGAGCAGGTCGGCGACCACCGCCGAGGCGGTGGGCTCGGCGCCGGCCCCGGCACCGTAGTAGAGGGTCGGGCCCACGGCGTCGCCCATGATGGCGATGGCGTTCTTGACCCCATGCACGTTGGCCAGCAGGCGCTCGGTGGGGATCAGGGTCGGATGCACGCGCAGCTCGAGCCCGCTGTCGGTGCGCTTGGAGATGCCCAGGTGCTTGATGGTGTAGCCCAGGTTCTCGGCCTGCTCGACGTCCTCGGCGGTGACCCGCGAGATGCCCTCGGTATAGGCCTTCTCGAACTGCAGCGGCACCCCGTAGGCGATGGAGGCGAGGATGGTCAGCTTGTGGGCGGCATCGATGCCCTCGACGTCGAAGGTCGGATCGGCCTCGGCGTACCCCAGCGCCTGGGCCTCGGCCAACACGTCCTCGAAGGCCCGCCCCTCGTCGCGCATGTGGGTGAGGATGTAGTTGCCGGTGCCGTTGATGATGCCGGCGACCCACTCGATACGGTTGGCACCCAGGCCCTCGCGCAGCGACTTGATCACCGGGATGCCGCCGGCCACGGCGGCCTCGAAGGCCACGATCACCCCCTTCTCGTGGGCCGCCTTGAAGATCTCGTTGCCGTGCACGGCGATCAGTGCCTTGTTGGCGGTGACCACGTGCTTGCCGTTCTCGATGGCGGTGAGCACCAGTTCGCGGGCGACTTCGTAGCCGCCGATCAGCTCGACCACCACGTCGATGTCGGGGTTGGTGGCCACCTCGAAGACGTCGGAGGTGGTCTTGATGCCGGTGATGTCACACTCGGGATTGGAGCTGCGGTAGGCGACCTGCTCGATGACGATCGGACGCCCCGCGCGACGAGCGATCTCGTCGGCATTCCGCGTCAGCACATTGAAGGTCCCGCCACCGACGGTCCCCAGGCCACAGATTCCCACTCTCACCGGTTTCAATGTCTTTCCCCTCTTTGTCGTGCAAGTTGTCGTGCAAGTGTCGCAGCGTAGATCGAGCGACCTTCGCCGGGCCGCCCGTGATGTGTCGTCGCGGGCCTAGGTCACTGCTCCAGGCCCAGCATGGCAGCCAGGCGCTCCGCCGGCACGTAGCCAGGCACCAGGCGGCCGTCGGGCAGCACGATGGCCGGCGTGCCCTGGACGCCGAGCTCCATGCCCAGATGATACTGTGACTCGACCGGATTGTCGCAGTCGCCGGTGCCCGACAGGCTCTCCTCCCGCTTGGCCATGCTCATCGCCTCGCTCGGATTGTCGGCACACCAGACCTGGCGCATCACCCGCGCCCCCTCGCCATTCATGCCGGCCCGCGGAAAGGCCAGGTAGTGCACCTCGATGCCCAGCTCGTTGAGCCGTGGCACTTCCTCGTGGAGCTGGCGGCAGTAGGGGCAGGTGGTGTCGGTGAACACCGTTAGCGTGGCACGGCTCTCGGCGCCGCGGAAGATCACCCGTTCGGCCTCGGGAATCTGCGCCAGGCGCTCGGCGCGCTCGGCATTGCGCCCCTGTTCGGTGATATTGACCAGGCCACTCTCACCGTTCTCGTAGAGGTCGCCGACCAGGAAGTGGCGCCCCTCGGCGTCGCTGTAGAAGCTCTCGCCGGTCTCCAGGCGGACCTCATAGAACCCCTCCAGCGGCGTTTCCCGGACACTCTCCACCGGCATCGGCTGGCCATTCACCGCCAGGCTCTCGGCCAGTCGGTCGGTCGGGTCGGCCTGGGCGAGCGGCAGGCCGGCCAGGGTCGCGGCCAGCAGGCCGCCGAGGAATGTCTGGGAGCGTATTCTCATGATTCAGCCTCGCGGATGATGGTCGGCGTGCAGGGCTTCCAGTCGCACCTGCGCCACATGGGTATAGATCTGCGTGGTCGAAAGGTCGCTGTGACCGAGCAGCAGCTGTACGACACGCAAGTTGGCCCCATGATTCAACAGATGGGTGGCGAAGGCATGGCGCAGGGTATGCGGCGAGAGCGGCCGGTCGATGCCGGCGGTCAGCGCATGGACCTTGATGCGGTGCCAGAATGTCTGGCGCGTCATCGCGCGATCGCCGCGCCCGGGAAACAGCGCCGGCCGAGCGACATCGATCATCAGCGCTCCGCGGGCGGTGCGCAGGTAGCGCTCGAGCCAGGCCACCGCCTCCTCCCCGAGCGGCACCAGGCGATCCTTGTCACCCTTGCCGCGCACCCGTACCACGCCCTGACGCAGGTTCAGCGCATCGGTGGTCAAGCCCACCAGCTCCGAGACCCGCAGGCCGGCGCCGTAGAGCACCTCGAGCATGGCCCGATCGCGCACTCCCAGGTCGGTGGCCAGGTCCGGCGCCTCGAGCAGCCGCTCGACCTCGGCCTCCTCGAGGGTATTCGGCAGCGCCGGTCGCACCCTGGGCAGCCGCACCTCGGCCAGGGGGTCCGCCTCGATCATGCCCTCCGCCAGCGCCCAGCGATAGAAGCGCCGCAGGCTCGACAGCAAGCGGGCATTGCTGCGCAGCTGGTACCCGGCTCCGCGCCGTTCGTCGATCCAGGCCGACAGGGTTCGGGGCCCCGGGGCCAGCAGGCGCTCGCCCTCTCCCTCGAGCCGCTTTCCCCAGGCCGCCAGGTCGCGACGGTAGGCGGCCAGGGTGTTGTCGCTCGCCCCCTGCTCGAGCCACAGGCCATCGAGAAAGGCGTCGATCAGTGTGCTCGCGTCATCGCCAGTCGGCATCCGATCCCCCGGGTGTCCGGCCCTCTACAACGAAACCCCGCCC
This sequence comes from Halomonas kalidii, assembly GCF_030010475.1. Lineage (NCBI taxonomy): Bacteria > Pseudomonadati > Pseudomonadota > Gammaproteobacteria > Oceanospirillales > Halomonadaceae > Halomonas > Halomonas kalidii. Next base: position 32,473 of record NZ_JASCQN010000036.1, on the reverse strand, counting down.
CGCGGCAGCGGTGACGGGGTTTCGCGATCGGTGCGGGGCGTCAACCCCGGCACCGCAAGCCGGCAAGCCTCTGCCTCAGGCCAGCTTTTCCTTGATGCGGGCGGACTTGCCGCTGCGCTCGCGGAGGTAGTACAGCTTGGCCTGGCGAACGTCGCCGCGGCGCTTGACGCTGACGGAGTCGACCAGCGGGCTGTAGGTCTGGAAGGTCCGCTCGACGCCGACACCGTGGGAGATCTTGCGCACGGTGAAGGCGGAGTTCAGGCCGCGGTTGCGCTTGCCGATGACCACGCCTTCGAAGGCCTGGAGGCGCTCACGGCTGCCTTCCTTGACCTTGACCTGCACGACCACGGTGTCACCCGGGGCGAATTCCGGCACCTGCTTGCTCATCTGCTCGGCTTCGAGCGCCTGGATCACCTTGTTCTTGCTGCTCATGACAATGACTCCTCGATAACGTGACTCGCCGGATCCGGTTCGTTGCCGGCGAATCGTGATCCCGGCGCCCGAGCCGAGGCTCGATGGCGCGGGAGATGATGGGTGACGCGGGTCCGCGGCCTCAGGGGCTCGTTGCGTCCCGCACCTCCGCCCTGACCTACCTGGTGGACAGCGCGTATTCCTCGATGAACTCCGCGAGCAGCCGCTGCTGCTCGTCACTCAACGACCGACCCTCGAGCAGGTCGGGGCGACGCAGCCAGGTGCGCCCCAGGGACTGCTTCAGCCGCCAGCGCCGGATGGCGCCGTGGTTGCCGCTGAGCAGGACGTCCGGCACTCGCCGCCCGTCGATCACCTCGGGGCGGGTATAGTGCGGGCAGTCCAGCAGCCCGTCGTTGAAGGAGTCCTCGACCGCGGAATCCTGATGACCCAGCACCCCGGGCACCAGCCTGGCCGCGGCATCGATCAGCACCATGGCCGGCAGCTCGCCGCCGCTGAGCACATAGTCGCCGATCGACCACTCCTCATCGATGTCGCCTTCCACCACGCGCTCATCGATGCCTTCATAGCGCCCGGCCACCACCACCAGGGGGGGGCCAGAGGCCAGTTCCCGCACCCCTGCCTGATCGAGCCGGCGGCCCTGGGGCGACAGGTAGACCACCCTCGGGCGCTCGCCGGTGGCGGCCCGGGCCCGCTCGCGGGCGGCATGAATGGCCGCGCGCAGGGTGTCGACCTTCATCAGCATGCCGGGACCGCCGCCGTAGGGGCGGTCGTCCACGGTGCGGTGGCGGTCGGTGGCGTAGTCGCGGGGGTTCCAGAACTCCAGCGCGATACGCCCCTTCTCCACCGCCCTCCCGGTGACGCCGTGGCGGGTGACCGCCTCGAACATCTCGGGAAACAGCGACACGACACCGATCCACATGCCCTGCTCACTCCCCGTCCCCGGGGCGTCCGAGGCCAGGCCGGGACTCAAAACTCGGGGTCCCAGTCGACGCTCATCACGCCGGCCTCGAGATCCACCTCCAGCACCACGTCATCGGGCAGGAAGGGCAGCAGCCGCTCGCGATCGTCGACGGCGTCCTCGCCCTGCCCCTTCACGACCATGACGTCGTTGGCGCCGGTCTCGAACAGGTAGGCGATATACCCGAGCGCCACGCCCTCTCGGGTCACCACTCTCAACCCTTCCAGTTGATGCCAGTAGTAGTCATCGCCGGAGAGTTCGGGAAGTGCCGCCTTGGGCAGCAGAACCTCGGCACCGGCCAGGGCCTCGGCCGCCTCGCGGCTGTCGACGCCCTCGAGCTGGGCCACCAGGCCCTTGCCGTGCCGGCGCCCCTGGACCAGCCGCCGGCGAACGAGTCGACCGTCGTGGCGCAGGACCCATTCGGCATAGTCGAGGATGCCCTCCATCGGGCCGGTGTACGAATACACCTTGAGCCAGCCCTTGACACCGTAGGGGCTGGTCAACTTGCCCAGCACCACATGATCGTCGCTCGGCTGCGCTTGCGCATTATCGCTCATCGACGACCCCGTGACGGACCTTCAGGCAGACAAGTCAGGCCCTTCAGGCCTGCTTGCGGGCTTCCTTGACCAGCTCGGCGACACGGCCGGAGAGCTGCGCACCCTGACCCTGCCAGTGGGCGATGCGGTCCAGGTCGACGCGCAGGCGCTCTTCCTGACCGCGGGCGATCGGGTTGAAGAAGCCCAGGCGCTCGATGAAGCGGCCATCGCGGGCGTTGCGTGAATCGGTCACGGTCAGGTGGTAGAAGGGACGCTTCTTGGCGCCACCACGTGCCAGACGAATGGTAACCATGGCGTAGTCTGTCCTTCGTTGCGGTTAGGGTTTTAGCTGCTCGGGAAGCCGGGCACGGGCCCCGCTTCGGGCATTCGGTCATGGCGGCGGCCGCGACGCGTCGCGGTCCTGCCAGTGAAGACGCAGCATTCTACGGAAATCAGCCTCGCTTGGAAACCTTTTTCCGGGGCTGGGCTCAACGCCTAGGGAAGCCGCCGGGCCCTCCCATGCCACCCGGGCCACCGGGACCGCCTCCGCCCATCATGCCGGACATGCCGCGCATCATGTTCTGCATGCCGCCCTTCTTGCCCGCCTTCTTCATCATCTTCTGCATCTGCTTGTGCTGCTTGAGCAGGCGGTTGAGGTCGGGCACCTGGAGGCCGGCACCGGCGGCGATGCGGCGCTTGCGCGAGCCGTTGATGATCTCCGGCTTGCGCCGCTCCTGGGGCGTCATGGAGTTGATCAGCGCCTCGAGCTTGCCGAGCTCCTTCTCGGGGCCGGGACCCTGGGCCATCTCGGCCATCTGGCCCATGCCGGGCAGCTTGCCGAGCAGGCCGCCCATGCCACCCATCTTCTTGAGCTGCTGGAGCTGGTCGCGGAAGTCCTCGAGGTCGAAGCCCTGGCCCTTCTTGACCTTCTTGGCCAGCTGCTCGGCCTTGCGCTTATCGACGGTACGCTCGGCCTCCTCGATCAGCGACAGCACGTCGCCCATGCCGAGGATGCGCGAGGCCACGCGATCGGGGTGGAAGGGCTCGAGGGCATCGACCTTCTCGCCCACCCCCATGAACCTGATCGGCTTGCCGGTGACGTGGCGCACCGAGAGCGCCGCACCGCCGCGGGCGTCGCCATCGGCCTTGGTCAGGATCACCCCGGTCAGCGGCAGGGCATCGGCGAAGGCCTTGGCGGTATTGGCGGCGTCCTGGCCGGTCATGGCGTCGACGACGAACAGCGTCTCCTGGGGGGCCACGGCCTTATGCAACGCCTGGATCTCGGCCATCATCGCCTCGTCGATGGCCAGGCGCCCGGCGGTGTCGACGAGGACCACGTCATGGAACTGGATCTTGGCGTGCTTGATCGCCGCCTCGGCGATGGCCACCGGCTGCTGGTCGCTGCGCGACGGGAAGAAGTCGACGCCCACCTCGGCGGCCAGGGTCTCGAGCTGATCGATGGCCGCGGGGCGATAGACGTCCGCCGAGACCACCAGCACCTTCTTCTTCTCGCGCTCCTTGAGGTAGCGCGCCAGCTTGGCCACGGAGGTGGTCTTGCCCGCGCCCTGCAGCCCGGCCATCAGCACCACCGCGGGCGAGCCCTTGAGCGAGAGCCCCTCGTTGGCCTCGCCCATGACCGCCTCGAGCTCCTGCTGGACGATCTTGACGAACTGCTGGCCCGGCGAGAGGCTCTGCGACACCTCCTGCCCCACGGCGCGCTCGCGCACCCGGTCGATGAACGCCTTGACCACCGGCAGCGCGACGTCGGCCTCGAGCAGCGCCCGGCGCACCTCGCGCAGGGTGTCCCTGACGTTCTCCTCGGTCAGGCGTGCCTGACCCTTGATCGACTTGAGCGTCTGCGACAGACGCTCGCTGAGATTCTGGAACATTGGCCTCTCCAGTGACGACGGCCCGAATATGGGCAACGATTATACGCGCTGTGGCCGCGAGTCTCCATGCGCGACACCGGCAAGCGGCGCGGTCTGTGCGCAACCCGGGGGATTGGGTATAGTAGCGGCACACTGTTCAACCACCATCAGGCGCTCGCGAAGGCGCATGGAAAGCAATCGATGCAGGCGCTTCCCCTGGCCATCCTGGCCTTCATCCTCTATGTCGCCGCGGCCTCCTGGCAGGCGCTGACCCTGGCGCGCCGGGTGCCGTCGCGTCCCGAGCTGGTCCGCGGCCTGGGCGTGCTGGGGCTGCTCTGCCATCTGCCGCTGGCCGCCGGGCTCTTCGGCCAGGGCCAGGCATTGCTGCCGGGGCTCTCCACCAGCGCCATCGTGGCCGGCGCGGTGGCGGTACTGCTGCTGATCGTGGTCAGCCTCTTCAAGCCGGTGCTCAACGCCGCCGTGGGCCTCTTCCCGCTGGCCGGCGCGGCACTGCTGCTGGCCACGGGCCTGCCCAGCCCAGAACGCACGGGCGGCCTGACGCCGGGCATTGCCCTGCACGCCCTGAGTTCGGTGCTGGCCTTCGCCGTGCTGGCGATCGCCGCCGCCCAGGCGGTGCTGCTGGGCCTGCAGAACCAGGCATTGCGCCATCACCATACCCGTGGCATCGTCCAGGCACTGCCACCACTGACCACCATGGAGCGGATCCTCTTCGAGCTGATCTGGGCCGGCATGGCCCTGCTGACGATGTCGATCGCCAGTGGCTTCCTGTTCGTCGACAACATGTTTGCCCAGCACCTGGCTCACAAGACGATTCTCTCGCTGGCCGCCTGGGTGATCTTCTCGGTGTTGCTGTTCAGCCATCACCGGCTGGGCTGGCGAGGCATGCGCGCGGTGCGCTGGACCCTGGGCGGCTGCGTCGTACTGCTGCTGGCCTACTTCGGCAGCAAGTTCGTACTCGAGGTCGTGCTGAACCGGGGCTGAGGCAGGGCGGGCCACCTTGACACTGCCTGGTCGAGTCTCGTCCAATCGAGCCTGATACGTCATTGAGGATCCTTCGACTTGAGCGACGACTTCCCGCTGGGACTGCTGTTCGGCCTGCTGTTCCTGCTCATCTGCCTTTCAGGGTTCTTCTCCAGTTCGGAAACCAGCATGATGTCGATCAACCGCTATCGTCTGAGCCACCAGGCCAATAGCGGCGAGTCCCGCGCCCAGCGGGTGATGCGCCTGCTGGCACGCCCCGATCGGCTGATCGGGGTGATCCTGATCGGCAACAACCTGGTCAACAACCTGGCGGCGGCGATCGCCACCCTCATCGCGGTTCACTACTTCGGCGACGTCTCCGGTCCCGCCATTGCCACCCTGGTCCTGACCATCGTGGTACTGATCTTCGGCGAGGTCACCCCCAAGACCTACGCCGCGGTGAAGCCCGAGAACATCGCCTACCCCGCTTCCATCGTCCTGGAGCCGCTGCTCAAGCTGCTCTACCCACTGGTATGGCTGGTCAACGTCATCTCCAACGGCCTGCTGCGTTTGCTCGGCGTCAAGAACATCGACGGGGGTGCCGACAACCTGACCCGCGACGAGCTGCGCACCGTGGTCCACGAGGCCGGCGCCCTGATCCCTCGCCGCCACCAGGCGATGCTGCTGTCGATCCTCGACCTCGAGAACGTCACCGTGAACGACATCATGGTGCCGCGTCACGAGGTGATGGGCCTCGACCTGGACGACGACCTGGAGGAGATCCTGACCCGGATCCGCACCAGCCAGCACACCCGGGTGCCGGTCTACAAGGGCGACATCAATAACGTCATCGGCATGCTGCACCTGCGCAACGCGGCGCGCTTCCTCTCCCGCGACGAGGTGACCAAGGCCGCCATCGTGCAGGAGGCCCGGGACCCCTACTTCATTCCCGAGTCGACCCCGCTGCACACCCAGTTGCTCAACTTCCAGAAACAGAAGCGGCGGATCGGCATCGTGGTCGACGAGTACGGCGATGTAGAGGGCCTGGTGACCCTGGAGGACATCCTCGAGGAGATCGTCGGCGAATTCACCACCGACGTGGCGGGGCTGGATCAGGAGATCCATCTGCAGGACGACGGCAGCCATGTCATCGACGGCACCGCCAACATCCGCGACATCAACAAGGCGCTGGGCTGGCAGCTCCCCACCGACGGCCCCAAGACACTCAACGGCCTGATCCTCGAGCACCTGGAGTCCTTTCCCGACGGCGCCGCCTGCCTGCAGGTCGGCAACGTGCGAATGGAGATCCTCGAAGTACGCGACAACCTGATCACCGCCGCCCGCTGCTGGGCACTGCCGCGCCGCCCCGCCAGACAGCGCTAGCAACGCGAGCCCGCCATCAGCGTCGCGAGACGACTTCCCGCGACCGGCGCTCGGCCCACTGGTCGGCCTGCGCCTTGAGGGTGCGCACCCTCGCCTCGACCCGGGGACGGCTGGCCTCGTGGGGCGCCAGGGGTTCACCGAAGTAGAGCGCCACCCGGGCCCGGAACCGCCGTGGCGGCTTGCTCAGGGCACGGCCACCGTGATGCGAGGTCCAGGAGCCCCACAAGCCGGACAGCCCGGCGGGAATCACCGGCACCGGATCCCGGGCCAGGATCAGCTCCAGGCCGCGCCGGAAGGGCTGCACCTCGCCGTTCGGGGACAGGCGCCCCTCGGGGAACAGCATCACCACCTCGCCCTCGGCCAGCGCCCTGCTGACCTCCTCCAGGGCCCGGCGGATATTGCCCGGATCGCGCCGCTCCGACTCCACCGGAATCGCGCCCACCAGGCGGAACAGCCAGTTGAGCCAGGGCGAGTCGTAGATCGGCTTGTCCATCAGGAAACGCAGCGGCCGCGGGCAGGCGCCACCGATCACCATGGCGTCCATGAAGCTGACATGGTTGCAGACCACCAGCGCGGGGCCGCGGGGGGGAATATGCCCTTGGCCACGCAGTCGCAGGCGATAGAGCAGGAAGACCGTCAGGAAGACCAGCCGCCGGATGAGCGGTCGCGGCTTCCGGACCAGCCACCAGCTCCCCGCCAGCAGGGCACCGCCGACCAACAGCCACAACAGGATCGTCACGTCACGTCGGATCTGTACTTCAGGCCGGCCAGGGTGGTGTGGAGCAGTTGATCGAGCAGCTCGCCGACCTCCAGCTGCTGCCCCTGCCAGTAACCGAGGCGCTCGTTGAGACCGAGCTGTACCAGGCCATGGACGCTGCCCCATAGCGTGCGGCCCAGCCGGCGCGCCTCCAGGTCGTCCAGCGCCGGCTGGTACTCCCTGAGGGTGGCCTCGACGCGCAGGAACAGCGCCTCGATCATGTCGCTCTGGCGCTGGTCGAGCTCGCCCTCCTGGGCCAGCGGATAGTCGAACAGCAACTGCCAGCGGTAGGCGTCGCGTTGGGCGAACTGCCAGTAGGCCCTGGCCAGGGCCCTGAGGCGCTGTTCCGGGGCAGCGCTCTCGGTCAGCGGCTCGATCACGGCGCGCAACTGCGCCAGGGTCTCGATGTTGACGTGCTGGAGCAGGTTGCCGAAGCTGCCGTAGAGCTTGAGCAGGGTACTGGGGGCGCAACCGACCTCACGCGCCAGGGCACGCAGCGACAGCGTGTGCGCAGGATGCTCCTGCAGCCAGGCATCACATGCCGCCATGACCTGGGCATGTAGCGCCTCGGGCGCATGCTGTCTGGGACGGGCCATCGGTTTCCTCGCAAGACGGTGGCGGGCGGTACTCGGCTTTCCCTCCTAGGATAGCGCAGATCGAACACTGTTTTCGACAGCTTATCCATCCCGCGGGCAAACGCAAGCCCGGGGCGGGATCGCCACCGATTCGGCGCTTTTCTCGTCCGTTCGACTTGGGTACCCTGTTGCCCCATTGACCGCGGAGCGCCCATGGCCGGCCGACTGCACATCGCCTCCCTCGATCTCGAGCGCCTGCTGCCCGGCCTGGGGGTCGACTCCCCCCTGGTGACCAGCCCCAACCTGGCGCCGAGACGGCCGCTCTCGGCGATCCGCCTGGAGGCCGACCGGCCGTGCCTCTCCCGGCTGTTCTGGGGCCTGACACCGCCCTGGCTCGAGGTGCTGGACCGTGCCCCCCACTGCGCCCGGGCGGAATCGCTGGAGGCGCGCCCCATGTTCCGCGAGGCCTTCCGGGCCCGACGCTGCCTGGTCCCGGTCAGCGGCGTCTACGTCTGGCGCACCCAGGCGCGCTTCAAGCAACCCTTCCTGGTGACCCGGGTCGACCGGGGGCCTCTGCTGCTGGCGGGACTCTGGTGCCGCTTCCATACCAGCCTGGCCGAGCACACGGATTCCCTCGCGCTGATCACGGTACCGGCCAATGCCCTGCTCGGCCCCCTCACCGACCGCCTGCCGGGGGTGATCGCGCCAGCCGACAGCCACCGCTGGCTCGATCCTCGGACGCCTCCCGACGAAGCGCGGTCGCTGCTGGCCACCGCCCCGATGGAACTGTTGGGCGCCTTTCCGGTATCAAGACGTGTCAATGATCCCGCGCACCAGGACCCGGCCTGCGCCTACCCCACCGGCCCCATGCTGTGCCGGAACCCCCGATAAGGAGAGACGATGCCCATCGCCGCCCTCAGCGCCATTGTCGATTGCCGTCGGCCAGCACGCCCGCTGGTCCTCGCCGTCGCCCTGCTGCTCGCCCTGCCCTTCACCTCGGCCGTGGCGCGTGAAGCAGCCCCCGAGCAGGAGGCCGTCGCCGAGGTCACCACGCCCCTGACCAGCCCCCACGATGCACGGCAGTATCGCGTGCTGACCCTGGAGAACGGTCTCACCGCCCTGCTGGTCAGCGACCCCGAGGCCGACAAGGCCGCCGCCTCGATGAACGTCGGCGTCGGCAGCGCCCAGGACCCGGCAGACCTGGCCGGCCTGGCCCATTTCCTCGAGCACATGCTGTTCCTGGGGACCGACACCTTCCCGGAGCCGGACGCCTACCAGGGTTATATCTCGCGCCATGGCGGCAGCCACAACGCCTTCACCGCCCCGCTGGACACCAACTACTTCTTCGACATCGAGCCCGAGGCGCTGCCCGGCGCCCTGGACCGCTTCAGCCGCTTCTTCGTCGCGCCGCTGTTCAACGCCGACCAGCTCGAGAGCGAGCGCAATATCGTCCACTCCGAGTACATGGCGCGCATCCGGGACGATAGCCGCCGCGAGAACGACGTGCTCAATCAGTTGCTCAACCCGGAGAATCCCACCACCGGCTTCGCCGTGGGCAGCCGCGACACCCTGGCCAGTCCCCCAGAGGGCGAGCCGTCCCTGCGCGAGCGGGTGATCGATTTCTATGCCCGCCACTACGACGCCAACGTGATGCACCTGGCACTGATCGCCCCGCGGCCCCTGGACGAGCTGGAGGCACTGGTGACCGAGCGCTTCGCCGAGATCCCCGACCGCGGCCTGTCACGCCCGGTGATCGAAGAGCCGCTGGTGACGGCAGACAGCCTGCCGCGACGCGTCGAGGTGCAGTCGGTGCGCGACAGCCGTCAGCTGCGCTTCCTGTTCCCGGTGCCGGACCCGGTTCAGGAGTACCGTCACAAGCCCGCCGACCTGCTGGCTCACCTGCTCGGCCACGAGGGCGACGGCAGCCTGCTCGCCGTGCTGCGCGAGGCGGGCTGGGCGGACGGTCTGTCCGCCGGCGTCGCCCCCGGCGACGGCCAGCACGCCCTGTTCAGCGTGGGCATCAGCCTGACCCCGGCCGGGGCCGAGCGGCTCGACGAGATCGAGGCGACCCTGTTCGCCGCCATCGATCAGATCCGCGACTCGGGCCTCGAGGCCTGGCGCTACGACGAGCAGGCCCGGCTGGCCGAGCAGCAGTTCCGCTTCCAGCAGCACGGCTCGCCGCTCAACGGCGCCATGCGGCTGGCCATGAACCTGACCCGCTTCCCGGTGGAGGACGTGCAGTACGCGCCCTATCGCATGGACGGCTTCGACCGCGAGCGGACCGAGCGCTATCTCGACGCCCTGCGCCCCGACCGGCTGATTCGCCTCTACAGCGCCCCGGACGTGGAGGGTGAACGGGGCTCGCCCTGGTTCGAGACCCCCTGGCGCGAGCTCGACGACGAGCCGACCGAGGCCCGCCCCCTGGCCGGCCTGGCACTCCCCGAACCCAACCCCTATATCGCCGAGGACGTGACGCTGCTCGAGGAGCAGCACGACAAGCCCAGCCAGGTGATCGACGAGCCGGGGTTCACGCTCTGGCACATGAGTGACGCCACCTTCGACACGCCCAAGGTGGAGTGGCGCTTCAGCCTGCAGCATCCACAGGCCTCGGCGACCCCTCGTGAGGCCGCCCTGGCCCGGGTACTGGCGGGCTGGCTCGACGACAGCCTCAACGAGGCCTTCTACCCGGCCCGCCTCGCCGGCCAGCACTTCGAGGCCTATGCCCATGCCCGCGGCATCACCCTGTCGTTCTCCGGCTGGCGCGACCGCCAGGACCAGTTGATGCACCGCGTGCTGGAACAGCTACAGAGTGGCGAGATCGAACCCGCGACCTTCGAGCGCGTGCGTTACCGCCTGCAGCGCGAATGGCGCAACGCCCCCCAGGCCGCCCTGCACCGCCAGGGCCATCGCACCCTCGCCGAGGCCCTGGTGCGCCCCCAGTGGCCCACCGACGCCCTGCTCGAGGCGAGTCGGGAACTCGAGGTCGACGACCTGCGCGGCTACCGCGAGGCCTTCCTCGCCGAGCTGCGTCTCGAGGCCATGGCGGTGGGCAACCTGGATGTCGAGCTGGCGACCCGCGAGGCCCGCCTGGTGGCCGACGCCCTCTCGCCCCGCCTGACCGAGGAACAGATTCCCGACCTGGTGCCGCTGCGCGCCGACTCCAGCCTGCCACCGCTGGTGCCGGTCACCACTCGCCAGGAGTCGCTGGTGCTGCGCTACCTGCAGGGGCCGGATCGGTCGCTGGAGAGCCAGGCACGTCTGGCCGTGCTCGGTCAGTTGATCGAGACGCCCTTCTACCAGCGGCTGCGCACCGAGGAGCAGCTCGGTTATGTGGTCAGCGCCGGCTACTCGCCGCTGATGGATGCGCCGGGCCTCGGCCTGCTGGTGCAGTCACCGGACACCGAAAGCGAGATGATCCAGGCCCGCATCGATGCCTTCCTCGACGACTTCGCGGAGCGGCTCACCGACCTCGACGACGACGAGCTGGCGCCCTATCGCCGGGCCGTACACGACGGCCTGTTGCGGCGCGATACCAGCCTCTCGGAGCGTGCCAACCGGCTGTGGCAGGCGATGTCCTTCGGCGACACCGGGTTCGATCGCCGCGAGCGGCTCGCCGAGCGGGCGCTGTCGGTCAGCGCCCGCGACCTGCGCGAGTCCTGGTCGCGGCTGCGCGAGGCCGCCGTGGCCAACGTCACCTTCGACCCGGGCGACGAACCCAGCGACGTGGCCGAGTTGACCCAGCACCTGGCGCCCCTGCCCGAAGCCGACGACTGACTGATAACAGTGAGGGAATGAGAGATCAGCCCCGAGCCCTATGATCATGCATCGAAGGCCTGGGGCGGCATGATCGCCTCCACATGCATCACCAGTTCCTCGAGAATCTGCCGGTCCCGGTCACTCAACGCCTCCCGGTTGAGCCGCTCGATCTCCCGGGCGAAATCCTTCAGCGTCAGGCTCGAGAGGGCCGGGTCGTTCATCCGCGCCCAGCGGAAGGCCTCCCACTGGACCTGCTCCTCGCTCTCGAGGGTTTCCGGATAGCTGCGCGCCCGGTAGCGGAACAGCATCTCCTCGAGACGCGGGTCCTGGAAGGCGAAACGCGCCCCGACCAGATCCCAGGGGTCGGTCTCGCGAACCCGCTGCATCTGCTGGCGATCCGAGGGCGAGAAGAAGCCGCCGGCATAGAGCATCAGGTCGGGATCCCGGGGGCCTTCCGGGGGGGGCGCGGAGAACACCTCGGCGACCCGGGCGGCGACCTCGGGCTGGGCAGACAGGAGCTTCCAGTGCTCGCGGCAGGCGGCCAGGTCCAGGCCCAGGCGTGCCACGATCTCGCCGTAGTCGCCCTTGCTGGGCCCTTCCACGTCCTTCAGGGCGCTGGCCGGGAAGAGCACCGGGCACTTGTTGATATGGATCACCTTGAGCGGGATGCGCTCGGTCCCCTCGGCCAGGTCGTCGTTGCTGACGAAGACCCGCTGGCGGATCTGTTCGGCGCTGAGGTCGAACAGCGGGGAGGGGTCCATCGAGAGATCATAGACGACCACCCCATTGGGGTTGCTCGGGTGCTCGGCCAGCGGCATCACCAGGGCACTGCAGGCGCGGCTCGCCGGGTAGCGGCGCGAGATGTGCAGCACCGGCTTGCGGCCCGGCACGTCGAGCAGCCTGGCCACCTGGCGCTTGCCGCGCAGCCCCAGCAGGAAGTCGAAGAGCTTGGGGTTGCGGGATCTCAGCAGCCGCGCCAGGGCGATGGTGGCACGTACGTCGGCCAGGGCATCGTGGGCGCCGGCGTGCTCGATGCCGTTGGCGGCGGTAAGTGCCTCCAGCTTGAAGCTGGGGGTGCCGTCGTCGCGCCGCGGCCACTCGATGCCAGCCGGGCGCAGGGCGTGAAAGGCCCGCACCACATCGATCAGGTCCCAGCGGGAGTTGCCGTTCTGCCACTCCCGGGCATAGGGGTCGAGCAGGTTGCGGTAGAAGAGGTGGCGACTCACCTCGTCATCGAAGCGCAGGCTGTTGTAGCCCAGGGCACAGGTACCCGGCTCGCTCAGCAGCGCCTGGATCCGTCCGGCGAACTCGGCCTCGGGCAAGCCACGACGACTGGCCTGCTGGGGCGTGATACCGGTGATCAGGCAGGCCTGAGGATGGGGCAGGAAGTCATCGGCCGGCTTGCAGAACCACTCCACCGGCTCGCCGATCTCGTTGAACTCGGCATCGGTGCGGATCGCTGCGAACTGGGAGGGGCGATCCCGGCGCGGGTCGGCACCGAAGGTCTCGTAGTCGTGCCACAGGAAGGTCAGCGGAGCGGCATGAGGCGGCGCCATGGGCGAGGTCTCTCCAAACGGTGCAGGCATGAAGGGAACAGCCTAGCACAGCCTCGCACGCCTCTCAGCCGGCTCGATGATCAGGCCCGGGGCAGGGTGACGTTCAGCTCCAGCACCGAGCAGTTGTCCTCGCTGTCGAGACTGATGTTGATGGCATCGTCATCGACCTGGACATAGCGACGGATCACTTCCAGCAGTTCCTTCTCCAGCATCGGCATGTAGTCCGGCTGCCCGCGCTGGCTGCGCTGGTGAGCGACGATGATCTGCAACCGCTCCTTGGCGACCGACGCGGACTTCTTGCGTTCTCTCTTCAGGAACTCGAGCAACTTCACCGGCGACCTCCTCCGAACATACGGCTCAACAGGCTCTTCTTCTGGTACTCGTGGAAGCGCAGCGGGACCTCCTCGCCGAGCAGGCGGGCCACGGTATCGGTATAGGCCTGGCCGGCGTCACTGTCGGCATCGTGGGTGACCGGCACCCCCTGGTTCGAGGCTCGCAGCACCGCCTCGGACTCGGGGATCAAGCCGAGCAGGTCGATGGCCAGGATCTCGCGGATGTCCTCTAGGTTGAGCATGTCCCCCAGGTCGACCCGCGACGGGTTGTAACGGGTGATCAGCAGGTGCTCGCGGATCGGGTCCTCGCCGCGTTCAGCGCGACGGGTCTTGGACGACAACAGCCCCAGGATGCGGTCGGAATCGCGCACCGAGGAGACCTCCGGGTTGGTCACCACGACCGCCTCGTCGGCGAAGTACATCGCCAGCTGGGCGCCGCGCTCGATGCCCGCCGGGGAGTCGCAGAGGATGTAGTCGAAGTCCTTGCCCAGGGTATCGAGCACCTTCTCGACCCCGTCCTGGGTCAGGGCATCCTTGTCGCGGGTCTGGGAGGCCGGCAGGATATGCAGGTTGTCGACCCGCTTGTCGCGGATCAACGCCTGGTTGAGCCCCGCCTCGCCCTGGATGACGTTGACCAGGTCGTAGACCACACGCCGCTCGCACCCCATGATCAGGTCGAGGTTGCGCAGCCCCACGTCGAAGTCGATGACCACGGTCTTGTTGCCTCGCAGCGCCAGGCCAGTGGCAATGGCTGCCGCACTTGTTGTCTTGCCGACCCCCCCCTTGCCGGAGGTCACAACGATGATCTTGGCCAAGTTACGCTTCCTGTCAGTCATGGTGGAATAAGGAGATAAGAGACGGCGATACGTCGCCGGCCAGACGCCGCGGAGCGGGCTCAGGCCAGCGTCGTGATGCCCAGCTGGTTGTCGGTCAGGCGCACCTGGACGGACGTGCCCAGCAGGCGAGGATCGATGTCCTCGAGCCGCTTGTAGTTGCCGGCCACCGAGAGCAGCTCGGCGTGCAGCTCGCGACAGAAGATGCCGGCCTGGAGGTCGCCGTGGATACCCGCCAGGGCGCGGCCGCGCAGGGCACCGTAGACATGCACGCTGCCGGCGGCGAGCACCTCGGCACCGGCATTGACGGCCCCGATCACCACCAGGTCGCCCTCCGGTGCCGTCACCTGCTGGCCGGAGCGTACCGTGCCACGGTAGATACGGCCACTGCTGCCCCCCGCCGGGGGCGTCTCCTGCCCCGCCTCCGGTTCGGCAGGCGTCGGCTCGTCGGGTGACACGCTCTCCAGCGAACGGGGCCGACTCGCCTCCTGGGGCGGGAACCAGCCCAGCCCCAGCGCCCAGGCCGACTGCTTGACCGGATCGGGACCGCCGCGTACCGCCACAGGCAGCAGCTTGTGGGCCCGGCAGACCGCGCAGATGCGTTCCAGTGCCAGGTGCGGCTCGTCGAGCTTCTCGACGTTGAGTACCACCGGGGTATGCTGGAAGAAAGCCGGAGACTGGCTGAGCTTGCCGGCGAGCTGTTCACGGATGCGTTCGGGGTCGGCGCTGGCCAACTCCATGACCGTCATCGGCAACATGCCGCCCTTGAAGGTGAATGCCATGCTGTCCCTGTCCACTTTGAGACTCATTGCCGGACTCCACGTCGGGTGATGGTCGGGGTACCTGGTCAAAGCTAAGCGAGTGACTCGGCCCCTGCAACTGATCATAAGCTCAGCGACCACCGGTTGTCAGTGTCTCCAGTCGGCCACACCCGGCCTCCGCGGCGGGCTTTTCCGCAGGCGCGACGCATGCTTAGATACGTCCATGCCTGCGGCCACGCGCCGCCACCGGCGTCAACAACAAGATTGCGCGCCTGCCCCTGCCGGCGCTTCCACGTCAGGATGGTCAATGTCTGGACTCCTTCGTCGCCTCTTTTCTCCTCGCTGGCAACACCCCGACCCCGGGGTCCGCCGCCAGGCGGCTGCCCGCCTCGACCCAGCGCGCCCCGAACAGCGCCAGGCCCTCGAACGGCTGGCCGGGGATGCCGACCCCGGGGTCCGCCGCGCCGCCCTGGCGCGTCTCGACGACCCCGAACGCCTGCTGGCCCTGCTCGACGAGGGTGCCTCTGCCGAGCTGCATGCCCATCTCGTCGCCCTGCTGACGGGCCGCCAGGGCGAGCTCGAGCTGGCGGCCCGCATCGCCCTGACCGAGCGCCTCGCTGCCCCCGACCTGCTGGCCGAGATCGCCCTGCAGGGCGACAACCAGCAGCTGCGCCTGGCTGCCCTGGGCCGCCTCGAGGGCGAGGAAGCCCTGATCCGCCAGGCCTGCGACAACGGCATCGCCGCCGTGCGCCACGCCGCCGCGGCCCGGGTCACCAGCGAGGCCGGCCTGGCCAGGCTGGTCCAGTCGTCCCGGCGCGACCGCCAGGTGATGCGCCAGGCGCGGGAGCGCCTCAACCGGCTGCGGGCCGACACCGCCTCGCTGGCCGCCGCCCGTGAACGCCGCGAGGCACTGCTCGAGACGCTGGAGCGGCATGCCCAGGCCGCCTGGGAACCGCTCTATGCCGGCCGTTTTCGACACCTTGCACGCGAATGGAGCGCGCTGGAAGAGCTGCCCGACGCCAGCCAGGAACAGCGCTACCAGGACGCCTGCCTGCGTTGTCGCAAGGTGATCGGCGACCACGAGGCCCGGCAGCTCTCCCGGGCAGCCGACCACCAGCGTCGCGAGGATGCCGACCAGAACCGCGAGGCCCTGGTGGAAGCGCTGGAGGAGAGCCTCGACGCCCTCACCCGCAGCGAGCGTCTCACCGAACAGGATATCGCCAGCCTGCGCGCCCAGAAGCAGCTGCTGGCCAACCGCTGGCAGACCCTCTCCGACCAGCATCTGGCCGACGAGGGTCTGCGCCGCCGTTACGACACGGCGCTGGCCGGCTACGAGCGCATCGCCCAGGCCTGGGTCAGGCTCGAGGAGCGGGCCGCGGCCATCGGCCAGGCCCTGACCGATGGCGACAATGAACGCCTGGCCGCCCTGATCGACGCCAGCGGCTGGCCCGACGACCTGGCCCCCGCCCCGCTGCTGCAGCGGGCTCGCCAGCGGCTCGCCGCCGAGGCCACCGATGACGACCTGGAGAGCCGCCTGGCCCGCTTCGCCGATGACCTGGCCCAGCTCGAGCGCCTGCTCGAGAGCGGCGCCTTCAAGGGTGCCAGTCGTCTCCATCAGCGCCTGCGCCAACAGGCCGACCACCTGCCCGAGGCACGCATTCGGCCCCAACTGGCGACCCTCAAGCGGCTCGCCGCCCGGCTGGCCGAGCTGCGTGACTGGCGGGGCTTCGTCGCCGGTCCCAAGCGCGACCAGCTGTGCCAGGCCATCGATGCCCTGGCCGAGGACGCCTCGCTGGCCGACGCCGAACTCGACCGCCGCCACCGTCAACTGGTCAAGGAGTGGAAGTCTCTGGGTGACGCCGCCGCCAACCGCCAGCAAGCCGCCAGCTTTCGCGCCGCCTCGGACCGCATCCATGAGCGCCTGGCCCCCTGGCGCAAGCGCCTGGACGCCGAGCGGGCCCGCAACCTGGCAGCCCGCGAGGCCCTCTGCGAGCAGCTCGAATCGCTGCTCGCCCAACCCGCCAGCGAGGCCGACCCGGACGCGCTGCGCGAGATCCGTGACAAGGCGCGGGAGCAGTGGCGCCTCAGCTCCCCCGTCCCGCGTGACCACGCCGAGGCCATCGGACGCCGCTTCGCCCGCATCCGTCACGAGTTGCAGGCACTGATCGATCGCCGGGCCGAAGAGGTCGCCGAGGCCAAGCGTCAACTGATCGCACAGGCCCGGGCCCTGCTCGAGGGCGATCAGCCCGCCACTCGCCGTGCCGAGCAGGCCAAGGCGCTGCAGCGGCGATGGCGAGAGTTGGGCCGTGCCCCACGTGGCGAGGAGCAGGCGCTGTGGCGAGAGTTCCGCGGCCTGTGTGACGGCATCTTCGCCAGCCGCGAGGCCGAACGGGACGACCGCGCCCAACACGCCCGGGAGCGCCTGGACGCGATGCAGGCACTGATCGACCGCCTCGACGCCTGGCACCCGGCCGACAGCCGTGACGCCCAGGCGCTGGAGCGTGCCATCCAGGAAGCAGCCGCCCTGGAGCCCCTGCCCTCCGGCCGCCGCACCGAAGGCATGCGCCGGCGCTGGTCGGGCATCATCCGGGCGCGCCGAGAGCGCCTGGCTCGCCTGGCGGTGGTCGAGGAGGTGAACCGCTGGCGTGACGTCCAGCCGCTGCTGGCGCGCCACCTGGAGGCCGATGCCGCCGGCCTGGCCGGGTCGGGATGCCACGACGTCGAGCCGCCGGCGGAGGTGACCCTGCCCGAGGACATGCGCCTGGCCCACGCCCGGCGCAATGCCGCACGCCGCCACCCCGGCGATCCGGCGGAAATCGAGGAGCAACTCGCCCGCCTTCGGGTGCATCTCTCGCTGCTCGCGGTCGGCCGGGTCAGCCACCGCGACGACCCGCTGCGCCTGGCGATCCAGGTCGAGCGCCTCAACGAGAACCTGGGGCGGGAACCGTCCCGGGCAGAGGAACTCCACGGCGTGCTGCGCGAACTGCTGGCCACCGGACCGGTTCCACCGGCCCTCTGGGCCCGGGAGGTCGGTGAATTCGACCACATGCTGGAGAACCTGGCCCGCCTGCCCCCGCCCTGAGCCTCCCGGCCGAGGCCATGAACGCGAAAGCGCGAGGCGGCGGCCTCGCGCTTTCTGCTAGTCCACGCTGCCCGCCGCCGGGATCGCCGGGGGCGGGCTCGGCGATCGGGCGATCAGCCCATGAACTGGCCACCGTTGATGTCGATGTTGGCACCGGTGATGAAGCCGGCTTCCCGGTCGGCGAGGAAGGCGACCAGGCGACCGATCTCCTCGGGAGTCCCGTAACGCTTGACCGGGATGGTCTCGCGGATCGCTTCACGCACCTTCTCGGGGATCTTCATGATCATGTCGGTGGCGATGTAACCGGGTGACACCGTGTTCACGGTGATCCCCTTGGTGGCGGTCTCCTGCGCCAGCGACATGGTCAGGCCGTGCATGCCCGCCTTGGCGGCGGCGTAGTTGACCTGGCCGAACTGCCCCTTCCGGCCATTGATCGAGGAGATGTTGACGATGCGGCCGTAGCCCACCTCCAGCATGTCCTCGATCACGCTCCGGCAAGTGTTGAAGACACTGTTGAGGTTGGTGTCGATGACCTCGTGCCACTGCTCGGCGGTCATCTTCTTCAGGGTGCCGTCCCGGGTGATGCCGGCACAATTGACCAGCACACTGACGGGTCCATGGGTTTCGCGAATCTCCTTTACCCCTGCCATGCAGGAATCGTAATCGGTGAGGTCGATGCCGGACAGCGCGATATTCTCGTAGCCGTCGGCCTTCTGGGTCTCGAGCCAGGCTCTGGCCTTGTCCGGGTTGTGATATCCGGCGACCACCGTGAAGCCTTCGGCAGCCAGCGAACGACAGATCGCAGTCCCGATACCACCGGTACCACCGGTGACCCAGGCGACGGGTGCTTGGTTGGTCATTGACTACCTCCCTGATATTCATGACGCTTGACTTGACCATGGCCGGGAACGGCCCAAGGCCAGTATTGTTCTCCCGATTGTCATCTTCATGACAATCACCGGCAGTATGGACCACGAGAAGCGCCACGGACGAGCGTTTGAAATCGCCTCTTGACCCTCATCATAAAAAGCGTAGAATGCGCCTCACGTTGATGCGGGGTGGAGCAGTCTGGTAGCTCGTCGGGCTCATAACCCGAAGGTCATCGGTTCAAATCCGGTCCCCGCTACCATCTTCGAAGAGAAAGGCCAGAACCAACCGGTTCTGGCCTTTTTCATGCCTACGGTAGACCTTCCGGTAGCTCGTCGGGCTCGGCTCTTATCATCCCCCCTCCGCCCCCTTGATGACCGGCGCCATGCCCAGCCGGCCGACCCCCGGCAGCTTGAGCGCGGGGCGCCGCACGTCGATACCCAGCGACAGTCCCAGCAGGTTGAGCTCGAGCCCCTCGTCACGTCCCAGGGTCAATCCCAGCATCCCCCACAGCGAGGCCGTCGCGCCACGCCCGCCCGGCGCCGCGGCCAGCACACCATCGAACAGGTAGTCCTTGCCCACCGCGGTCACCGGCAGCACCACCTCGAGCCCCGGTACCTCGCGGGCCACCCAGGCGGTGAAGGTGTTGCTGTTGGGGCCAGGCCAAGCACGATAGCTCGACGGCGCCGGATAGGCCGCCACGGCCGCCTCGATATCGGCGATCATCGCCGCGGCCGCCTCGCCGCGATAATCGGCCAGCAGCGCCGGGGCATTGCCGTACCAGGCACGATCCGGCGTGGCCGTCGACTGCGAGACCAGCGTCGGGCGACGCCAGCTCATCACGTGATGCATGCGATAGGCTTCGGCGCCGGCCACCCGCGTGGCGATCCAGGTGTGCACGCCGAAGGCGCCGCGCCAGCCCCAGGCGCGCGCCGCATAGACTTGCACCACCGCCTCGGGAGCCTCCAGCGCCGTCGGGGCCAGCCCTGCCGGCTCCCTGCTCGCCGAGGCCCAGTGGCCGCCACCATCGCTCCGCTCGGTGCCCAGCATCCACAGGGGGCCAGCCAGCAGCAGCGCCAATGCCAGCCCCAGGCCGGCCACCAGGCACAGGATTCGTCCCATCGATGGCATGCTCCCCTTGAAGTCCCGGCCCGTCACCCGCATCTCCGAAGTAAATTCACTCTGACCCAAGGCCACTGACCATGTCCATCGTCGATCCCCGCACCGGCGAGCCGCTCGCCGACGTCTCCGCCCCCGGCGACACCCCTGCTCCGGCACCGGGCCTTCCGGATGCCGAGGTGATCATCGACGTCGACCGCGAGAACATCCAGCAGCTGCTTGAGCTCTCCATGCAGGTGCCGGTGCTGCTCGACTGCTGGGCACCCTGGTGCGAGCCCTGCAAGAACCTGATGCCGGTGCTCGAGAAGCTGGCCCGTGAGTACCAGGGCACCTTCATCCTCGCCAAGCTGAACATCGACGAGAACCAGGAGATCGCCGCCCAACTCGGCGTGCGCTCGGTGCCGGACGTCAAGCTGATCAGCCAGGGCGGCCTGGTCGACCACTTCCAGGGCGCCCTGCCCGAGAAGCAGATCCGCGAATGGCTCGCCCGCTACTTTCCGGCCCCGGAGGATGCGCCGCCGAGCCCCGAGGAACAGGCCGCCGAGGCGCTCGCCGCCGGCGACGCCGCCACCGCCCGCGCGCTCTACGAACAACTGGTGCAGGAGGCCCCCCAGCACTACCCCTATCAGGTGGAACTCGCCCGCGCCCTGGTGGCCGAGGGCAAGGCCGAGGATGCCAAGGCGCTGCTCGACAACCTGCCGCCGGAGGAGCGGGACGCCGCCCCGGCCCGCGGGGTGCGTGCCAGCATCGAGTTCGGCGAAGAGGCTCCCTCGGCGACGGAGCTGGCGGCGCTCGAGGGCCGCGACGACAGCGAGGCACGCTTCCAGCGCGCCCTGCGCCAGGTCGCCGATGGCGACTACGAGGTCGGCCTGGAGTCACTGCTGACGCTGATGAAGACCGACCGCGCCTACGGCGACGACGCCGCGCGCAAGACCCTGCTGCGGGTCTTCGACGCCCTGGGCGCCGATCACCCACTGACAGTCACCTATCGCCGCAAGCTCTTCGCACAGCTCTACTGAACAACCGCGGGGCACGTCCTGGGGTCAGTCCCTCAGCACCCGGTCGAGGCGCTCCAGTGCCGTGTCCAGCTGGGAGGCGGTGGTACCGAAGTTGAGCCGCACGAAGCCAGGCCAGCCGAAGTCCGCCCCCTCCGAGAGCGCCACCCCGGCCCGCTCCAGCAGCGCCTGCTTGGGCGAGCCGTCATGCCCTGCCAGGCCGTGCGCCCGGCGCAGGTCGAGCCAGGCCAGGTAGGTCGATTCCGGCGGGCTCATGGCCACGCCGGGCCACTGCGCCACCCGCTCCACCAGGGTCCGGCGATGGCCGCGCAGCACCTCGAGCAGCGCCCGCCGCCAGGGGTCGCCCCGGGCATAGGCCGCCTCGGCGGCCACCAGCCCCAGGACGTTGCCGTCCGGCTGCAGGCCGCGCACCATGGCGGCAAAGCGCCGCCGCAGGCCGGCATCGGGAATCACCGCACAGGCGGTGGTGAGCCCCGCCAGGTTGAAGGTCTTCGACGGCGCCCACAGCGTCAGGATGCGCGAGGCAAGTTCCGGGAAGGCCGCCGCCAGCGGACGGTGGCGAGCCCCCTCGTCGAGCAGCAGATCGCAGTGCAGTTCGTCGGAAACCACCAGCAGGTCGTGGCGCGCGACCAGCGCGGCGAGCCCGGCCAGCTCCTCCCGCGTCCAGACCCGCCCGGTGGGGTTGTGAGGCTGGCACCAGAGCAGCAGGCGTGTCTCGGGGGTGATGGCGGCTTCCAGCGCCTCGAGATCGAGGCACCAGGGCTCGCCCGGCGAGGCGGGCGCACGCATCGCCGCCCGCTGGGGCAGCCGGCCGGTGCGCTCGGCCACCTTGAGAAAGGGCGGATAGATGGGGGTCACCGTCAGCACGCCGTCGCCCGGCTCGGTCAGCGCCAGGCTCGCCAGGTGCAGGGCGGGTACCACGCCGGGCAGCCACAGCTGCCACTCCGGCTCGATCGTCCAGCCGTAGTGCCTGGCGCTCCAGGCACACAGGGTGTGGCGCAGCGAGTCGGGCACCAGGCCGTAGCCGTAGACGCCATGGTCGACCCGGGCACGCAGCGCCTCGACCACCTCCGGGGGCGAGGCGAAATCCATGTCGGCGACCCACAGCGGCAGCACCTCGTCGCCGTAGTGATGCCACTTCTGCGACGGCCAGTCGCCGCCCTGCGGGTGGCGACGCTCCACAGGCGTGGCAAAATCATACTCCATGCGTACTCTCTCCAGTCGCAACGCCCCAGTCAGGACAGCCAAATCGGGACAACCATCAGATGAACGAGACCATGCCGCAAAGCGGCTTCTATGCCAAGGTACGCCGCGGATTGCCGGCGCTGGTCGGCCAGTGGCTACGTTTGGGCCAGGCCGAGACCGACCGCCTGGCGCTGATCCTCGCCGAGACCGCCAGGGTGGCCAAGCTCGGCGACCCCGAGGCCACCCCGAGCGGTGCCACCCTGGTCGCCTGGAGCGAACCCGATGCCGGCGACGCCATTCCCCTGTGGGCGGCCCGCACCGCCACCTTCCTGCTGGTGCAGATGCCGGCGCGGCCGGTGCCCGAGGGCGACGACGAGGCCTGCGCCTGGGCCTACTGCTGGCTGCGCAACCGCGACTTCGACGGTTTCGAGGCCGCCGAAGGCGCCCTGCCCGAGCATCTGCGCGAGCCCCTGGCGGCCGCCCTCAAGGCGGCATGGACCGACCGGCAGGGCCTGCGCCTGGTCTGATAGAGCCAGGCGGCCTCGGGGCGTATCCCCGAACGATAAGGAACCATCTATGGATGTTCCCCTGAGCTGGCAGTTGGCCAAGCTGCTGGTCTCCATCGGCATGGTGCTGGGGCTCGGCGCCATCGCCGTGCGCGTCAGCCCGCGCGTCGCCGGGCTGCTCGCCGGCTACCCGCTGGGCACCGCCATCGCGCTGTTCTTCATCGGCCTGGAGCTCTCGCCGACCTTCGCCGCCGAGAGCGCCGTGCATACCCTGGCGGGCTTCACCGCCACCCTCGCGCTGGGCGGCGGCTACCTGCTATGCGGCCGCCGTGACGGCCTGCCCGGCGTGCTCGCCGGCACCGCCGGGGGGCTGGCCGCCTTCCTCGCCACCAGCCTGCTGCTGACCCAGGTGGAGTTCACCCGGCTCGGCGGCACCCTGACCACCCTGGTGGCCATCGTCGCCTTCCTCCGCCTCTACCGCCGGGTTCCCGATGCCCGGGTGGCGGCGCGCGGTACGGTCGCCTGGCCGGCCCTGGTGCTGCGCGGCCTGCTCGCCGCAGCGATCATCTTCACCATCACCGGTCTGGCCCACGTGTTGCCGGCGGCCTGGGCAGGGGTGATGGCGGCCTTCCCGGTCACCATGTACCCCTTCCTGGTGATTCTCCACCTGACCCACGGCGCCGCACCGGTGGCCACGGTGATCAAGCACTATCCGGCCGGGCTCGGCTCGCTGCTCGCCTATGCGTTGTGCGTCTCGCTGACCTACGACACCCTGGGGCTGGTGCTCGGCACCCTGAGCGGCTTCCTGGTCGCCACCCTGTGGCTGCTCGGCTGGACCCGCCTGCAGGCATGGCGAGCCGCGCGGCTCACCGCGAGCACTTGACCGAGCGCTTGCTAGGGATAAAGCTGTCCTACGCACCAGACGACGATCACCAGACAAGGATCCCCCGATGTTCGTTCGCACCATCGAGCCCGCCTTCTACGACACCGATGCCCTCGGCCACGTCAACAACACCCGGCTGCCGGCCTGGTTCGAGCTGGCCCGCAACGATCTCTTTCGGCTCTTCACCCCCGACCTGGACCCGCGCAAGTGGCGCCTGATCATGGCGCGGATGGAGGTCGATTACCGGGCCGAGCTGCAGTACGGCAGCGAGATCGAGATCCACACCTACGTCTCGCGCCTCGGCAACAGCTCGTTCACGGTGAGCCAGGAGGCTCGGCAGAACGATCGGTTGACCAACCTGGGCCATACGGTGATGGTGCACTTCGACCACCAGGCCAAGTGCGCCATCCCCATCGAAGGAGAGCTGCGCGAGGCGCTGCAAGCCCACCTGCAGGAAGAGCCCGCAGACGCATGACACCGGCGGTGAAGGCATTGGAGAAGGCCGGGGTCGCCTTCTCGCTGGCCAGCTACGAACACGACCCGCGCACCCCCGCCTACGGTGAGGAGGCCGCTCGCGCACTCGGCCTGTCGCCCGACGAGGTGTTCAAGACCCTGCTCGCCCGCCTCGACGACGGTCGGCTGGTGGTGGCCATCGTCCCGGTCTCCGGCCAGCTCGACCTCAAGGCGCTGGCGCGCGCCGCCGGCGCCCGCAAGGCCGTCATGGCCGAGGCCGAGGCCGCCGAACGCGCCACTGGCTACGTGCTGGGCGGCATCAGCCCGCTGGGGCAGAAGAAGCGTCTGGCCACCTTCCTCGACGCCAGCGCCGAGCGTTTCGGGGCGATCCATGTCAGCGGCGGACGCCGCGGGCTCGAGATCCGCCTGGTACCACAGGACCTGATGCTGCTCACCGGGGCTCGCCTCGCCACGCTCGCCAGGGCCTGAACGCCGGCGAGCCGAATGGTGCCCTGCGCTGTCTCATTGATACACCCCGGTCCGGCCGGGACATTCTCACCACAGGAGCCGGTCATGGCCATCCGCTACAACCTCTGGCTGGATCCCGACAACGTCGCCCGGCACCGCGCCGTGGAGGCGGACCTGATCCGCTTCTTCATGGAGCGTTTCGCCGACTACCCGCATATCCGCTTGTTCGGCGCCGACCCTTACGATTATGATGCGCCGTTCAATCGCCTCCATGACGTGTTGATGGCCCGGGCGGGTGAGTATTGCCAGCGGCAGTGGAACTATGTACCGGCGCCCGAACAGCTCACCCGTGCCTTCTTCCTGGCCGTCGGCCGTTCGAACAAGTTTGTACGGGACCCCGACGATGGTGATCCGCACCGACCAGACTCCTGACGAGCGCCAGCTGGCCATCATCGCCGAGCAACTGGGCCGCCCCCCGAGGGGCATCGACGCCGTCTCGGCCACCGATGGCGAGGGCACCCCGCTGGTGCTGCGCATGGCCCCCATCGTCGACGGCAAGCCCTTCCCGACCCTCTACTGGCTCAGCTCCGAGCGCCTCAAGATCGAGCTCTCGCATATCGAGGCCGCCGGGGTGATCAAGCAGCTCGAGACCCGGTTGCAGGACGACCCCGACTTCCTCGCCGCCTATCACCAGAGCCACCGCGCCTACGTCGAGGCACGCTGGCGCTTCATGAGCGAGGCGCAGCGGGACGAGGTCTTCCGCCTGGGCTACGATGGCGTGCTCAGGGAGCGCGGCATCGGCGGCATCGGCAACTGGGACCAGGTCCGCTGCCTGCACACCCAGTATGCCCACCACCTCTGCGGCGACAACGTCATCGGCCGGTGGCTGGACGCCGAGTACGGGGTCGCCGACTGCCTGCCCTGAACCATCCCCGCCGTCCCCGAACCCTAACCCCAAGACCCACTCCCCAGAGAAGGAGCCCCCTGATGTACGTCGATACCCATGTGATTGCCAGTCTCGCCCTGATCGCCAGCATGGTGGTGATCACCGGCGTGGGCATCAAGCTGCTGCGTCAGGCCATGAAGCGCGACGCGGCCAGCGGCTCGCGCTGACCGGCCATCACACCACGAGGGGCGCCATGACGGCGCCCTTCGCGTCTTCGGGGTACGGGTAGGTCACGGGCTTTCGAGACCCTCGCCACGGCGCTAGGATGGTGGCCTTGCCAAGGAGAAGAGCATGTCGAGATTCTGCGTCTACCTGGGCTCACGGGACGGCCGTGACCCGCAATTCCTCGAAGCCACCCGCCGGCTCGGCGCCGAACTCGCCCGTCGCGGCCACACCCTGGTCTACGGCGGGGCCCGCATCGGCCTGATGGGGGCCCTGGCCGATGCCGTCATGGCCGAGGGCGGCGAGGCGATCGGCGTGATGCCCGATCACCTGGTGGAGCGCGAGCAGGCCCATCATGGCCTCAGCGAGCTGATCCGGGTGCGCAACATGCACGAGCGCAAGGCGAACATGGCCACCCATGCCGATGCCTTCATCGTGTTGCCCGGGGGCATCGGCACCCTGGAGGAGTTCTTCGAGGCCTGGACCTGGCACTACCTGGGCCTGCACGACAAGCCGATCGGCGTGCTCGATACCGGTGGCTTCTATGCGCCGCTGCTGGCCTTCCTCGACAGCACCGTGGAGCACGGCTTCCTCGATGGCCGTACCCGGGCCGAACTGATCGACGCCACCGAACCGGCGGTGCTGCTGGACGCCCTGGAGGCCCAACTGGCAACCACCGCCTGATTCACCGTGTTCGTTCACCACCCCGAGGAGCTTGCACCATGCATGCCATCAGCATCGACGGAGAACGCCTGCACTGGCAGGAGGTCACCGGGCCGGGGCCGCTGGAGAGCGGCCAGGTCCGCCTCCGCGTGGCCTGGGCCGGAGTCAACCGTGCCGACCTGATGCAGCGCGCTGGTCGCTACCCCCCGCCACCCGGGGAAAGCGCGATCCTCGGGCTCGAGGTCAGCGGCACCGTGACCGAGGCCGGCTCCGGCGTCGAGCGCCTGCGCGCGGGTGACAAGGTCTGCGCACTGCTCGCCGGGGGCGGCTATGCCGAGGAGGTGGTGGTGGATGCCCGCCAGGTGCTACCGGTGCCCGAGGGCCTCTGCCTGCGCCAGGCCGCGGCACTGCCCGAGGTCTACGCCACCGCCTGGCTCAACCTGTTCATGGAAGGCGCCCTGGCCGCGGGGGAGCGGGTGTTGCTGCACGCCGGCGCCAGCGGCGTGGGCACCGCCGCCATCCAGCTGTGCCGGGCCTTCGGGCACCCCTGCTTCGTCACCGTGGGCAGCGAGGAGAAGCTCGCCGCGTGTCGCGCCCTGGGAGCCGAGGCCGGCTGGAACCGCCACGACGGCAGCTTCGTCGAGGCGGTGAAGGCCTGGGGCGGCGCCGACATGATCCTCGACCCGGTGGGCGCGAGCTACCTCGCCGACAACCAGCAGGTGCTCAATGCCGATGGCCGCCTGGTGCTGATCGGGCTGATGGGTGGCCGCACGTCGGAGCTGGACATGGGGCGGATGCTGATGAAGCGCCAGCGGCTGATAGGCTCGACCCTGCGCGGCAGGCCGCCGGCGGCCAAGGGCGCCATTCTCGACGCCCTGCTGACCCATGTCTGGCCACGCCTGGTCAGCGGCGAGCTGAAACCGCTGGTCGACCGCACCTGGCCGATCACCGAGGCAGAGGCGGCCCATGAACACATGAAGCGGGATGCCAATATCGGGAAGGTGCTGCTGTCGGTCAGCGGCGAGGACTGAGTCAGGCGTCGCCGGCGAGCTCACGGGTCCGCTGGTAGGTGAGCTGCAGCAGCCGGGCGTCGTCGCCGGCCCGGTGGCGATGGATACCCAGCTCGCGCACCAGCGCTTCCTTGGTCGTGCTCCACACCGCCAGTTGTCCCTCGCTGAGCAGCATGCGCAGCGCCTCGAGGCGGAACGCCGGCAGCGTGCCGGCATGGTGGAAGAGCAGGGACAGCCAGGAGTTGTCGTAGCCCCAGCTGTCGCTGTAGGCGATACCCAGGTCGGCCAGTTCATCGTTGAGCCAGTGCGCCACCTGGCGCACCGGATAGCCTTCGCGCTCCAGCCGGCCGCGACTGATCCCGTGAAGCAGCTCCGCCTTGGGATCCCAGTGGCTCCACTCGGGAAGGGGTTGCACGAGGAAGGCGCAGGTACTGCCGTCGGGCCGGGCCAGACCGACCTCGATGGGGTAGCTGCCACGCCCGAATCCGGACGCTTCGATATCCAGCAGTGTCGGTAGCGTCACGGGGAGGCGGGTCCTCGATGATGGGGCTCCAGGTCGGAGAAGGGCCGGAACATGTTTCCGGCCTTCGGATGACCTAGTGTCGCGTCTCGGCTTCGCCACTGTCCAGTTGGCCGGCGAACTCGACCTGACGATCGGCCAGCCGCTGCCAGTACTCGGCACGCTCGGCGTCCACCGACAGGCCGAACTCGCCCAGGCGATAGGCCCTGGCCAGGCGGCCGGCGGCCAGGGGGTGGCCGGCCTCGCCGGCACGGGCGTACCAGGTCACGGCATGGTCATCGCGGCGGGGATAGAGGGCGCAACCATGTTCATGGATCTGTCCGGCCTGGTACTGGGCACGGGCATCCCCGGCATGGGCGGCCTCGAGCACGTAACGCGCCCCGCGTGCCTTGTCCTGGGGGCTGACGCCGCGATGGAAGAGCATATGCCCGTAGAGCGACAGCGCCGCCGGGTGACCGGCATCGGCACAGCGCTGGAAGAGATGCATGGTCAACTTCTGGGTACGCGGCGAACGAGGCAGCCAGCGGGTATGGAACAGCTGCTCCGCCAGACGATACTCGAGCCGAGTGAACAGTGATGATGCCTGAGGCATGGCAAGCAACCCTGGTTCTGTGGTGCCGAAGACGACATCGCCCACTACCCTGTGCGCGGCGTCATTCGCATGCTGTGACGACTGCCCTTCGGACTCCGCCGGGGCAACGGGGCCGCAAGCATACGCTCGCCTCGGCGGCGACTCAACCCCTGGCATTTGCTGCCTTGGTCGGCCAGCCGCTACCATGCCTATTCCAGAATCAGGTTATCCTTGCAAGGGGAATGACGGATGCAGACGCGACCGCTTGGCAATACCGGCATCGAGGTCAGCCGACTCTGCCTGGGTACCATGACCTTCGGCGAGCAGAACAGCGAGGCCGACGCCCACGAGCAGCTCGACCGTGCCGTGGCCTTCGGCATCAACTTCATCGACACGGCCGAGATGTACCCCGTACCGCCGAAGGCAGAGACCCAGGGACGCACCGAGGCCTACATCGGCAGCTGGCTGAAGCGCCGCAGTTCCCGCGACGACGTGATCATCGCCACCAAGGCCTCCGGCCCCGGCCTGGAGCATGTGCGCGGTGGACCGCGCCTGACCCGCGAGCACCTGCACCAGGCCATCGACGAGAGCCTCTCCCGCCTGCGGACCGACTACGTCGACCTCTACCAGTTGCACTGGCCGGACCGTCGTACCAACTTCTTCGGCCGGCTCGGCTACGAGCATGACGAGGAGGAGGACAACACCCCTCTGGAGGAGACGCTCTCGGCACTCAAGGAGCTGGTGGACGCCGGCAAAGTCCGCGCCATCGGCCTGTCCAACGACACGCCCTGGGGGGTCATGCGCGCCCTGCACCTCGCCGAGACCCTCGGCCTGCCGCGGGTGGCCTCCATCCAGAACCCCTACAACCTGCTCAACCGCACCTTCGAGGTGGGGCTCGCCGAGATCGCCCATCGCGAGAACGTGGGACTGCTGGCCTATTCGCCACTGGCCTTCGGCGTGCTCTCGGGCAAGTACCTCGACGGCGCCCGCCCGGAAGGCGCCCGCCTCACCCTCTTCGAGCGCTTCCAGCGCTACACCAACCCGCTGGCCGAGGAGGCGACACGGGCCTACGTGCAGATCGCCCGTGACCATGCCCTCGATCCGGCGCAGATGGCCCTGGCCTTCGTCAACTCCCGCAGCTTCCTGACCAGCAACATCGTCGGTGCCACCACCATGGAGCAACTCGAGGACGACCTGACGAGCGAGTCGCTCCGGCTCGAGCAGAGCGTGCTCGACGCCATCGAGGAGGTACACCGGCGACTCCCCAACCCCGCGCCCTGAGCCCCTCCTTGCAAGGCGGTGGACTATCGAGGCGATAGCTCACTGCCGGCAGGCGACTTGGTATACTCGGGGCCATCGCCGTCAGGCCCATCTTCCAGGTACAGGAGCGCCCCCATGCTGAGTGTGATCTCGCCCGCCAAGTCGCTGGACTTCGAGACGCCGGCCACCACGGCCCGGCATTCCCAGCCGGACTTCCTCGATCGCAGCCGTGAATTGATCGAGATCCTGCGCGACTACTCGCCACAGCGACTCAGCGAGCTCATGGGCATCAGCGACAAGCTGGCCGGCCTCAATGCCGCCCGATACGCCGAGTGGCACACGCCCTTCACCCCGGACAACGCCAAGGCCGCGGCCCAGGCCTTCAAGGGGGACGTCTACGTGGGGCTGGCAGCCGATACCTTCAGCGACGACGACAACGCCTTCGCCCAGGACCACCTGCGCATCCTCTCCGGGCTCTACGGCCTGCTGCGTCCGCTGGACCTGATCCAGCCCTACCGACTGGAGATGGGCACCCGGCTCGAGAACCACGCCGGGCGAGACCTCTATGCCTTCTGGAGAGAGACCCTGACCGCGGAGCTGGACCGTGTCGTGGCCGCCAGCGGGAGCCCGGTGCTGGTCAACCTCGCCTCCAACGAGTACTTCAAGGCGATCGACCCCAAGCGGCTATCGGCCCGGGTGATCACCCCGGTATTCAAGGACGAGAAGAACGGCAAGTTCAAGATCATCAGCTTCTATGCCAAGAAGGCACGCGGCCTGATGGCCGCCTGGATGATCCGACAGCGGCTGAACGACCCGGATGGCCTCAAGGCATTCGATGTGGCCGGCTATCGCTTCAGTGACGCCATGTCGGACGGCGACACCCTGGTCTTCACCCGCGAGGAAGGCGCGAGCTGAGCGCGGCTCAAAACCGCAGGGGCCGTGCGGAGCGGCCCTTGAGGAAGCGGCGATGGGCCTGCTTGAAGCGTTCGTCGTCGCAGCGATGCAGCCACTCGTAGGCCACCATGTCGGCGCTTACCGCCACGGCACCGGCCTGTACCATGCGCTCCCTGGCCAAGCGCGCCTCGGCGGCACGTCGGCTCGCCGTGGCCTCCACCAGCCAGAAGACCTCATAGCCCGCCTCCAGCAGGCCGAGACCGGTCTGCATCACGCAGATATGTGCCTCGGTGCCGCACAGCACCACCTGTCGTTTCCCGCTCTCGGCCAGCGCCGCGGCAAACGCCGGTTCCTCATGGGCGCCGAAGTGGACCTTCTGCCACAGGCGATGCCCCGGCAGCGCCTCCAGCAGCCGTGGCTCGCTGCCACCGAGCCCCTGTGGATACTGCTCGGTGACCCACACCGGGACGTCCAGCGATTCGGCCAGCCCCCCCAGCCAGGCCGCTTCCGTCACCGCCTGATCGCCATTCTCGATCACCGGCAGCAGAGCGGCCTGCAGGTCGACGATCAACAGCAGGCTCTTCTCTCGCGTCAGGCGCATCGGCGGCCCCCTCTCTTAAGTGGTCGTGGCTGACCAGCATAGCCGCTAGAATGGATGCTTCCGACCCTTTCTCATCCTCTTCCCCGATGGAGAACCCCCTGATGCGTCACCTTCTCGTCATGCTCGTGGTTGGCGTGCTGGGCTTCGGCCTGGCCGTGGACCACGCCGATGCGCGCCGCCTGGGTGGCGGCAAGACCTTCGGCAGCCAGTCCCGCACCGTGCAGCAGCAGCCCGCGGCCACTCAGACCCAGGCCACCGGCAACCGCGCCGCCCAGGTCCGCCCCGGCTCACGCATGCCCGGCATGCTCGGCGGCCTGCTCGCCGGCGGCCTGCTTGCCGCGCTGTTCTTCGGCGGCGCCTTCGACGAGCTGCGTCTGATGGATATCCTGCTGGTCGCCGGCGTGGCCTTCCTGCTCTTCAGGCTGTTCGCCCGGCGCCGACCGGCCATGGCCGGTGGCCAGCCGGAAACTCGTGAGCACCCCCAGGCCTTCCAGGCCGACAGCGCCCCCCTGGGCGGCAGCGCCTTTGCCGGCGAGCCGGAGTGGTTCGACCGTGAGCGCTTCCTCGGCGGTGCCAAGGAACACTTCATGACCCTGCAACGGGCCTGGGACAACAATGATTTCGCCGGCATTCAGGAATACGTGACGCCCGAGCTCTACAACCTGCTGCGCGAGGAGCGGGCCAGGCACCCGGCCAACAACCGCACCGAGATCGTGCGTCTGTTCGCCGAACTGGGCGACGTGCGCGAGGCGGGACAGCGCGCCGAAGCCACGGTGATCTTCCATGGCATTCTCGACGAGAACGGGGAGCACAACGAGTTCAACGAGACCTGGCACCTGATCCGCGAGCTGCGCGACGATGCCCCCTGGTATGTACAGGGCATCGAGCAGAACGGCTGAGCGTGCCCCCTTCTACCCTCTGAACGACAGGAGGCCGGGCAGTCGCCCGGCCTCCTGCATCTCTGCCGCCCTGCGGTCAGTACCCTTCGGCGGAATCCTGAATCTCCTCGCCCATCTCCTCGACGCCTTCGCCGGCATCCTCCATCGCCTCGTCGATGTTCTGCCCGGCTTCCTCGGCCGGCCCCGGGTCATCCTCACACGCCACCAGCGCGCCGGCCATCATGGCAACCAGCAGTGCCAGGCCAAGCCTCTTGAGCATATCGGTCTTCATGATCGTCTCCTCCTGAGCACTCTCTGTCCACAAGGTCGTTACATTGGAGTAATCCCTTGAAAAGCCTAGTCGAATTGACGCGCCATGACCACTACGCCCTGCACCCCACTGTATCCGATGCGCTATACATCCGAAACGCACCGAGCGGAAATGAAAAAACCCCGAGCTCTTTCGAACTCGGGGTTTTCTGAAGAAGTGCCTGACGACCCGGGCGGCGCTCCGCTACTCTCCATGGGAGACCCCTAAACGACGAAACCCAGCCTCTTTCGAAGCTGGGTTTCTGAATAGATGCCTGACGATGACCTACTCTCGCATGGGGAGACCCCACACTACCATCGGCGCTGAGCGGTTTCACTACTGAGTTCGGCA
>NZ_JASCQN010000035.1:0-4713 GCF_030010475.1 Halomonas kalidii | reverse complement strand
CCATTGACTCCCAAGATCTTTATGACACGCTTCAGGTTGTACGCCAACACATGAAGACTCATTTCCGTGCTCACATTTCTGCGCCGCTTTGTCGCGAAGTGTGTCGCCCCCATCCAAGCCTTCAGCGTGCCAAAGGGATGCTCCACCGTTTGTCGCCTTAGGCGCATCATCTCTGGATTCCAATCGAGGCGTGACTGTGCGGCTTCAAGCACATCTTCATGCTCCCAGCGCTTGATCCGTCGTTGCTTGCCAGTCGTGCATTTTTCTTTCATGGCACAGGTTGCACATGCCGAACTCCAGTAAGCATGCAGCTTCATCCCTTTATCTAACGTTTCATACCGCCATGTCAGCCGCTGTCCAGCGGGGCAGGAATATTCATTGCTCTCAGGGAGATACCGAAATGCGTCTCTTGGGAAAAAGCCCTTTGCCTGGCTTGGCGATGTCAGCGGCTTGGGGAGATAGGTAGTGATCCCTTCCTTGTGACAGGCCAGAATCTCCTCGCCCTTGAAGTAGCCTCTGTCAGCCACGACCTTCAGCTCCTTGATGCCAGTGGCCTCCCGCGCTTGCTTGGCCATATTAGAGAGCTGCCCCCGGTCATGCCCGACGTTGGTCACCTCATGGGCCACAATCAAATGGTGCTGGCTATCCACCGCAGTCTGTACGTTGTAACCCACATTTCCGGTACCTCTGCCACTGGTGGCCATCGCTCTGGCATCTGGATCCGTCAAAGATACTTGCTGATCGGGAGACTTCAACCTCTCCTCCTCAACTGCTTGTAATCGTGCAGTCTCTTCCCGGAGCTTCGTGATTTTTTCCTTCAGGTGCGCTGTTTTGGCCTCGGCCAGAGCAGGCTCATCTCGGTCGGCTGCATCAAGCTGACCAAGGTACCGGTTGAAACTTTCTTCGATCTGCTCAAGGCGACGTTTCATCTTGGTCGCAGTGAAATTTCGGTTGCGGTTGTTGACGGCTTTGAACTTGCTGCCATCGATGGCCACGATGGCTTGTGAGAACAGGTCCAGCCGCCGGCAAAGCACGATGAACTCTCGACAGACACGGCGGATGGCCTCGCCGTTATCCTTTCGGAAGTCTGCGATCGTCTTGAAATCCGGTGTCAGGCGCTCCGTCAGCCACATCAGCTCGACATTACGCTGCGTCTCGCGCTCCAGGCGACGACTCGACTGGATACGATTGAGGTAGCCGTAGATATAGAGCTTCAGGAGTACAGCGGGATGATAGGCGGGCCTTCCTGTCGCATGCGGATCGACGCCCTTGAAACCAAGCCCTCTGAGATCGAGGCCCTCCACGAACGCCTCAATAGCACGGACCGGGTTATCGTCTGCGATGAAGTCGTCCAAAAGCGCGGGGAACAACGTGCTTTGATCTCGGGCTTCTCCTACCACGAATCGCTTCATCGCCATTTCCTCAGCGGACCTTGGCAAAGTATAGCGGCCGGTGCGTTTTCACACAGCCTCGGTCGTCAACTGCCCCAGCAACCCCATCAGCATAGACTAAAGTTACACAACCAGTAGTAAGCCTTGTTTAGACAACATGCATACTTCATACCCAATCAATGCTGCCTGAGTTAGCCGTTTACACATCTATGCTTCCGCCGAATATAATTTCCGACTTGAAGAATCGAGAGTTTTGTTAACTTCCGACCGAACGTGCCACTTTTCGGGCATCATCCCGACTCATCGACGCTCCTAAGTCCAACCAATGTATGACGTTGTAGTAGCGATACTTGTCGCTGATGATGTATTCGTGAAGAATCGACTTGATCTTCTTCGCCGGGAACGATCGGACAGCCAGGATAGCGGCAGCTTTGCGAACCCCCTCTGACTCGTGGTTGAAGAGGGCGAGCAAGGCATCCCGTGATATTTTGGAAAAACGAGATTCAGCGCATAGTTCTATTGTTTTCCTCAAAATAGCCGATGACATATCAAGAGAAAGAAGATCTGAGACAGAGTGCTTCTTACCAATTGAGGTTATGGCTCTCGCGACTTCGACATGAAAATCCTCATCACCCGATATTGTTAGCTGTATCGCACTGGGGCTTGATCCCTCTGCGTTAGCAAGCATGGGTATATCAATCCACTCTCCGTGCTTTCCCAGATACTTAGCGTCAAGCTTCGACGCCCTTGTGTAGCCGTCTCGGAGGTTAGTCCTTATCCTCTGCAAATCCTCTGGCTTTTGCGCCGCACACAGCACATTCAACCCTTTCCTTGTAAGCTCTTTACGCAAAAACTCCTCCAAATCTCTCGTCTTCTTGACGAGATCCTGAATGGTAGAACTCTCGCCGAACGCAGCCTCCATCCGTCGAATCCGCTCTTCGAAGTACGCACTGAATTTGTCGTCAACGTTGCGGCGCAGTCCATCAGCATGCTTCCTGAAGTACCTCTCAACCAGCGCGAAGTATGCAGCATCATCATACATCAAGCTCGCCCCGACTCTCTTCTTCAGCTCCGCCTCAGAAAGACCCTTTAACACATCCAGCCGGTACTGCCAAAAGATTTCCTCTCCCGCCTTATCTGATTCCGCCGAAATACCCAAACCCAGAAGACCATTTGTAGGTTGTTTCTTTGGTGGGACCAGTATCTCCCTGATTTCTTCTTCAACAAGCAGCTTGCCAAGTTTCAATAGTACCTTGACAGCCTCACTACGCACTAAAGCATTACTGTCCCCTGCTAGCTGTTCAGCCATACCTATATCCAGTGCACCCCGACCATGCAGCGACTTCATTGCGAACAGTCGAACCTCTGAGTTGCGATGTTCAAGACCAAGAAGCAGCGCGGTGGTTTCTAGACCCTCGAACCCCGATAGCACAGACCTCAGCAGATCAGCGTTGAGTGTCTGGAACTGTGACTCCAAGACCAGCTCTTGGGCCGCTTTCGCCTGACCAGTTCGAAGTAAAATTCCGACCATGCACTCAAGTGCGCTGCGAGATGTCCCGTAGTCGCTACGATCGTATTCCTTCTTGGCGACCTCCAGATCCCCCGCAGTGCCGCATTTGGCGAGATATCCAAGAGCTGCTGTCCGCACTCTGGTCGATGAGTCATCTGAGAACCAAGCGTTGATGAGTATGTCTCGTTTGATCACGTCATCATCCGTAGGGAGATCGAGAGCCAGTGCGGTCAACACGGAAATCGCCCCAACCTTCTCGTTTTCGTCTACCTGGAGGAACGAGGAGACGACAGCAGGATCGACCCCTGAATACGCTAGCGCCGAATACCAACACCACAGAGGTACGTTCTCGTTAGCGAGATGTTGAAAACCCAAACGAGTTAGGTAGTGTTTCTCTCTCTTACTAAGTTCCATGCCTTTGGTATGTTCCCCAAAGAGGATGTTGATATCATGGACACCTAGGTTCATTTCCTCGTTGCCTGGCTTCGATATTGAATTCGCCAGCAATCTAAACCGTGCAATATCACTCGCGCTCAGCGCGTCCAAAGAATCTGGCTGCCTGATCCTTCCGACGAGATTCTCGAGAAAGTCAACACCTTCAGCAGACAGCGGAGACGGTTCGCGCCCCTTGTCGATCTCACCCGTATCTCCAGAACTCGTTCGAGCACGTTTCGCCCGCAGTTCGTCGGGCTCGGATAATTCATCCACGTCCCTGACACGATTTACATAGGCGGTGACGCATTTCCTGGCTAGAGCTTCTATATCCCGCGCCGTCGAGAAGTTCTTAAATAGAATTTTCTTGCCGGCAATGGTTTTATTTCGAAATTCAATAACTTTCTTAAGGTCATCCCCTGGGTCCACCATGAATTCATCCGGGACCTGCTTGAAGAAGAGTGAAATCTCAGGACTTCCTGTCTCCTCGCATCTTGCCATGGACCGTTCGAATTCCTCTTCGAAACCAGAGGAGAAATCGTGCCCTGGCGGAGTACCCCACCTTTTCCAAATCATTCCAAGAAACAAATCACACCGATCGAGATCTTGGTTAATGAGATGTTGCGGCCGGCCGGATCCTGCAACGGTTTCTTCCCAACCAACCAGCTCGACTTGATACCCCAGCTCGTTCGCCCAAGACTCGTTAAATTCGTCGACCACGTCTCGAATAGCTTTTCGCTCTTCCTGAAGATCTCCAGGTGAGGCTAGAAATGCGCGGATGATCTTTCGGGTACTAGGCATATCTGGTTACCAAGACTCTAGATTTTCTGAAAAGCCATCTGAACAATTGGCAAATATGAACCTCTCCACCGTCCGGCATGAAGAGACTATCAACAGTATCGAAAACTGCTTCGCAAATACGGCTGTGTTCTCCCTGGGAATGATCCACTAACGTCATATCTGGGTGCCTCAATTTGCCGCTCAGCAGTAATTAGACTTTGCGATATATTGTTGACTTATCGTGGCGGCGTATTCAAGTCAATAAACGCTCAAAATCTGCCCAAACTAACCCATAGAGGGCATGTAAAGTTACATATAGCTCGGCTTCATAGCACGGATAAATATACCGGTCGTATTTTCCGACATGTCGGCTTTGGGTCCTGGCCGTGTGAAAACAGAAAAAATCTGGTCTGACTCAAGAACCTTCCCCCTCAGCTTCCGGTTGAGTCCACACAAGCCATTGCTTGGATGATTACCGACTGATGCTGGAGTGAGATCTGGAAATCATGAAACCATCAGAAAGCACCTATCTCACCCTTATGGCCCTTGAAAACATGGGAAAAGGGCTGTTACGCCCTCGCAGCCCTCATCAAACCATTG
>NZ_JASCQN010000034.1:0-58472 GCF_030010475.1 Halomonas kalidii | reverse complement strand
TGCACCACTAGCAGCTTGAACCACTCGTCGTATCGATTGCTCATAGAAACACCCCGAGGGTTGGATTAGGTGTCCAACTTTCGGGGTGCAGTTCAGTATCTGCCCGGGGCGCTTTCGGTTATGTTGACGCGAGCGTCAATCCACCCCATCCACCGCCAAGGAGCCTGCCGATGACCGTGATGACCGCCGCCGCCATCGAGGACTTCCTCGACGAGGTCTTTCCCCAGCGCGCCGGGACCATCGAGGGGGTCGGCCACATGCGGGCCACCATGAGCCTGGCGATCGAGGACGAGCACCTGCGCCCCGGTGCCAGCGTCTCCGGTCCCACCCTGATGGGACTGGCCGATGTCTGCCTCTACGTGGCGATCCTCGCCCAGATCGGCCCGGAGCCCATGGCCGTGACCAGCGACCTGCACTGCCGTTTCCTGCGCCGCCCGCGGGGTGACCGCGACGTCATCGCCAACGCCAGCATCGTCAAGCTGGGCAACCGCCTGGCGGTGGGGGAGGTGCAGCTCTTCTCCGCCGGCGACGAGCGGCCGGTGGCCCTGGTCACCGCCACCTATGTATTGCCGGACGGCGACTGAGCGCGCAGCACGCACCCGGCAAGCGCCAGCCAGCCGGCGATCATCAGCACGCCGCCCAGCGGGGTGATCATCCCCAGGCCGCGTACCCCGGAGAGCGCCATGGCGTAGAGCGAGCCCGAGAAGAGCAGGGTGCCGGCCGCCCAGAGCCCCATGGCCAGACGCTGGCCCGCCAGGGGGGTGCTGGCCCGCCAGGCCAGCACCGCCAGCAGTGCCAGGGTATGCCAGGCCTGGTAGCGCACCCCGGTCTCGAAGGCCGCCGCCAGGCGCGGGGCGAGTTGCCCTTCCAGGGCATGGGCGCCGAAGGCCCCGGCCATCACCACCAGGGCGCCCGAGAGCGCGCCTGCGAACCACCACCCCCTGTCCTGCATGGGCGAGCCTCCCGGCCTCTTGCGAATGGGTGCGAATCGCTGCCTACCGTACCCCGGCCGGCCCGACTCCGCTACAATGGTGGCCCCGCGAATCCCCCGATCACGAAGAGAGGACGCCATGCGGATTCAGCTCAATGGCGAAGCGCGCACCCTGACGCCCGACCTCACGGTCGCCGAGCTGGTCGAGTCCCTGGGACTTGCCGGCCGGCGCATCGCCGTGGAGGTCAACGAGGAGATCGTGCCGAAGAGCGAGCACGGCGAGATCCGGCTGGCCGAGGGCGACCGGGTCGAGGTCGTCCACGCCATCGGCGGCGGCTAGTCGCCGGGCCCCCGGCTGTCGGGCATTCCACGGGTATACAGGAGCAGAGCATGAGTGACTTTTTCCAGGACCAGCCGCTGAGCATCGCCGGGCGCGAGTTCGCCTCCCGCCTGCTGGTCGGTACCGGCAAGTACAAGGACTTCGACGAGACGGCCGAGGCGATCGCCGCCAGCGGTGCCGAGGTGGTGACCTTCGCGGTGCGTCGCACCAACCTGGGGCAGGAGGCCGGTGAGCCCAACCTGCTCGACGCCGTCCCCCCGGAGCGTTTCACCCTGCTGCCCAATACCGCCGGCTGCTACACGGCCAAGGACGCGGTGCGCACCTGCCGGCTGGCCCGGGAGCTGCTCGACGGCCACAAGCTGGTCAAGCTCGAGGTGCTGGGCGACGACTCGACCCTCTATCCCAACGTGGTCGAAACCCTGTCGGCCGCCGAGACGTTGATCGCCGATGGCTTCGACGTCATGGTCTACACCAGCGACGACCCCATCGTCGCCCGGGAGCTCGAGCGCCTCGGCTGCTGTGCCATCATGCCGCTGGGCTCGCTGATCGGCTCCGGTCACGGCATCCAGAACCCGCACAACATCCGCCTGATCATCGAGCAGGCCGGCGTGCCGGTGCTGGTGGATGCCGGCATCGGCACCGCCTCCGACGCGGCCATGGCCATGGAGCTCGGCTGCGATGGCGTGCTGATGAACTCCGCCATCGCCCATGCCCGCCAGCCGGTGCTGATGGCCAGCGCCATGAGGAAGGCGGTGGAGGCCGGCCGCCAGGCCTTCCTGGCGGGGCGCATGCCGCGCCGCCAGAGCGCCGACCCGTCCTCGCCCTTCGCCGGCCGCATCAACGGCTGAGCCACCCGCAACCCGTGCCCCAGAGAGTCCCACTCGATTCCATGAACGATCCGCAACACGACGCGCCCGTCTCGACCACCGGCCCGGAAGGGCCCGACGCCCCGCTGCACCGCCGCGGCATCAAGAGCTATGTGCTGCGCGCCGGCCGGATGACCCAGGCCCAGACCCGTGGCCTGGAGGAGGTCTGGCCGCGGCTGGGCCTGACGCTGGCGGACGGCCGGCAGGACCTCGAGGTGCTGTTCGGCCGCCGGGCGCCACGGGTGCTGGAGATCGGCTTCGGCATGGGGGCCTCGCTGGTCGAGCAGGCCGAGACCCACCCGGAGACCGACTTCATCGGGATCGAGGTGCATGCCCCCGGGGTCGGCAAGCTGCTCGACGAGGCCGACAAGCGCGGCCTGACCAACCTTCGGGTCTACCGCGAGGATGCCCTGGCGGTGCTCGAGCAGTGCCTGCCGGAGGCGAGCCTCGATACCCTGCAGCTGTTCTTCCCCGACCCCTGGCCGAAGAAGAAGCACCACAAGCGACGCATCGTCCAGCCCGCCTTCGTCGAGCTGGTGCGCACCCGGCTAAAGCCCGGTGGCATCTTCCACCTGGCCACCGACTGGCAGGCCTACGCCGAGTGGATGGCCGAGGTCATGGCCGCGGCGCCGGGCTATCGCAATGTGGCAGCTCCGGACACGGCGCCCTATGTGCCGCGACCGGCGTTTCGCCCGCTGACCAAGTTCGAGGCCCGTGGCGAGCGCCTCGGTCATGGTGTCTGGGACCTGATGTATCGACGCAGCGAATAGCCAGGCCGACACCGGCGATGGCAATGCCAATGATGCCCTGCTCCCCCCGGCATGCAGTGCCGCGGCCGGCCTGATCGGGCAACATGCGCCGAACAAAAAAACGCCACCCGGGTGGGTGGCGGCAAGACCGTGACTAGCAATGAGAGGGAGAAACCATGGCAGGAGACTGGCGGACCCTGCCCTGGCCGTGGCGCCTCATCAACGCCACACCTGCAAAGGTAATCATTCTCATTTGGCTCGTCAACACAAATGCGAATATTTTTTGTTTAAGCCCTGTCGCTAGCCGACGAGCCGCAGCCAC
The DNA here is from genome assembly GCF_030010475.1 of Halomonas kalidii. Lineage (NCBI taxonomy): Bacteria > Pseudomonadati > Pseudomonadota > Gammaproteobacteria > Oceanospirillales > Halomonadaceae > Halomonas > Halomonas kalidii. Next base: position 55,264 of record NZ_JASCQN010000034.1, on the reverse strand, counting down.
AAGGGCAGCGTCACCATGGCCAACAGGGTCTGACCGGTGATCAGCGCCGCCATCAGTTCGGCGTCGCCCCCCAATTGGCGGGCCAGGATATAGGCCGAGGTGGCGGTGGGCAGGGCGGCGAACAGCAGGGCCACGTCGCGGCTCACCGGGTCGAGTCGCAAGACCAGGGCGAGCCCCAGCACCAGGGTCGGCATCAGCACCAGCTTGATCAGGTTGGTGGCCCAGACACCGCGATCCAGGCGGATCAGGGCGGCGGGTCGCAGTGCCACGCCCACCGCCACCAGGCCCAGTGGCAGGGCGGCGCGGCCAAGCAGTTCCACGGTGGCGCCGCTCCAGCCGGGCAGGCCGATGCCGCTGAGGTTGAGGCCGATGCCGATCAGGCAGCCGAGGATCAGCGGGTTACGTACCAGCGCGGCCAGGCTGCGGCCCAGGCTGGAGCGGCCCAGGGTGCCGGCGGCGATGAAGCTGGCCACGCAGAGCACATTGACCACCGGCACCATCAGTGCCACGGCCACCGCGGCCACGGTGGCCCCGGCACCGCCATGAAGCGCCGCGGCGCCGGCCACGCCGACATAGGTGTTGAAGCGCAGGGCGCCCTGGAAGGCCGAAGTGAAGGCCGGTGACTCGAGCCGCAGCCGGTCCCGAACGAGCCACAACAGGGCGCCGAACAGGCCCATGGCGCCGAGCAGGGCCAGCGCCAGCCGGGCGACCGGTACCTGGCTCACGTCGGCGGTGGCCAGGGTCGAGATCAGCATGGCGGGAAACAGCAGGAAGTAGATCAGCCTTTCCAGCCGTGGCCAGAAGTCGCCACCGGGCTGTCGGGTCCAACCCAGCACGGCTCCCAGCAGGATCAGCAGGAACAGCGGCCCCAGCGCACTTGCCACTCCCTCCATGAACGCCTCCCTCGTCGTGCCGCCCTGCGACATCCTTGCACAGTCCACTCAGGGCAAATGCTGATAAGCTTACCCGCATCCTGCCCCCTTTGGAGTGCTTCTTTCGCCGCCATGCCCCACCGCCCCCCGATCGAAACCGGTGTCTCGCGTTCCCCGCTGCTGCGCCTGCTGATGCTGGTGACACTGGGGGTCATCGCCGTGGCGCTCTGGTACCTGACCAGCTACAGTCTTCGCGGTGGCGGCGAGGTGCGCTGGGTTGCCCCCGAGGCCCCTTGTGACTTGCATGTCGGCGCCTGCGCGGCGACCCTTGATCGGGGCGTAAGCCTCACGCTCGAGGCCGACGTTGCCGGGCGGATCCGGGCGCTGGAGCCCCTGCCCCTGGTCGTGACCCTCGAGGGCCTCGCGGCCGAAGCGGCGCGGGTCGAGTTCGTCGGCCGCGACATGGACATGGGGCTGCATCGCTTCCCGCTCACCCGTGGAGCCGATGGCGTCTTCCGCGGCGAGGGTCAGGTGACGATCTGTACCGAGTCGGTCATGCCGTGGCGGGCCCGGGTGGTAGTGGAAACCGCCCGGGGAAGCCTGGGGAGCTGGTTCGATTTCGATGTGGAGCGACACACACCATGAAGCGACAGGGGATCTGGACAGGGCTGGCCGTGATCGTGCTGATCATGGCCCTCGGCGGTTATGCCTGGTACCAGCAGCAGGTGGCCCGTGGCACGGGCCACGGGGCACAGGGCGGCCCGGTGGAGCTCTCCTCGACCCAAGGCGACTTCTCTCTCTCCCGGCTCGACGACGATCAACTGGCGATCCTCTTCTTCGGGTACACCTACTGCCCCGACGTCTGTCCCATGAGCATGGCAGTGGTGCGCCAGGCGCTGGCCGAGCTCGACGACGAAAGCCGCGAGCGGGTGGTGCCGGTGTTGATCTCGGTGGACCCCGAGCGCGATACCCTGGAGCGGTTGGCCGAGTACACCGACTATTTCGGCGATGCCTTCATCGGTGCCACCGGCAGTGAGGCGCAGCTCGAGGAGATCGCCGAGCGCTACGGCGTGGTCTGGCGGCGCGTGGAGACGCCGGAGTCGGCGATGGAGTACACCATCGACCACAGCTCGTCGCTCTACCTGGTCGACCGGGAGGGGCGAATCCAGAAGCGAGTGCTCTATTCGCCCGCCCCCCATGCGCTGATCTCGGCGCTGGAGAGCGAGCTGGAGGGCTGACGCCGGGTGCTAGTCACGCCTCCGGGGATTGTGCCAGACGATCGATCATGCCCATCAGGGCCCGTGTCTGGGTGCCCTCGCGGGTGTCGTGCAGCGGGTTCAGCTGCCAGGTGCTCTCGGCGAACCCCCACCAGTCCCAGCAGCCCTGTGGATTGGCCAGGCTGGTATCCGCCTGGGGGTACAGGATCACGCGACGATTGGTGGCCGCCCACTCGTTGAGCCCGCTGTGGCGCACGAAGGCGTCGTCGATCTGTCCGGCGCCCATGGCGCAGCCGTGCAGCGCGACGGTCAGCCCGCAGCCTCCGGCCTCGCACCCCTCGGGCACGAACAGATAGCCCGCTTCGTCGAATCCCTTGCCGTCGAGGAAGGGGGCCTGGGTAAAGCGCGTCAGGTGGTCGCGGGGGGCCGTTTCGGCCGGCGGGTCGAGTGCGCCATGCAGCCAGCCCAATGCCTCGCCGGCGATGTCCAGGCCACAGGCCAGCAGGTGGGTACCGCCCCCGGCACGGCAGCCGGCAAGGACATCGACGGGGGCCTCCTCTCGGGCTGCCACGGGCCAGCCGTGGCCGACATCCTCGCTCTCGATCAGCCGGAGCTGCTCCTCGGGGCTCTCCAGCCAGCCCTGCATCTGCTCGGCCAGGGCACGGCCCAGGGCCGGCGACACCGTATCGTCCTCGGTGCCATGCCAGATGAACACCCGCAGTCGCGCCAGTGCCTGGGGGTCGCCCACCAGGCCGCCCTCCAGATAGCCGCGGTGGCGGTTGGCCAGTTCGTCCAGCTCCGGGGCGCCCAGCCGCGTTGTCATGCATTGCCCGAGCGCGAGACTCAAGGCCCCCTGGGCGCAGGACCAGGGGCCGGCGGCCAGCACGGCGAGGCCGGCGAAGCGCTCCGGCCAGGCCACCGCCAACTGGGTGGCCATGTAGCCGCCGGAGGAGATGCCGACCAGGCTGACGTCATCGGCGGCGATGCCCAGCCGAGGCAGTTCGGGGAGCCGCTCGGTGGCCGCAAGGGGGGCCGCCAGCCCTGTCAGAACGAGGCCGGCGGCGACAGAGGCAAGGAGGTTCATGGTCAGTCGGCGTCAACGCCGAGCAGCTCGACCTTGAAGATCAGCGTCTCGTGAGGGCCGATGGGGCCCTGGCCCCGGGGGCCATAGGCCAGCTCGGCGGGGATGACGATCTCCCAGGTATCGCCGACACTCATCAACTGCAACGCCTCCTGCCAGCCCTCGATCACCTGGCCGACCTGGAAGCTGACCGGCTCGCCGCGCTCGTAGGAGCTGTCGAAGACGGTACCGTCGATCAGGGTGCCCTCGTAGTGCACCTCGACGGTGGACTCGGGGCCAGGGGAGTCGCCATCGCCGGATTCCAGCACCTTGTACTGCAGGCCGGACTCCGTGACTTCGACATCCTCATCCTCGGCGTTGGTGGCCAGGAAGGCTTCGCCGTCGGCGCGGTTGGCTTCGGCCAGCTGCTCGGCCTCGGCCTCGCGGGCGGCCATGGCCTCCTGCTGGAAGCGCATCAGGGCCTCGGCCATCTCCTCGTCGCTCATGGCCAGTTCGCCGCCTTCGAAGACGTCGCGGATGGCCTGGGTGAAGGCGTCGATGTTCAGGTCCTCGACGTCCTGCTGGATGCTCTGGCCGAGGGTCACGCCCAGGCTGTAGCCGAGGCGCTCGTCGTCGGTTTCCGGTGTCGCCAGTGCCAGGGGGGCGGCGCCCAGGAGGGCGGTCAGGGAGGCGGTGGTCAGCAGTCTCTTCATCAGCAAGCCTTGTGGTCCGGGCGCCGCGGCGCCAGTGCATGGAAACCATGGGACTGTAACAGGGCCGGGCCGGTTCCGCACCAGAGACCGGCGCGGTGCGGGAAGCCGGCCCGGGAGGCGGGAGCTGTCAGACGACCAGCGTGGGGCAGTGGGCGGAGCCCGCGACCCGCTGGGCCACGCTGCCCAGCAGCATGCTCTTCTCGCCGTTGGTGCCCTGGGAGCCGATCACGATCAGGTCGCACTCGCGCTTGCGCGCGAAGCGCACGATGGTGCGCGAAGGGCGGCCGCCCTTGACGAAGGCGCGCAGCTTGGTCGGCTCGGCCCCCAGCGCCAGGGCTTCGCCCTTGGCGTGCACGGCGATCTCGGTGGCGTACTCCTTGAGGGCATCGTCGGGAATGTCCAGCTTGTCGGGCCGGACCATGGAGAGCGAGGCCTCCAGCAGGCTGTGGTGCTTGAAGACGCAGAGGATGTAGAGTTCGGCGCCGGTCAGCATCTGCAGCCCCACGGCCTTCTCCAGGGCCTTCAGCGCCCCCTTCGAGCCGTCCACCGGTATCAGTATCCGATTGAACATCGTCACCTTCTCCTGAGGTTAGTGGATCTGGACAGTGGATCAGCGGAATGCCAGGTCACGCAGGAACAGCGCGATCTGCGGGAAGATGATGATGAGAGCGGCCGCCAGCACCAGCATGAAGACGAAGGGGGGCGTGCCGCGGATCACCTCCCAGTAGGGTCGCTTGAAGATGGCGATGGCGGTGAAGATGTCGCAGCCGAAGGGCGGGGTCGCCGAGCCGATCGCCACCTGCAGGGTGATCAGCACGCCCACCAGCACCGGATCGAGCCCGGAGGCGGCGATGGCCGGGGCGAAGATCGGCGTCAGCACCAGGATCACCACGATGGGGTCGACGAACATGCAGGCGACGAAGAAGGCCACCGAGATGGCGACCAGCACGCCGATCGGCCCGGCCTCGTTGATGCCGAAGGCGGCAAGGAGCGTCTGCGGGATCTGGGCGAAGGAGATGATCCACGAGAAGCCGTTGCCCACCGCCACCAGGATGAACACCACCGCAGTGATCAGGCCGGTCGACTTGGCGATGGTGTAGATGTGGTGCAGCTTCAGCGAGCGGAAGACCACGAACTCGAGCAGCACCGCATAGAGCACACAGGCCGCCGCGGCCTCGGTGGGGCTGAAGACACCGCCGTAGATGCCGCCGACGATCAGCACCGGGAAACCTAGCGGCCAGAGGGCGTCGCGTACCGACAGGGCCCTCTCCTTCCAGCTTGAACGGGGCTCGGTGGGCACGTCCTTGACGATGGCGTAGGTTACGCAGTAGACCGAGAACATGGCCAGGATCAGCAGGCCCGGGCCGATGCCGGCGATGAACAGCTCGCCGATGGAGGTACCGGAGATGACCCCGTAGATGATCATGCCGATGCTCGGCGGGATCAGGAAGGCGATGTCGCTGGAGTTGATGATCAGCGCCAGGGTGAAGGGGTCCTTGTAGCCGGCCTTGAGCATGCGGGGCCGCAGCGGCGAGCCGACCGCTACCACCGTGGCCTGGGTCGAGCCCGAGACCGCACCGAACAGGGTGCAGGAGGCCGCGGTGCTGACCGCCAGCCCGCCCTTCACGTGGCCGACGAAGGCCATGACCATGTTGATCAGGCGGTTGGCCGACTGGCCGCGGGTCATGATGTCGGCGGCCAGGATGAACAACGGCACGGCGATCAGCGCCGTGGGGCGGATGCCGCCCATCAGCTGCTGGATCAGGGTTTCCATCTGGCCGGTACCGCCGAAGGTCATGTAGAAACCGACGAAGGCCGCGGTGGCCAGGGGGATCATCATCGGGAAGCCCAGCAGCAGCAGCACGATCATGATGGAGACGATGATGGTTGTCATGGGGTATTCCTCGCGTGCCCTGCGTCAGACTTCCGTTTCCGTGTCCTTGTAGCCATCGACCACATGGGTCGACAGGTAGACGTCACGGGAGGTGAGGTTCTTGATGGCGGTCAGCAGGTACTGGATGCCGGTGATGGCGAAGCCCACCGGGACCCAGACGTACATGATCCATACCGGGATGCTCAGCGACGGCAGCACTCGACCGCGGCCGTAGAGGGTGATGATGTAGCCGATCGAGTAGTAGCAGAGCACGAACATCACCAGGGCGGTGAACAGGCAGATGAAGATCATCAGCCAGCGGCGCCCGCCGGTGGGCAGGGCATCGTAGATCGCCGACATGCGGATGTGTCGCCCATGGCGCGCCGCATAGCCGATGCCGGCGAAGGTCACCATCACGATCAGGATGCGGTTGACTTCCTCGGAGAAGTGCAGGCTCTCGCCGAACACGAAGCGGCCGATGACGTTGGCGATGGTATTGATCGCCATGAGGATAATCCCCATGGCCAGGATCACCGCCTCGATCTTGCTGATCCAGGTATCGATCGGCCCCAGCGGACCGGGCAGCGTCGACCGGTAGTTCTTTTCGGATTCTTCTTCAGTCATGTGACCAGACTCCTGAGGGTTTTCCCCGAGAGAAGGGGGGTCGCCTTGCTCGTTCTCAAGGGTACGCAACGGGTGGCCGGACCCCGTGCCGGCTCTTCAACGCTGATTGGCCGGGGCTCAACGCCAAGGGGGCAGCCGGACGGCTGCCCCCTTGGCGTGCTTGCGGCGGAGCGGCCCTGAGGCTTACTCGCCGTTCACGGCTTCCAGGTCGGCCTTGAACTGGTCGAGCAGTTCCTGGCCACGTTCGCCGGTCATCTCGATGAACTCCTCCTCGACCTGCGGGGCACGTTCACGGAAGGCCTGGATCTCCTCCTCGGTCAGGCGCGTCACGGTGACCTCGTCGGAGGCCTCCTGGATCTTGGCCAGGGACTCCTCGGACAGGCCCTGGATGTGCTCGATGGTGTGGTCGTAGGCAGCATCGGACGCATCACGCACCAGCTGCTGGTCTTCCTCGGAGAGGCCGTCGAAGAAGTCCTGGTTGGCCATCATGGCGGTGGTGAACCAGCCGTGGCCGGTGAACACCAGGTGCGGGGAGACCTCGTAGAGGCCGCCCGATTCGATCCAGAAGATCGGGTTCTCCTGGCCCTGGATGATGTTGGTCTGCAGGCCACCGTAGACCTCGCCCCAGGGCAGTGGCGTCGGGCTGGCACCGAAGGCCCGATAGGTGGCGGCGAGCAGCGGGTTGGTCATGGTGCGGATGTTCTTGCCGCGCAGGTCTTCCGGGGTGCGGATCGGCTCGTCGACGGTGATGACCATCTCGCCTTCCGGATACATCTTCAGCAGTTCGAGCCCCTGTTCGGCGTAGAGCTCGGGGAACATCTCGTTGATGGCCTTGCTCTCGTCGAAGAACTCGAGGACGGTCGCTTCATCGGTCGGCAGCAGGTAGGGGATGAAGAAGATCTGCGCCTCGGGGATCAGCGCGCCGGTGAAACCCGGTGACTGGTTGACGAACTGCAGGATGCCGGCCTGGGTCTGCTCCATGAGGTCATCCGACTCGCCGAGCTCGCCGAAGCGATAGACCTGCACGGTATGGTCGGAGTTTTCCTCGATATGCTCCTTGAAGGCGAGCGCAAACACGTCCTGAACGTCACCTTCGAATTCCTCATGGGCATAGCGCCAGTCGGCGGAATGGGCCGCGGCGGACATGCCGAACAGCAGCGCGCCGACAGTGGCCGTGGTCAACAGCTTGGTTGCCTTCATTCTTGTGTTCCCCTCGCAGGTTGGACTGGTCAAGATCGGGTGATATTGCCAGGTAACGAGCAGGTAAAAATCCTGCACGGTTAGTTTCAGGCTAGCGTGGGGTCCGGGAGGGGTCAAGCGAGCTTTCTAGCCTTTGCAGGGCAGAAAGATGCGATTTTTTCTGTAGTTGCAGGCAGCCAGCGAGATGTTCTTTCAACCCCGGACGGGCCGACGGAAGTGGTGCCGGGTGGCAGTCGGCGGTGAGAGCCTCCAGGCGGTCGAGCGTCTCCCGCTCGGCCTCGAGCTCGGCCCGCTGGAGCGTACGGCGCAGGTCGGCGACAGCGGGGCGAGTCGCCGCCTCGGCCTTCAGGGTGCGGCGCAGCCGACGCAGCGGCGCGGTGATCTGCTGCTGCCAGTGGCGGATCTCGGCCAGGCCGGTGGGCGTGTCGGTCGGCTGGACCCCGTGGTGGAACAGCCAGCAGCGCCACAGCAGTTCGCAGACGTCCAGCCCGGCGTCATCCTGCAGGTGCAGGCAGGCGGCCTCGACCCCTTCCCGGGCATAGAGCGTCAGGGCGAAGTCCCAGAGCGGATTGGCGATGAGCCTGGCCCGCAGAGCGGGCGGCAATTCGGTAGAATCGGGGGTCATCCATCGGCTGCCGTCGTATCGCGGCGGCAGTCTCACGTCCTGTCGAGTGGAGCCAGCATGATCGCACTGCGCCAAGTTTCCCTGCAACGCGGCACCCAGCGACTGTTCGAGGAGGCCGACCTGACCCTGCATGCGGGGCACAAGGCGGGGATCGTCGGGCCCAACGGCGCCGGCAAGTCGAGCCTGTTCGGCCTGCTGCTGGGCCAGCTGACACCGGATGCCGGCCAGGTGGAGATGAGCGGCGGCCAGCGCATCGCCCACATGGCCCAGGAGGTGGAGGCGCTGGAGCGCCCCATCGTCGACTATGTGCTCGACGGCGATCACGAGCTGCGGCGTGCCGAGGCCGCCCTGGCGATGGCCCACGAGCACGACGATGCCCATCGCGAGGCCGAGCTCCACGGCACCATCGAGGCCCTGGATGGCTACAGCGCCCCGTCCCGGGCGGCCCAGCTGCTGGTGGGGCTGGGCTTCGCCCAGGCCGATCTCGAGCGGCCGCTGGCGGACTTCTCCGGGGGGTGGCGCATGCGCGTCAACCTGGCCCGTACCCTGTTCATGCCCTCCGACCTGCTGCTGCTCGACGAGCCCACCAACCACCTGGACCTCGATGCCCTGCTGTGGCTCGAGCAATGGCTGGTGCGCTACCCGGGCACCCTGCTGCTGATCTCCCACGACCGCGATTTCCTGGACGCGGTGTGTGACCATATCGTGCACTTCGACCGCCAGCGGCTCGTGCTCTACCGCGGCAACTACTCCACCTTCGAGCGCACCCGGGCCGAGAAGCTGGCGCTGCAGCAGGCCGAGGCGGCCAAACAGCAGGCTCGCCGCGAGGAGATCGAACGCTTCGTGGCGCGCTTCCGGGCCAAGGCGACCAAGGCGCGCCAGGCCCAGAGCCGGTTGAAGATGCTCGAACGCATGGGCGACATCGCCGTGGCCCATGCCGACTCGCCCTTCCACTTCACCCTGCCGGCGGCCGACAAGACCTCCCACCCGCTGCTGGTGCTCGACGAGGCGCGGCTCGGCTACCGTGACGCGGCCGGGCAGGAAAGCGTACAGCTCGACAAGGTAAGGCTGACCCTGCTGCCGGGCCAGCGCATCGGCCTGCTGGGCCCCAACGGCGCCGGCAAGTCGACCCTGATCAAGTCGCTCACCGGCGAGCTGCCGTTGCTCGCCGGCAAGCGGGTGCCAGGCGAGCACCTGGCCATCGGCTACTTCGCCCAGCATCAGCTCGAGGGGCTCGACCTCTCCTCGACGCCCTTCATGCATGTGCAGCGGTTGTCGCCGAAGGCGAGCGAGCAGGCGATCCGCAACTTCCTCGGCGGCTTCGGCTTCCAGGGCGACGATGCCTTCGCCCGGGTCGGCAGCTTCTCCGGTGGCGAGAAGGCGCGCCTGGCGCTGGCCCTGGTGGCCTGGCAGAAGCCCAACCTGCTGCTGCTCGACGAGCCGACCAACCACCTGGACCTGGAGATGCGCGAGGCGCTCACCGAGGCCCTGGCGAGCTTCGAGGGCACGGTGATCATCGTCTCCCACGACCGCCACCTGCTGCGCGCCACGGTGGACGAGTTCTGGCGGGTCGCCGACCACCACGTCGAACCCTTCGACGGCGACCTGGAGGACTATCGCGCCTGGCTCAAGGCCCGTCTCGAGGGCGAACGGCGCGAGGCGCGCAACGACAAGGTCGAGCGCCAGGCGGAGAGCGCGGAACCGAAGGAGGATCGCAAGGCGGCCCGGCGAGCCGCCGCCGAGCTGCGCGAGCAGCTGCGTCCGCTCAAGCGCGAGCGCGACCGGACAGAGAAGGCGATGGAGAAGGTCCAGGCCGAGCTCGCCATCGTGGAGGAGACGCTGGGCGATGCCGAGCTCTATACCGACGCCGCCCGCAAGGAGGAGCTGACCGAGACCCTGGCCCGCCAGGGCCAGCTCAAGTCGCGGCTGGACGACCTCGAGGCAGAATGGCTGGCGGCCGAGGAAGCGCTGGAAAGTGCCGAGCGCCAGGCTGCAAGTGCAGGATAATGAAGTGTTGGTCCTTGAGTGAGCGGCGCCGGGGATAGGCCGAAGAGGAGGTCATTCGCCATGGATGGCGAATGTAGCGCCCAGGGAGGGGTTCACTGCGCCTCCTCGTAGGCCTGTCGCCGGGCAAGCCGCGGGCTTGGTGCGCGCCGGAGCCGGCCGGGTGCTTCCAGCTTCCAGCTTTCAGCTCTCCAGCAGAAAGGTCACCGGCCCGTCGTTGACCAGTGCGACCTGCATGTTGGCGGCGAACTCGCCGCTCGCGACCTTCGGCCAGGCCTCGCGGGCGCGGTCGAGCAGGTAGTGGAAGAGGCGTTCGCCCTCGGCGGGCGGCGCGGCGCTGGAGAAACCGGGCCTGAGCCCCTTGCCGGTATCGGCGGCCAGGGTGAACTGGGAGACCAGCAGCAGGCCCCCCTCGACCTGCTGCAGGTTGAGGTTCATGCGGCCGTCGTCATCGCCGAACACCCGGTAGTGCAGCAGCTTGTGCAGCAGCCGGTCGGCGGCGGTCTCGTCGTCGCCCCTCTCGACCCCCACCAGGGCCAGCAGGCCCTGGCCGATGGCGCCGACCTCCCGGCCTTCCACCTCCACGCTGGCGCGCCGTACGCGCTGAATCAGGGCTTTCATCCGACGAGCGGCCTCCTGCCTGGGAATCAGGCCGGGAAGGATAGCACGACGGTGGCTACCAGGCGCGGCAGAGCATGATGTCGCAGTGGGGCTCGGCCAGCAGCTGCTCGGTGATCTGGCTCTGGCGGCCCAGCTGGCCGCGGCTGCCCAGCGCCAGCAGGTCCGGCGGCTGGCGGCGCAGACGGGTCATCAGCACCTCGAGGGGGTCGCCCTGCTCCAGCACCAGTTCCAGCTCCGGGACGTCGTCGAGCTCGCTCATCAACTGCTCGGTCTCGCGCTCGAGCTGGGTGCGCAACCGCGCCACTTCCCGGTCGCGCCAGCGAGCGTAGTCGCTGTCGGAACCGAGCTCGCGTTCGCCGGGGATGTCCCAGGCATGCAGCAGGGTGAGGCGGGCGTCGGGGAAGCGCTTGAGGGTCTCGCGCAGGGTATGGCGCGAGGTTAGCGAGAAGTCCACCGGGACCAGGATATCCTGCCACTCCTGGGTGGCCAGATGGCTCACCGAGAGCACCGGGCAGGGGGCGCTGCGCAGCACCCGCGCCAGGGTGGTGCCGACGACGAGGTCCGGCTGGCCGCGCTTGCGGTGGGCGCCGAGGATGATCATGTCCACTTCGCGCTCGTGGGCCTCGCGGATGATCTCGGCATAGGCCGACCCGGCCACCGTCTGGATCAGCATCTTCGGCTCGGGCAGGGCATAGTCCTCGCGGATGTCGGTGAGGATGGCCTTCATGTCGGCGACCACCGCTTCCTCCAGATCGTGCAGCACCCGGTGCGGCAGATAGGGATCGAGCACATGGATCACGTCGAGGCGGGCGCCATGCTCCACCGCCAGGCGGACAGCGCGGGCATAGGCGGCACGGTTCTCGGCGGAAAGATCGCAGGCGAACAGCAGGGTCTGGGTCATGACGCATCCCTCCGGTGCATGAAGGCGCCGGGCGGTGTTCCCGGCGGGTCGGACCTTCAGAATGGGTGGGGCTCGGCCGGGCTGCAAGCCGAATCGGCCGCCGCGTGTTTCACCACCAGGCGTGGAAGTGGTGCACCGGGCCGTGGCCCCGCCCCACCGCGAGGCGGTAGCTCTCGCCCAGCGCGGTGGCGAGCCAGGCCTTGGCGGCGGCCACGGCGTCGGGCAGCGCATCGCCCAGCGCCAGGCGGGTGGCGATCGCCGAGGAGAGGGTGCAGCCGGTACCGTGGAGGTTGCCGGTAGCGATGCGCGGACCCTCCAGCCAGTGAGTGGCGTCGGACGTGATCAGCAGGTCCGGGCAGGCATCGCCGGCCAGGTGGCCGCCCTTGAGCAGCACCGCGCCGGCGCCGAGCGCGCGCAGCCCGGGGGCGAGTGCCGCCATGGCCGCTCGGTCGTGGGGCTCCGCGCAGTCGAGCAGCACGGCGGCCTCCGGCAGGTTGGGCGTGACCAGGTCGGCCAGCGGCACCAGCACCTCGCGTACCGCACGGATGCCGGCGTCGTCGACCAGCACGTCGCCGCTCTTGGCCACCATCACCGGGTCGAGCACGATCCAGCGCGGGCGACGGCGCTCGAGAAGGGTGCCCAGGGTCTCGGCCACCTCGCGGCTCGCCACCATGCCGATCTTCACGGCGTCGATCTCGACGTCATCGAGCAGGGTGGACAGCTGTCGGGCGATGAAGTCCGCGGGTACCGGGTGCACGCCGGTGACGCCGCGGGTGTTCTGGGCGGTCAGGGCGGTGATCACGCTGGTACCATAGGCGCCCAGCGCCGAGAAGGTCTTGAGGTCGGCCTGGATGCCGGCGCCGCCGCTGGGATCGGAGCCGGCGATGGTCAGCACATTGGGGATGGGTCGAGGGAGCGTCATGGCGTCATCGTATCGCAAGGGAGTGTCGGTTGCTCGGGGGGCGGCATGCTGAGCCTGTTCGTGGTCGCCCTGGTCAGCGCCACCCTGCTGCCCGGCGGCTCCGAGGTATGGCTGGCCCGGCTCTGGTGCCTGGGCGAGCCGGCGCCGATGCTCTGGGCGGTGGCCACCGCCGGCAACACCCTGGGCAGCCTGATCAACGTGTGGCTGGGTCGCTACGCCCGGCGCTTCCAGGATCGCCGCTGGTTTCCCGCCTCGCGGGAGGGGCTGGCCCGGGCCGAGCGCTGGTACTTCCGCTTCGGCGAGTGGAGCCTGCTGGCCTCCTGGGCGCCGGTGGTCGGCGATCCGCTCACCGTGCTGGCCGGCATCTTCCGGCTGCCCTGGTGGCGGGCCATCCTGCTGATCTCCCTGGCTAAGGGAACCCGCTATGCCCTCGTGCTCTACCTGGCGCAGAGCTGGCTGGCGCCGCTCTGTCAGTAACGTGCCGGGGCCGATGAGCGGCCCTGGCCGTCACAGGACCGAAGGCAGCCAGGTGGCGATGCCCGGGAACAGCGCCAGCACCAGCAGCATGGTCAGCTGCAGCACGATGAACGGGATCACCCCGCGGTAGATCGCCGAGGTCGGCACTGATTCCGGCGTCACGCCGCGCAGGTAGAAGAGCGCGAAGCCGAACGGTGGCGTGAGGAAGGAGGTCTGCAGGTTCACCGCGATCATGATGCCGAGCCAGATCGGGTCGAGGCCCATGGTCAGCAGCACTGGGCCGACGATCGGCACCACCACGAAGGTGATCTCGATGAAGTCGAGGATGAAGCCGAGCAGGAAGATCACCAGCATCACCACCAGGGTGGCGCCGACCACGCCGCCGGGCAGCGACTCGAACAGCTCGATGACCAGTTCCTCGCCGCCGAAGGCGCGGAACACCAGCGAGAACAGGGTGGCGCCGATCAGGATCAGGAACACCATGCTGGTGACCTGGGTGGTGGAGTACACCACCTCGCGCAGCATCGGCCGGCTCAGCCGGCGGTTGGCCAGGGCCAGCAGGAAGGCGCCGGTGGCACCCACCGCCGAGGCCTCGGTGGGCGTGGCGAAGCCGCCGAGGATCGAGCCCAGCACGGCGACGATCAGCAGCACCGGCGGGATCAGCCCCTTGATCAGCAACGGCCAGAGGCTGCCGCTGTGCCCCAGGTCCTGCATCAGCGCCTGGCGGTCGGCCGGCGGCGCCGTCTCCGGTTTCAGCCAGGCGATGATCATCACATAGCCGATATAGGCCGCCACCAGCAGCAGGCCGGGCCCCAGGGCGCCGATGAACAGGTCGCCCACCGAGAGGGTCTTGGGGCTCCACACCCCCATGGCCAACTGGGCCTGCTGGTAGGCATTGGAAAGCACGTCGCCGAGCAGCACCAGGGCGATGGACGGAGGGATGATCTGTCCCAGGGTGCCGGTGGCGCAGATGGTGCCGGTGGCTAGCGCCGGCGAGTAGCCGCGCTTGAGCATGGTCGGTAGCGACAACAGGCCCATGGTCACCACGGTGGCGCCGACGATGCCGGTGGAGGCCGCCAGCAGCATGCCGACCAGCACCACGGCGATGCCGAGCCCGCCGCGCAGTGCGCCGAAGGCCAGGGCCATGGCATCGAGCAGGGTCTCGGCGACCCGCGACTTCTCCAGCAGCACGCCCATCAGCACGAACAGCGGCACGGCCAGCAGCGTCTGGTTGGTCATGATGCCGTAGAGCCGGTTGGGCATGGCACTCAGGTAACGCGCCTCGAAGGGCACCGGGACGCCCATCTGCGTCAGTGCATAACCGAGGCCGGCGAAGATCAGCGCGGTGCCGGCCAGCGACAGGGCCACCGGATAGCCCAGCATCAGCACGCCGCAGACCGCGGCGAACAGCACCAGCGGCATGAGTTCGAGGAGGGAGGCAAGCACTAGAGGGCCTCCTCGTGGCTGGGGGGGTGGCCCGGCAGGCGGCCGCGCAGGATCAGCACCTGACGGATCACCTGGGCGATGGCCTGGATCAGCAGCAACGCCACCATCACCAGGATCAGGCTCTTGAGCAGGAAGACGGCGGGGATGCCGCCATCCGACGAGCGCTCGAGGATCGCCCAGCTGCTCGTCACGTAGCCGAGGCTCACGAGGGCGATGAACACCAGCACCGGTATCAGCAGGACGAGGGTGCCGCCGAGGTCGATCCAGGCGCGGCCGCGGGCAGACAGCTTGCGGTAGAAGATGTCCACGCGCACATGGCCGTCGTTGCGCAGGGTCCAGGCGGCGGCCAGCATGAAGACCATGGCATGCATGTACATCACCGATTCCTGCATCACGATGCTGTGGATGCCGAAGACGTAGCGCATGACCACGATGGCGAACTGCACCACCATCATGACGATGACCAGCCAGGCGATGCTACGCCCGATCAGGTCGGTGAAGGCGTCGAGCCGTGCGAGCAGGGCCGGTTCGCGTTTCGCGGGATTCATGGGCGCTCTCGTGATGAAGGAAAACCGGAGGCGCATCATCGCCGATTCGGTGCCGACCGTCATCCCCGTGCCATCAACGCGTCCGTTTCAGCGATTTTCTCATGGCCGTCAGGCAGGCCGGTGGCAGGCGGACGTCCACGGCGATCGGCAGATGGTCGGAGAAGAGGTGGTCGAGCACCCGCACCTCGCCGGCCTCCAGCGAGTCGGAGAGCAGGATGTGGTCGAGTGCCCGGCGCGGCTGCCACGAGGGGTAGCTGAGCAGCGGGCGCACCGGGTGCAGCGGCAGCGAGGCACGGAAGCGGTCGTGGGTGTGCAGCTGTTCCGGGGTGCAGTTGAGGTCGCCCATCACCACCACGTGGCGCAGCGGCTGGATGATCTCGCTCAGGTAGTCGAGCTGTCGCACCCGGCCGCGATGGCTCAGGGCCAGGTGGGCAACGAACAGGTGCAGGGCGTCGGGGCCCTCGCCATAGCGGGCATGGATGGCACCGCGGCCGGGCAGGGTGCCCGGCAGGCGATACTCCTCGATACGAGCCGGCGCCAGGCGCGACAGCAAGCCGTTGCTGTGCTGGGCGATGCGGCCCAGGTTGCGGTTGAGCTGCTGGAAGTGGTGCGGAAAGCCGGCCCGGGTCGCCAGGTACTCCACCTGGTTGACCTGGCTCGAGCGGAAGCTGCCACCGTCGACCTCCTGGAGGCCGACGATGTCGAAGCGACCGATCACCTCGCTCATCATGTCCAGGCGCCGCATGCGCTTGGGGTGTGGCAGCAGGTGCTGCCAGCTGCGGGTCAGGTAGTGATGGTAGGCGGAGGTCTGGATGCCCACCTGTAGGTTGAAGGTGAGCAGCTTCAGGTGGCCGCCGTCGAGCAACGGTATCCGGGCGTCGGCCAGCTGAGGCATGTCAGTCCGCGCGCTCCTCACGAACCTTCTCCACCAGGGCGTCGGCGATCTGCGGCATGTTGTCGAGGCTGCCGGCGCTGCTGGGGGTCACCAGGTAGCGGCCATCGACGATCAGGGCGGGAACGCCCATCAGGCGCATGGCGCGCATGCGGGCGTGGGCCTGGTTGACCTGGCTCTTCACGCCGAAGGACGTCAGGGCCTCGCGCGCCTCCTCCTCGCTGACCCCGTAATCGCTGAAGAAGGCGGCGATGTCGTCGGCTTCGGTGAGCTGGCGACCCCCCTCGTGGATGGCGTCGAAGAAGTCATCGTGCACCGCGTCGAGAATGCCCAGCTCCTGGGCGGCATAGAAGGCCATGGCATGCTGGTTCCAGTCGCCGCCCATGGTGGCAGGCAGGCGCTGGAAGACGACGTCCTCGGGCTGCTCGGCGACCCAGGCGTTGAGCGGATCCTCGAGGTTGTAGCAGTGCGGACAGCCGTACCAGAAGGCCTCGGTGACCTCGATCTGGCCGTCGTCGACGCGGGTCTCGACCGCTTCGGGGAGCACCTCGTAGTGCTGGCCTTCCACCAGGGTGGCGGCCGAGGCCAGGGTCGACAGGCCGAGGCCTGCCAGGGCAACCATCAGGGTCTTGAACATCGGGGGTATCTCTCCTTGGATGAGCCGGTGCCGCTGCCGGGCATGTTCGCTGGCTTTGAGCCCGAATCGCTGCCGGGGTTCCCGGCGAGGTTCGCCGCCGGAGACGACAAGGGCGGCCACGAGCCGCCCTTGCGTGAGGACATGCCGGTGGCCTTCAGTGCAGGCCGATCACGTAGTTGGCCACGGCCTGCATGTCGGCATCGCTCATCTTGGCGGCGATATCGCGCATGATGTTGGCGGGGTCGTTGGCACGCTCGCCGGCGGCGAAGGCCTGCAGGGTGGCGACGGTATAATCGGTATGCTGGCCGGAGAGGGCCGGATAGCCGGCGCTGCCGATGCCGTTGCCGGTCGGGGTATGGCAGGCGGCGCAGGCCGGGATGCCCTTGGACACGTCACCGGCACGGTAGAGTTCGCGGCCGCGGGCGACCAGTTCCTCGTCCGGGTCGGCCTGGCCGAGGCTGGCGTCCTGGTCGGCGAAATAGGCGGCCACGTCCCAGGCGTCCTGGTCGGAGAAGTCGTCGACCTGGCCGGCCATCTGCGCCACCTGACGGTTGCCGTCACGGATGTCCATGATCTGCTTGGCCAGGTAGGAGGCCTGCTGGCCGGCCAGGTTGGGGAAGCTGCCGGAGGGGCTGGTGCCCTCCTGGCCGTGACAGGCGGCGCAGGATTGGGCCTTCTCGCGGCCGGCCGCTGCGTCTGCGTCGGCTTGCAGGTCCGCGTGGGCGGCGCCCACGGCACCCATGGTGATTGCCAGGCTTGCCAGTAACTTTCTCATCGCTGTTCCACTATGCCGTTACGTTGTTGACCGGTACGTACCCTGGGTGCCGCCCGGATCGCGAAAACCTGCCAGGGCCGGGTCATGCGGCGGCTCGGCGGCCTGGCGGTTCGCGGACGTCGAGGGCGCGGTGGTACACTAGCGTGCCCCGGGTCGCAGACAGAAGACACTGCATTATAACGAAACACCCCGGCCGCGGGAATGCAAGCCGCGCCCCTGCCACCCCCGACCATCGTCAGGACCAGCCCGTCATGTCGCGACTCAACGATTCGCCCAACCTTCGTCTCAACTACCAGACCGCCTGTTTCCTCACCAGCGCCCCGACGCTGGCGGCCTGCCCGCCCGACAGCGGCGCCGAGGTGGCCTTCGCCGGGCGCTCCAACGCCGGCAAGTCCAGCGCGATCAATGCCCTGACCCGCCAGAAGGCCCTGGCGCGCACCTCCAAGACCCCGGGGCGTACCCAGTTGATCAACTTCTTCACCCTGGGCGACGACACCGAGCGCCGCCTGGTCGACCTGCCCGGCTACGGGTTCGCCAAGGTGCCGGAGTCGGTCAAGCTGGAGTGGCAGCGGCATCTCTCCGACTACCTGCAGCGCCGTGGTTCGCTGCGTGGCCTGGTGCTGGTGATGGATGTGCGTCACCCGCTCTCGGAGTTCGACCAGACCCTGCTCGGCTGGGCCGACGACAAGGAGATGCCGGTGCATATCCTGCTGACCAAGGCCGACAAGCTGAAGTCGGGGGCGGCGAAAGGGGCATTGCATCAGGTGCGAAGCCGGCTGCGCGAATGGGAGGACCTGGTGAGCATCCAGCTGTTCTCGTCGCTCAAGGGCCAGGGCATCGAGGAGGTGCACCAGTGCCTCGACCGGTGGCTGCTGGGTGACGACGCCTGAGGCGGCCGTCAGGCGGTGAGGCGGGCGGCCAGGTAACCCGCGCCGATCAGCGCCAGCGTCAGCACCACCAGCCCCACGAAGGCGCCCTGCCAGGCCGGTGTGGCGGCGCGCAGGTTGAGGTAGACCATCAGCAGCCGCTGGGCCTTGAAGCCGGTGGCGGCCAGCACCAGGCCCGCCGACCACAGCGGCAGCGCCTGCCAGTCGCCCTGGTCCAGGCGCGCCGAGACCATCGAGATCACCGTCAGGGCCATCAGGATGGCCCAGGTCGCGAGCAGGCGGCGGGTGCCGGGATGGGCGGTCATGATCACCTCTGCGGTCATCGGTCGGTTGCCGTCATCTGAGCAGATAGACGAGCGGATAGAGCAGGATCCAGATCAGGTCGACCAGGTGCCAGAAGGCGGCGGCGGTTTCCACGTTGTCCAGCGAGGTGCGCCAGCTCACCAGCGCCAGCAGCCCCAGGCCGAACAGCACATGGGCGAAGTGGAAGGCGGTGAGCCCGTAGTAGAAGCCGAAGAAGGTGTTGGTCTCCGGCGTCAGGCCGGCGGCCAGCTTGTCGGCGTACTCGACGACCTTGATCACGCAGAACCCCACCCCCAGCCCCATGGAAGCCGAGAGCCACTGGCGGGCGCGGCGGATCCGCTCGGCACTCGTCGCCTCCACGGCCAGGGCCACGCAGAGCCCGCTGGTCAGCAGCACCAGGGTGTTGAGCCCGCCCATCAGCGGGTCGAGCTCGCGCTGGGAGGCATCGAAGAGCGCCGTGTCGGCGGCGCGTTGCCAGGCGTAGAGCGCGAAGAAGGCGGTGAAGACCAGCAGTTCGCTGAGGATCAGCACCCACATCAGCGGGTTGCCGGGCAGTGCCGAGAGGGGCCCCCAGCCGGGGTTGGGCAACGCGCGGCTGCTCATCCGTCCGCCAGGGTCACCCGGGCACCGCCGAAGGCCAGGCTGCGCGGGTTGTCGACCGGGCGGTTGGCGGTCAGCCGGGCGATGCCCACTCCACAGCGGCCCACCATCCAGATCAGGCAGGCGGTGAAGTAGAGGTAGCCGAGCGCCCAGGGAGCCAGGGCGGGCAGGCCGAGCACGCCAAGCAGCTGCCAGGCCGCCACGAACAGGCCGCCGCCCAGTACGCCCAGCCAGAAGGTGCGGATCTGGAACTGCAGGTGGGAGGCGACCCAGCCTTCGGCATGGCGCCTAGCCAGGTGGGCGATCAGCACGCCCAGCGGCGCCGTGACCACCGCCAGGATGCTGCCCAGGAAGAGCATGTAGACGACGATGGCCGTGCCGCGACCGCGGTCGGCCTTGCTGCCCTGGGCGGGGGCGAGAGAGGAGAGGGCTGCGGACATGATGGTGACCTCGCATCCGAGGGTCGGCCGTCCCCGTCGTGAGATGCCGACCTGATTCATGTATTTGAAATGCTACTATAGCGCGAGATGCACCACTATTTCCTGGCCTGGATCAAGTCTCGGCGAGCTCGCCATGGTCGGTGCGGGGAGAGGCAGCAAGGCCGATGGCCGGCGGTGAGCCGGCCATCGGGCCACGGGGGCGGACAGTCAGGCGTTGCCGGCCTGGGCCTTGAGGGCCTCCTGTTCCTCGATCATGCGATCCACCGAGGAGATGTGGTACTCCTCGTCGAAGGCGCCCTCGGGCTCCTTCAGCCAGACCAGGCAGATCAGCCAGCTGATGAAGGCGCCGGAGGCGATGATGTAGAAGAACTGGGTCGGGGTGACGAAGGTGAAGAGGGTCAGGTAGACCACCGCCCCGACGTTGCCGTAGGCACCGGCCATGCCGGAGATCTGGCCGGTGATGCGGCGCTTGATCGACGGGATGATGCCGAAGGTCGCGCCTTCCGCCCCCTGCACGAAGAAGGAGGTGAAGATGGTGATGGCGATGGCGATCACCAGCGGCCAGCTCGAGTCGAGCATGCCCATCAGCACGAAGCCGATGCCGATGCCGAACATGTAGCTGAGCATCACGAAGCGGCGGTTGCCCATGCGGTCGGAGACCAGGCCGCCCATGGGGCGTGCCACCAGGTTGACGAAGGCGAACGAGGCGGCGATCAGGCCGGCGGTGGCGGCGTTCAGCCCCCAGGTCTCCTCGAAGAACATCGGCAGCATCGAGACCACCGCCAGCTCGGCTCCGAAGTTGGCGAAGTAGGTGCTGTTCAGGGCGGCGACGCTGCTGAACGGATACCGGTCGTCCTCCGGCACGCCCTTCTTCAGGATCGGCACGTTGACCCGCAGGATCTGCACGATCTGGTAGATCACGATGGCGGCGATCACCAGGTAGCAGATCAGCGCACCGGTGGCGGAGAGGTAGCCCATGTCCTCGATGCGCCACACCAGGATGCCCAGGCAGCCCACCAGCGGGATGGTCCACAGGATCAGCTTGAGCATGTCCCCCCAGGTGCTGACCTCCATGGCGGCGGCCTTGCGTGGCTTGCGATGGGCCCTGGCGTCGGGGCCGTCGGTGATGGCGAACCAGTAGTAGACGCCGTAGGCGGCCATGACGATGGCGCTCTGGGCGATGGCCCAGCGCCAGCCGTCCTCGCCACCGTACATGGTCAGCGCGATGGTCGGCAGCGACATGGCGGCGGCGGCGGAGCCGAAGTTGCCCCAGCCGGCATAGAAGCCCTCGGCGAAGCCGATGTCCTTGGGCTTGAACCACAGCGCGGTCATGTGGATGCCGACCACGAAGCTGGCGCCGATGGAGCTCAGCACCAGGCGCGAGACCAGCAGCTGGGTCATGGTGTCGCCGAAGGCGAACACCAGGGCCGGGACCGACATGGTCACCATCAGCACCGAGAAGACCCGGCGCGGCCCGAAGCGGTCGAGTGCCATGCCGACGATGATGCGGGCGGGGATGGTCAGCGCCACGTTGGTGATGGCGAACAGCCGGATATCGTCGCGGGTCAGCCAGTCGACGCTCTTGAGCATGCTCGATGCCAGCGGCGCCATGTTGAACCAGACGTAGAAGGTGATGAAGAAGGCGATCCAGGTCAGGTGCAGGGCCCTGATCTCCGGATTGCGCACCTTGAAGACGGCGGAGACTTTCATGGTCGTTTAATCCTTTGTTCCCGAGCGTGGTGGAAGCGGGCGAACCGTCATGGGCTGGGGAAGATCAACAGCGGGCACTCGACACGTCGCGCCAGGAAGGAGCTGACGCTGCCGAAGGTCATGTAGTCGAGCTCGTCGACGAAGTAGCTGAGCGACTGGGCGATGATGCCGCCGTCGGGCTTGTGGCTGTGGCGGGCGATCACCAGCAGGTCGGGCTGGTGCTTCTGGGTGGCGCGCAGCAGCATCTTGCGGGCATCGCCCTCGGCGATCAGCAGCTCGGCGTCGAAGCCCTCGCCGGAGGCGAAGTCGATCCCCTCCTGGAGGGCGGCCTTGAGCTCGTCGTACTCCTCCTGGAAGAGCGCCTCGTTGGCATCGGTGGCGTCCAGCGGGTTCTCGGCCACGCCGGCGAGGATCAGCGTCGGGGCGTTGCAGCGGAACATGGTGACGGTCTGCGCCAGTGCCAGCTTGGCGTTACGCGAGCCGTCGTAGGCGATCATGATCTTCATGGGGTACCTCGACACGCAGCGGTGAGGTGGAGCGCTCGGGCCTGTCCCGAGCGCCGGGAGGGGGCGGGCTCAGGGATTCTTCACGTAGGCGTTGCCGCGCAGGTAGAACCACCAGTTGATCACCAGGCAGAGTGCGTAGAAGACCGCGAAGCCGTACATGGCGAGCTCGGGGGTGCCGGCCTGGATCTGCTCGCCCATCACCCGCGGGGCGATGAAGGCACCGTAGGCGGCCACGGCCGAGGTCCAGCCGAGCACCGGGCCCTTCTGCTGGGTATCGAAGATCACCCCGATGCTGCGGAAGGTGGAGCCGTTGCCGATGCCGCTGGCGGCGAACAGCACCACGAACAGGATCATGAACAGGGCGAAGTAGCTGTTGGGGTCGGTGGCGTTGTAGGCCTGCATCATCACCCAGCCGGCCGCGGCGGAGGCCACCACCATCACCACCGAGATGATCTGGGTGACGATGGCGCCACCCACCTTGTCGGAGATCCAGCCGCCGACGGGACGGATCAGGGCGCCGACAAAGGGGCCGATCCAGGCCCAGGTCAGGGCGCTGGGGGCATCCGGATTGGCGACGCGGGTCACGGTGCCGTCGGCGGCCACGTCCATCATGTTGCCGAAGATGACGCTGATGGAGAGGGGCAGGGCCGCCGAGAAGCCGATGAAGGAGCCGAAGGTGAGGATGTAGAGCACCGTCATCGACCAGGTGTGCTTGTTCGAGAAGATCGCGAACTGCTTCTGGATGTTCGGTTTGATGTCACCGGGGATCAGGCGCAGCAGCACCAGGGTCAGCGCGATGGTCAGCGGCAGGGCCAGCCACATGTTGAGGATGCCCAGGGCGACGACGCCCACCACGGAGGTCACGAGGCCGACGCCGTAGAGGCCGAGGATCTTGCCGAAGGCGGCGCCCGGGCTACCCGGGTTGGGGGTGATGGTGCGCAGGTTGTTCATGCCGAACCAGCCGGCGAAGGCCAGCGGGATCAGGAAGACCAGCCAGACGAAGCCGGCATTCTGGATCCAGGTGTCGGTGCCCGCCTCGATGCGCCCGATCAGGGTGCCGCTGGCGCTCTCGAGCTCCATGGGGGACCCGGCGATGGCGCCGAAGATGCCCACGGTCATCACCAGCGGGATCAGGATCTGCATGGTGGTGACGCCGAAGTTGCCCAGGCCGGCGTTCATGCCCAGGGCATAGCCTTGCTGCTTCCTGGGGAAGAAGGTCGAGATGTTGCTCATCGAGCAGGCGAAGTTGCCGCCGCCGATGCCCGAGAGCAGCGCCAGGGCCTGGAACACCCAGAACGGGGTGCCGGGGTTCATCAACGCGAGGCCGGTGCCCGCGGCGGGAATCATCAGCAGGGCGGTGGTCAGGAAGATGGTGTTGCGTCCGCCGGCGATGCGGATCATGAACGACGCCGGAATGCGCAGGGTGGCGCCGGAGAGGCCGGCGATGGCGCTCAGGGTGAACAGCTGGCTGACCGTGAACGGAAAGCCGAGGTTCTGCATCTGGGTGGTGATCATCCCCCACATCAACCAGACGGCGAAGCCCATCAGCAGGCTGGGAATGGAGATCCACAGGTTGCGGTTGGCGACCTTCTTGCCTTCCCGCTCCCAGAAGTCGTCGTTCTCGACATCCCAGTGTTCGATATCGGCATTCCTGCCGGGCCTGGCGATGCGGCCGGTGTCGGCACTCGATTTAGCCATGGTGATTCCCCCTTGGGTATTACCGTTGCGCCTCGCCTTGCGGTCCACGGCGTGACACGGATCAACGCACGAGGCTTTGAGGCGAAAGATACGCCGCGGCTCGAGGGGGCGAAACTGGCTGAAAATGCCGAAAAATCAGCGGAATACCTCTTGAGGGGTAGCCGGGGTATGGGGCCATCCGGTTGATAGAAAAGCGCTTTTTTCACACGGGGGGATGGAGGCCGGGCCGCCTGCGCGGCCCGGGAGTATTTGGAGGTATCCACAGAGAACCGGGAGGAGGGTAGGGGCGTCCTAGCGGTCGACGCCTTCCTGCACGGCCCACACCGCGGCCTCCACCCGCGAGCGCAGGTTGAGCTTCTTGAGCAGGTGCTTGACGTGGACCTTGACGGTGCCCTCGGTGATGTCGAGCTTGCGGGCGATCAGCTTGTTGGAGAGCCCGGCGGCGAGCTCGCGCAGGATCTCCCGCTCGCGCTGGGTCAGGCTGTGGAGGTCCGGCGCCACCGGCCGGCTGCGCTGGTTGCGCAGTGCCTCGGCGAGCAGGGCGGTGAGGCTCTCGCTGATCACCATGCGGCCGAGGGCCACCTGGCGCAGCTGGCGGACCATCTCGTCGGGGTCCATGTCCTTGAGCAGGTAGCCGTCGGCGCCGTTCTGCAGGGCATCCACCACGTCCTCCTCGTGGTCGGAGACGGTGAACATCACGATGCGCCCGGCAAAGTCGTTCGCGCGCAGCCGCTTGAGGGTCTCGATGCCGTTCATGCCCGGCATGTTGAGGTCGAGCAGGATCATGTCCGGGTCGAGTTCGGCGGCCAGCCGCACGCCCTCCTCGGGCTCGCCGGCCTCGCCGACCAGCGCGAGGTCGTCCTCCAGCTCGAGCAGCTGGGAGACGCCACGGCGCAGTAGCGGGTGGTCGTCGATGATCAGGATACTGGCGGGCGTATCGTGGGCAGGCGTGGCCATCGTGACTTATTCCCTGTTGCCATGGTGTTTGAGCGCGATGCGATCATCGGCCCGGTGCTCAGCGACGGGGTCGGTGGCAGCATCCGGGACATGTGACGCGGGTTGCTGGGTAATCAGGCGAGCGGTCTGGGGCGTGAAGACGAGCTCGACGAGGGTGCCGCCCGTGGGGCGGTTGCGCAGCTTCAGCTCGCCCCCCAGGGTCTCGGCACGGTCGCGCATGATCACCAGGCCGTAGTGCATGGGTGGCGAGCGGTCGTCCTCGAGGCCGATGCCGTCGTCCTCGATCCGCACCCGGATGCGGGCCTCGGCGAAGCGCACCGAGACCCCGGCCCAGTGGGCCCGGGCGTGCTTGTGGATATTGGCCAGGGCCTCGCGGACCACCTGCAGGACGTGGATCTCCTCGTTGGGATTGAGCAGGTGGGGCGGCACGTCGACGTCCAGCTCGATGGGCGCCGCCATGCGCTCGGCGAATTCCGCGGTGGTCTGGCGCAGGGCGCTCGAGAGCCCCGGCCCCTCGAGCTTGAGGCGGAAGGTGGTGAGCAGTTCACGCAACTGGCGATAGGCACTGTCGAGGCCGGTGCGCAGTTCGTCGAACACGGCGGCCTGGGCCTCCCGGGGCATGTCCTTCTGCTGCATGCGCTCGAGCCGCGCCACCTGCATCTTCAGGTAGGAGAGCGACTGGGCCAGGGAGTCGTGGAGCTCCCGGGCGATGATGGTGCGCTCGTTCATCAGCGACACCTGCTGCTGCTCCTCGATGCGCCGCTGCAGGTAGATGGCGGTGGCGAGCTGGTCGGCGAGGGCGTTCAGCAGGCGTCGAGTGCTGTTCGAGAGCGGCTGGTTCCTGGGGTGCCAGAGCTCCAGGGTGCCGAGCATCTCGTCACCGACACTCACCGGCAGCAGCAGGCACTCGCCCTCTTCGGTCTCGCGCAGGCGCAGTGGCCGCGGGTCGATCAGGCAGGCGTGACAGTCGTGGTCGCGGCAGTACTCGGGGCGACGCGCCGAGTGGGTGGCGAGTATCGGGATCTGGCGGTCGTCGTGGGGATCGTTGAGCGACAAGCGGATGGGGCCGATCTCCAGCAGCTGCTCGAGACGACGCAGCATGGGCGCGGCACTGGAGCACAGGTCGTTGCCGCCACCATAGAGCTGGCGGCTGCCGTCGTGCATGACCTGCATGGCCAGGTTGCTGCGCTCCAGCTCGGCCTTCTTGCGCGACACGCGCTCCTCCAGCTCGGCGTAGCTGGCGCCGAGCTCCTCGGCCATGGTGTCGAGGGTGCGGCCGAGCATCGCCAGTTCGTCGTGGCCCCGCAGGCGGGTGCGATGGCCGAAGTTGCGATGGGCGGCCTCCCTGGCCAGCACCATCAGCTGGCGCAGCGGGGTGACCAGGTTGTGGCGGATATCGTACAGCGCGATGGCCACGACCACGGCGGTCAGCCCCAGGAAAAAGATCTGCAGCACACTGAGCAGGCGGATCTTCGATTCGCTGTTCTCCTCGAGCAGGGTCACCAGGGCATCGATCTCGCCCACCAGCCCATCGAGGCTGGCGTGGAGCTCGCCGGTCTCGATCCGTCCCCCGGCGATGGCCGCCTCGATCCGGGGGGCGAGCTCCCGGTCCCAGCGCTCCAGCAGCCGCCGATACTGAACCTGCAGCCTATGGTCGGTCGCCCCGGGCATGGCGCCGGTCAGCTGCGGGCTGGTCAGGCGCTCCTTGAAGCGCACCACGAGCGCGCGGGCGTGCTCGCGGCGCTCGGCCTCCGGCTGCTGCTGGTAGCGCTGCAGGGCGGCGACGATCTGGTAGGTGTTCATGCGCAACGAGCCGGCCATGTTGATGGCGGCGGCGTCGCCGCGGCTGTTGCTGGCCACGGTCATGGTGACCACGATGCTGATCAGGGCCATGGCACTGATCGCCAGCAGGGAGGCGATGATGCGTGCCACCAGGGAACGTTGCAGCAGTTTCATCGGTGAGGGGGCCCTCCGGCATCGGGGCGGGCTGAAGGAGTCACGAGGCCATCATTATACCCTAGTAGGTAGGCCCTGCCCCCTCAAAGGTGTACCTCGCATGCCCTTTTGACCGGCGGGCCCAGGCTCACGAGAATTTTCCCAATGTTCCGTTCCCTTGCCTCGGAGCCCCGCCATCCATGATGCCCCTCCGGGAAGACCCCGTCCGCGATGCCGAGGGTGGCTACCGCTCGCTGGTGGTGGTGGTGCTCTCACCACTGGCCTTCGCCCTGGTTTTCGCCTGCTGGACGCTGTTCGCCGTGCTGGGCCTCGAGCTCAAGGCGGCGCTCGGCTTCGGCGAGGTCGCCTTCGCCGCCCTGCTGGCCGTGCCCATGCTGGTGGGCGGCCTGGCCAGCCTGCCCATGGCGGGCCTGGCGGTGAAGGTCGGGGGGCGCCGGGTGATGCTCGGCTGCCTGCTGCTGATCTGCCCCTTCCTGTGGTGGATCAGCCAGGCGGGCCATTACCTGGAGTTCCTGCTGGCCGGGGCCGGCCTGGGGCTGGGGGCCGGGTCGCTGGCGGCCGGCCTGGTCTATGTGGCGACCCAGGGGCCCCGTCAGCATGCCGGCCTGGCGCTGGGGCTCTACGGCGCCGGCATGCTCGGCGCCGGGCTCAGCTACCTGCTGCTGCCGCTGATCAGCCAGGCCTATGGCTGGCGCCTGGCGCCGCAGCTCTACCTGTTGCCGGTACTGCTGGTGGCGGGCCTGCTGTGGCTGTTCGCCGACGACCCGGTCGAGACCACCCCGCGGACGGTGGACGACGCACTCGCCCTCGATGATCCGGGGCCGGTGGCCGGTGGCTGGCGCAGGGCACGGGAGCGCCTGGCCTGCTGGCGGCTGTGGCGGCTCGCCTTCGTCTACAGCTTCTTCTTCGGCGCCTTCGTGGCGCTGGCGCTGTGGCTGCCGGGCTACCTGGCGGCCCAGTACCAGTTTCCACTCGGCAGTGCGGCGCTCTGGGCGCTGCCGTTCACCCTGGCGGTGGGCCTGGGACAGGTGCTCGGCGGCGCACTGGCCGACTGGCGTGACTTCCGGGCCCTGCGCTGGTGGGTCAGCGCCTTCGTGCTGGTCTGTCTCTTCCTGCTCTCCTACCCCCCCTTCACCATGCAGATCCAGGGGGTCCATGGGGAACTGGTGCTGCGCTTCAGCGCCCCGCTGTGGTGGTTCATGGCCCTGCTGGTGCCCATGGGGCTAGGCATGGGCATCGGCAAGGGCAGCCTGATGCGGTTGATCCACCGCGACCACGGCGCTGACATGCCGCTGGTGGGCGGCCTGGCGCTGACCCTGGGGGGGCTCTTCGCCGCGCTGCTGCCGATGGTGTTCGTGCTCGGCAACGAGTGGGTCGGCGTCCGCAGTGCCGGCTTCATGTTCCTCTATGGCTCGCTGGTGGTGTGCATGCTGGTGATGCTCGCCGACCACGCCAGGGCTCCCCGCGTGGCGGCCTGACGGCCCTGCCATCTTCGGCTTATCCCCTCGCTTCACGGCCTCTATCCCCTTGGGGGTAGAGGCGCGGTATATGGAGGTAACCGGGCAGTAATTCGCCGATCGATCGCCCAGAATCCTCGCCATGAACCTGCCTGGCGTGCGGCACGAGCTCCACGCGGCACGGCGGGCCGGGTGGCCGGAAGCGGTCACACATCTTTCGAGGAGCCTGGAGAGCGACCATGAGTCACTTCATTGATCGGCTGAACTTCTTCCGCAAGACTCGCGAGCCCTTCGCCGACGACCACGGCGAGCTGCGCACGGAATCCCGCGGCTGGGAGGACGGCTACCGGCAGCGCTGGCAGCACGACAAGGTCGTGCGCAGCACCCATGGCGTCAACTGCACCGGTTCGTGCAGCTGGAAGATCTACGTCAAGAATGGCCTGGTCACCTGGGAGACCCAGCAGACCGACTACCCGCGCACCCGCCCGGACCTGCCCAACCACGAGCCGCGGGGCTGCCCGCGCGGCGCCAGCTACTCCTGGTACCTGTACAGCGCCAACCGTCTCAAGCACCCGCTGATCCGCAAGCCCTTGCTCAAGCTGTGGCGCGAGGCCGTTGCCGAGAAGGGCGACCCCGTCGACGCCTGGGCCTCCATCGTCGAGGACCCGGCCCGGACCAAGCAGTACAAGCGGGCCCGCGGCATGGGCGGCTTCGTGCGCGCCAACTGGGATGAGCTCAACGAGCTGATTGCGGCGTCCAACGTCTACACCGCCAAGCAGTATGGCCCGGACCGCATCATCGGCTTCTCGCCGATCCCCGCCATGTCCATGGTCAGCTACGCCGCGGGCAGCCGCTACCTGTCGCTGATCGGCGGCGTGTGCATGAGCTTCTACGACTGGTACTGCGACCTGCCGCCGGCCTCGCCGATGACCTGGGGCGAGCAGACCGACGTGCCCGAGTCCGCCGACTGGTACAACTCCGGCTACATCATCGCCTGGGGCTCCAACGTGCCTCAGACCCGCACCCCGGACGCCCATTTCTTCACCGAGGTGCGCTACAAGGGCACCAAGACCGTCTCGATCACCCCGGACTACGCCGAGGTCTCCAAGCTCACCGACGAGTGGCTCTCCGCCAAGCAGGGCACCGACGCGGCGCTGGCCATGGCCATGGGGCACGTCATCCTCAAGGAGTTCCACCTCGACAAGCCCAGCGCCTACTTCACCGACTACGTGCGGCGCTACAGCGACATGCCCTTCCTGGTCGAGCTCGAGGCCCGCGAGGACGGCAGCTACGCGCCGGGTCGCCAGATGCGCGCCAGCGACTTCGAGGCGAGCCTGGGCCAGGGCAACAACCCCGAGTGGAAGACCGTCGCCTGGGACGAGACCCGCGACCAGCTCGTTGTGCCGCGCGGCTCCATCGGTTTCCGTTGGGGCGAGACCGGTGATGAGGTGGGCAAGTGGAACCTCGAGTCGCTGGACGCCGAAGGCAGCGAGATCAAGCCGCTGCTGACCCTGGCCGAGCAGCATGACGAGGTGGCCAGGGTTGCCTTCCCCTACTTCGGCGGCATCGCCCACGAGCACTTCGACCATGTGAAGAGCGGCGGCGCCAGCGACGATCTGCTGTTCCACAGCCTGCCCGCCAAGCGCCTCAAGAAAGCCGACGGCAGCGACGTGCTGGCGGTGACCGTGTTCGACCTGATGTGCGCCAACTACGGCATCGACCGCGGTTTTAGAAGTAAAGAGGGGGCAGAGGGCGAGGACGACGGCGCCACTTCCTACGACCAGGTCAAGCCCTACACCCCGGCCTGGCAGGAGAAGATCACCGGCGTGCCCGCCGAGCAGGCCACCCGCATCGCCCGTGAGTTCGCCGACAACGCCGACAAGACCCGGGGGCGCAGCATGATCATCGTCGGTGCCGGCATGAACCACTGGTACCACATGGACATGAACTACCGCGGGCTGATCAACATGCTGGTCATGTGCGGCTGCATCGGCCAGAGCGGCGGTGGCTGGTCCCACTACGTGGGCCAGGAGAAGCTGCGTCCGCAGACCGGCTGGACCCCGCTGGCCTTCGGCCTCGACTGGCAGCGCCCGCCGCGCCACATGAACTCCACCTCCTTCTTCTACAACCACTCCTCCCAGTGGCGCTACGAGAAGCTCGAGATCAAGGAGATCCTCTCGCCGCTGGCCAGGGTCGAGGACTATCCCGGCAGCCTGATCGACTTCAACGTGCGCTCCGAGCGCATGGGCTGGCTGCCCTCCGCTCCCCAGCTCGGCACCAACCCGCTCGGCCTGGCCAGGGACGCCAAGGCCGCCGGCCTGTCCACCGCCGACTACGCCGTGGACCAGCTGAAGAGCGGCAAGCTCGCCTTCGCCGCGGAGGATCCGGACAACCCCCGGAACTTCCCGCGCAACATGTTCATCTGGCGCTCCAACCTGCTAGGCAGCTCCGGCAAGGGCCACGAGTACATGCTCAAGTACCTGCTGGGCACCCGCCACGGCATCCAGGGCAAGGACCTGGGCGAGGTCGGCGGCCAGAAGCCCGAGGAGGTCAAGTGGCACGACGAGGCGCCGGAAGGCAAGCTCGACCTGCTGGTGACCCTGGACTTCCGCATGTCCACCACCTGCCTCTACTCGGACATCGTGCTGCCCACGGCGACCTGGTACGAGAAGGACGACCTCAATACCTCCGACATGCACCCCTTCATCCACCCGCTGACCGCGGCGACGGACCCGGCGTGGGAGTCGCGCAGCGACTGGGACATCTACAAGGGCATCGCCAAGGCCTTCTCCAAGGCGTGCGTGGGGCACCTGGGCGAGGAGACCGACCTGGTCACCCTGCCGCACCAGCACGACTCCCCCGCCGAGCTGGCCCAGGTCGAGGTCAAGGACTGGAAGCGCGGCGAGTGCGAGCCGATCCCCGGCAAGACCATGCCGGCGCTGATCGAGGTCAAGCGCAACTACCCCGAGACCTATGAGCGCTTCACTTCCGTGGGCCCGCTGCTCGAGAGCATCGGCAACGGCGGCAAGGGCATCGGCTGGAACACCGAGAAGGAGGTCGAGCTGCTCGGCAGGCTCAACCACCGCAAGCTGGACGGGCCGCACAAGGGACGGCCGCGGATCGAGTCCGCTATCGACGCCGCCGAGATGATCCTGGCCCTGGCGCCGGAGACCAACGGCCAGGTGGCGGTGAAGGCCTGGGACGCCCTGTCGAAGATCACCGGGCGGGACCATACCCACCTGGCGCATCCCAAGGAGGAGGAGAAGATCCGCTTCCGCGACATCGTCGCCCAGCCGCGCAAGATCATCTCCAGCCCGACCTGGTCCGGCCTCGAGGACGAGCACGTCTCCTACAACGCCGGCTATACCAACGTCCACGAGCTGATCCCGTGGCGCACCGTCAGCGGTCGCCAGCAGTTCTACCAGGATCACCCCTGGATGCGCGCCTTCGGCGAGAGCCTGCTGGTCTATCGTCCGCCCATCGACACCAAGGCGGCGATCAGCCTGGCCGAGACGAAGGGCAACGGTAACCCGGAGATCGCCCTGAACTGGATCACCCCGCACCAGAAGTGGGGCATCCACTCCACCTACAGCGACAACCTGCTGATGCAGACCCTGTCGCGGGGCGGCCCCATCGTCTGGATGTCCGAGGATGACGCCAGGGCCATCGGCGTCGAGGACAACGACTGGATCGAGCTGTACAACGCCAACGGCGCCATCGCCGCCCGGGCGGTGGTCAGCCAGCGGGTCAAGAACGGCATGGCGATGATGTACCACGCCCAGGAGCGGATCCTGAACATGCCGGGCTCGGAGATCACCGGCACCCGCGGCGGCATCCACAACTCGGTGACCCGGGTATGCCCCAAGCCGACCCACATGATCGGGGGCTACGCGCAGCTGTCCTACAGCTTCAACTACTACGGCACCGTCGGCTCCAACCGCGACGAATTCGTCATCGTACGCAAGATGAAGAAGATCGACTGGCTGGATGGCGAGGGTAATGACACCGTGCAGGAGGCCGTGAAATGAAGATTCGTTCCCAGGTAGGCATGGTCCTCAACCTCGACAAGTGCATCGGCTGCCACACCTGCTCGGTGACCTGCAAGAACGTCTGGACCAGCCGCGAGGGCGTCGAGTACGCCTGGTTCAACAACGTCGAGACCAAGCCCGGTATCGGCTATCCCAAGGAGTGGGAGAACCAGCACAAGTGGAAGGGGGGCTGGCTGCGTCGCAAGGACGGCAAGATCGAGCCGCGCATCGGCGGCAAGTGGCGGGTGCTGGCGAACATCTTCGCCAACCCCGACCTGCCGGAGATCGACGACTACTACGAGCCGTTCACCTTCGACTACCAGCATCTGCACACCGCCAAGCAGAGCGACCACCAGCCCACCGCGCGCCCGCGTTCGCTGATCTCCGGCGAGCGCATGAACAAGATCGAGTGGGGCCCGAACTGGGAGGAGATCCTCGGCACCGAGTTCGCCAAGCGGCGCAAGGACGCGAACTTCGAGCAGATCCAGGCCGACATCTACGGCCAGTTCGAGAACACCTTCATGATGTACCTGCCGCGCCTGTGCGAGCACTGCCTCAACCCCACCTGCGTGGCGAGCTGCCCGAGCGGGGCGATCTACAAGCGCGAGGAGGACGGCATCGTCCTGATCGACCAGGACAAGTGCCGCGGCTGGCGGATGTGCATCTCCGGCTGCCCCTACAAGAAGATCTACTACAACTGGAAGACCGGCAAGTCGGAGAAGTGCATCTTCTGCTACCCGCGCATCGAGGCCGGCCAGCCGACCATCTGCTCCGAGACCTGCGTGGGGCGCATCCGCTACCTCGGCGTGCTGCTCTACGATGCCGACCGCATCGAGGAGGTGGCCAGCTCACCCGACGAGCGCGATCTCTATCACCGCCAGCGCGAGATATTCCTCGACCCCCACGACCCGGAAGTGATCGCCCAGGCGAGGAAGGACGGCATCACCGACAACGTGATCAAGGCCGCCCAGGCCTCGCCGGTCTACAAGCTGGCCATGGACTGGGGCCTGGCGCTGCCGCTGCACCCCGAGTATCGCACCCTGCCGATGGTCTGGTACGTGCCGCCGTTGTCGCCGATCCAGTCCGCCGCCGAGGCCGGCAAGGTCGAGTTCGACGGCGTGATGCCGAAGATCGAGTCGCTGCGCATCCCGGTCAAGTACCTGGCCAACATGCTCACCGCCGGTGAGGAGGCGCCCGTGGTGCTGGCGCTCAAGCGCCTGATGGCCATGCGCCTCTACATGCGCGGCAAGCACGTGGAAGGCCAGGCCGAGACCGAGGTGCTGGAGAGCGTCGGCCTGACCGAGGCCCAAGTGGAGGACATGTACCGCTACCTGGCCATCGCCAACTACGAGGACCGCTTCGTGATCCCCACCAGCCACCGCGAGATGGCCACCGAAGCCTTCCCGGAGCGCGGCGGCTGCGGCTTCAGCTTCGGCGATGGCTGCCACGGCGAGAGCGGCGACAGCCTGTTCGGGGGGCGCAAGACGACCACCACCCTGGTCAAGCCGGTGGAAACCTACGATCCGCAAGCCGAGGAGGTCCGTCATGGCTGAGGCAGCGATGCAACATCCCGCGACGGAGCCGGACATGCTGAGCCTGCGCGTGCTGGCCCGGTTGCTCGACTACCCGAGCGAGGCGCTGCAGGCCGCGGCGCCGGAGATGATCGAGATCACCGATGCCGAACTCCGGCTACCGGCGACGCTGCGCACCGCTCTGATGGACTGGTGCCAGCGTCTGCTGGATGCCGACCTGATGGAGCTGCAGGCCGAGTACGTGGCGCTGTTCGATCGCGGGCGCAGCACCTCGCTGCTGCTCTTCGAGCACGTCCACGGCGAGTCCCGCGACCGCGGCCAGGCCATGGTCGACCTGCTGGCCGAGTACAGCGCCGCGGGCTTCGAGCTCGACGCCCGTGAGCTGCCGGACTACCTGCCGCTGTTCCTGGAGTACCTCTCGACCCGGCCGGAGGCCGAGATCGGCCGCTGGCTGGGCGAGATCCGCCACATCCTGGCGCTGCTCGCCGCCCGGCTGGAGGAGCGCGATGCCGACCACGCCCTGGTGCCCCTGGCGCTGCTGGCGTTGATCGGTGCCGAGGCCGACGTCGACGCCCACCGCGAGCGGGTCGTCGAGGAGCCCCGCGACGACACCCCCGAGGCACTGGACGAGGTATGGGAAGAGGAGGCGGTGCGTTTTTCCGCCGCGTCCGACCAGGACTGCGCCCTGCAGTCCGCCGAGGGACGCCGCCTCGCCGAGCGCAAGCGTGAGGTGCCCAGTGACCCCGTACGTATCATGCCTGGCACCGGCCCGGCTGCCAGCTGAAGGAGAATCGCCATGTTTTCCGAATACCTGCAACACCTGATCTACGGCTACTACCCGTATCTGGCCGGTACGGTGTTCCTGGTCGGCAGCCTGCTGCGCTACGACCATGGCCAGTACACCTGGAAGACCGGCTCCAGCCAGATGCTCTCGTCGAAGAACATGCGCCTGGCCAGCAACCTCTTCCATATCGGCATCCTGGTGATCTTCTTCGGCCACCTGTTCGGCATGCTGACCCCCCACTGGGCCTATGCGCCCTTCCTGTCGGCGGGTGCCAAGCAGATGCTGGCCATCGTCATCGGTGGCATCGCCGGGGTGATGTGCCTGGTGGGCGGCGCCATGCTGCTCTACCGCCGCCTGACCAACCCGCGGGTCAAGGCCTCGTCGAGCG
Organism: Halomonas kalidii; assembly: GCF_030010475.1. NCBI lineage: Bacteria > Pseudomonadati > Pseudomonadota > Gammaproteobacteria > Oceanospirillales > Halomonadaceae > Halomonas > Halomonas kalidii. The sequence goes on along the minus strand of NZ_JASCQN010000034.1, from coordinate 20,611 downwards.
TCATGGACAACGTCATCCTCGGGCTGATCGTCTTCCAGGCGGGGCTGGGCGTGATCAGCGTGTACTTCTCGCTGGGCCACCTGGATGGCGAGATGATGCTCACCCTGGCCGCCTGGGCCCAGGCGATCGTCTTCTTCGGCGGCGGGGCGGCGGACTACATGGCCGAGGTCTCCTGGATCTACAAGCTCCACGTCTTCCTCGGGCTGACCATCATCCTGCTGTTCCCGTTCTCGCGCCTGGTCCATGTCTGGAGCGTGCCCTTCGGGTACGTCACCCGGCGTTACCAAATCGTCCGTCGCAGAGGGTAAGGGAGACTGGACCATGCAGAAGATCGATATCGAACAGATCCCGGGGGGCGCCAGCCCCCCGCCCATCCGGGTCGGCGAGGCCACCATCGAGGAGGCCGCCATCGCCCAGGAGATGCAGTACCACCCGGCAGACAGCGCCGGCACTGCCCAGCTCAAGGCGGCCCGTGCGCTGGTGGTGCGCGAGCTGCTGCGCCAGCGCGCCGCGGCCCTGGGCCTGAGTGATGCGGCCAATGGCGAACTCGACGAGGCCGATGCCGCCATCGCCGAGTTGCTGGAGCAGGAGCTGGACGTGCCGGACCCCGCCGAGCAGGATTGCCGGCGCTTCCACGCCGCCCATCCCGAGCGCTTCAGCGAGCCCACCCGCCTGCGGGTACGCCACGTGCTGCTGGCCGCGGCCCCGGACGATGCCGCGGCCCGCGATGCCGGCTATCGCCAGGGCGAGAAACTGCTCGAGGAACTCGCCGCCGTGCCCGAGCGCTTCACCGAGTTCGCCCAGCGCCACTCGGCGTGCCCGTCGAAGGAGCAGGGTGGCGAGCTGGGCTGGCTGGCCCCGGGACAGACCGTCGCCGAGCTCGACCGTGCCCTGCAGCACCTGCCCGAGGGCCTCCATGAACGGCCGCTGGCCTCGCGCTACGGCTGGCACCTGGTCAGCATCGACGAGCGCGTCGAGGGGCGCGAGCTGCCCTATGAGCGGGTCGCCGAGCATGTCCGTCACAGCCTGCGCGAACAGGCCACCCGCCGTGCCCTGCGCCACTACCTGCTGGCGCTGGAGGCCGAGATCGGCGTCGAGGGGGTCACCCTGGACGACGATGCCGGCCGTTCATTGATGCAGTGACGGAGGATTCCCGATGGCCCATGTGCATGCCGATGCCTCCTTCGTGCCGCTGGGCATGGCGGTGCTGACCGTCTCCGATACCCGCGGCTTCGACGCGGACGGCAGCGGCGACCTGCTCAGCGGCCGCCTGACCGAGGCCGGCCACGACCTGGTGGCGCGCTGCATCGTGCCCGATGACGTCTACCGCATCCGCGCGGTGGTCTCCGAGTGGGTGGTGCGCGACGACATCCAGGCGATCCTGGTCAACGGCGGTACCGGCTTCACGCCCCGCGACACCACCCCCGAGGCGCTCTCGCCGCTGTTCGACAAGGCCATCGACGGCTACGGCGAGCTGTTCCGCCAGCTCTCCTTCGCGACCATCGGCAGCTCGACCATTCAGTCCCGGGCCGTGGCCGGAGTGGCCAACCGCACCCTGATCTTCGCCATGCCGGGCTCGCCGAAGGCCTGCGCCACGGCCTGGGACGGCATCATCAAAGCCCAGCTCGACGCCCGCACCCGGCCCTGCAACTTCGTCGCCATGGTGCTGCCAGAGGCCGGACGCTGCACGAGCCGCCAGTCGTCCGGCCGGGCTGGAGCCGTGATATGAACTGCGGTTGCGCGGAGGTCGTCACGCCCGGCCTGCTCGATCTCTTCGAGGCCCGTGCCCGGATGATCGCCGCCGCGGTGCCGGTCGCGGGCCGCGAGCGCCTGGCGCTGGCCGGGGCCCCCGGCCGCGTGCTCGCCGAGGACGTCATGGCGGCGCTGGACCTGCCGGGCGTCGACAACAGCGCCATGGACGGCTACGCCCTGTGCCTGACCGATCTCGAGGACGCTAGGGCGCAGGACCGTGGCCTGATGGTGGCACAGCGGGTGCCCGCCGGTGCCGGGGTGCTGCACCTGCCGCCAGGCGGCTGCGCGCGCATCTTCACCGGGGCGCCGGTGCCGCTGGGCGCCGACGCCGTGGTGCCCCAGGAGCGCATCCGACTCGATGCCCGGGGGCACGTGCACGTCGAGGGGGAGGTGTCGGCCGCTGCCAATATCCGCCGCCGTGGCGAGGAGACCCGTGCCGGCGAGCGGGTGCTGGCCGCCGGCACGCGCCTGACCCCGGCGGCCATCGCCCTGCTGGCGAGCCACGGCATCGCCGAGGTCACGGTGCGCCCGCGCCTGACGGTGGCGCTGATCTCCACCGGCGACGAGCTGATCGAGCCGGGCTCGCCCCGGGGGCCGGGGCAGGTCTACAACAGCAACGCCGCCATGCTGCGTGCCCTGCTGGCGCAGCAGCAGTGCGCGGTGCTCGACCTGGGCATCGTCGGCGATACGGTCCCGGCCCTGCGCGAGGCGTTCATCGTCGCGCGGGACAGCGCCGACCTGGTGATCTGCACCGGCGGGGTCTCGGTGGGCGAGGAGGATCATGTGCGTCCGGTGCTCGAGCGCCTCGGCGGTCTCGCCTTCCACGGCGTGGCCATGAAGCCCGGCAAGCCCTTCGCCTTCGGCTGGCTGGGCCCCGATGCCGAGCGCGGCACACCGCTGATCGGCCTGCCCGGCAACCCGGTGGCCTCGCTGGTCGGCTGGCAGTGGCTGGCGCTGCCCCTGGTGCATGGCCGCCAGGGCCGTGCCCCGGCCCCGCTGCAGCACTACCCGGTGGTGGCCGGTTTCTCGCGGCGCGGCCCGCGCGGGCGCCGCGAACTGTTGCGGGTGGTGCTCGACTGGACCGGTGGCGCCCCCGTGGCGTTCCTCGCGGGAGGCCAGGGCTCCCATATGCTCGGCGCCGCCAGCCAGGCCCACGGTTACCTGATGATCGAAGCCGATACCCACGTGGAGGAAGGGAATGCCCATGGATTCTGTCCCGTCGCCCAGTTCCTCGACTGAGCTGCTGTTCCGGCCCCGGCAGCTGCGCGACCTGGTGCGCGGGGTGCCCTGGCTCTCCGCGCTCGACGACGACGAGGTCGACGCCCTGCTGGCGGCCTCGGAGGTGCGCCACCTGAAGAGCCGCGAGTGGCTGTTCCGCCAGGACGCCCCGGCGCACTGGCTCTACATCGTCATCAGCGGGGTGGTCAGGCTGGTGCGCGACACCATCGACGGCCGCCAGGCGACCATCCGCTGCGTGGAGCGTGGCGGCCCCCTGGGCCAGCTGAGCATGGTGTCCAGCGAGGGGAGCTACCTCTATTCCACCGAGGCGCTGCGCCGCACCCACGTGCTGGCGATTCCCGCCCCCCGCTGCCGTGCGCTCATGGATACCCACCCGGCCTGCCGGGCGGAGTTCATGAGCCGCCTGGCCCTGGAGCTCACCGAACGCCTGGAGGACATGGCGCTGCTGACCCAGGCCGACGCCATGGCACGGCTGGTCAGCTACATCCTGCGCCAGTTGCCCGGCAGCCGTGCCAAGGGACCGCGGGTGGTGCGGTTGACCATTCCCAAGCGCTGGCTGGCCGCCCAGCTGGCCATGACCCCGGAGACCCTGTCGCGCCTGCTCGGCAAGCTGCGCGACAGCGGTGCCATCAACATCGACCGTCAGCGGCTGGTGGTGCTCGACGAGCAGACGTTGCGCGACGCCCTGCTGACCGACGACTGAACCCCGCAACGAGGGAGGCGAGATGTCCCGCAAAGCGAACCGGCCACGCACCCTGGTCTATGCCTGCTCCGGCTGTTCCGACGTGGCCCAGCTGGCCAACGAGGTCGCCCTGCGCCTCGACCACGCCGGCGTGGCGGAGATGTCCTGCATCGCCGGGGTGGGCGGCGGCGTACCGCCCCTGGTGCGCCTGGCCCGCTCCGGGCGCCCGATCGTGGCCATCGACGGCTGCCAGCTGCACTGCGCCAGCCACTGCCTGGCCAATGCCGGGGTGACGCCCACCGAGCACGTCAGGCTCTACGACCAGGGCCTGCGCAAGCGCAAGGGCCGGCTCTACGGCGAGGCGACCATCGCCGAGGTCACCGAGGGCGTCGGCGAGCTGATCGCCCGGCTGCCGATGGACCGGACGATGCGCGACGCGCCGCCGGCGGAGTGCCCCTCATGACGTCCCTGGTCGACGGCTTCGGCCGTGCCATCCGCTACCTGCGGCTCTCGGTCACCGACCGCTGCGACTTCCGCTGCGTCTACTGCATGGCCGAGCAGATGACCTTCCTGCCCCGCGCCCGGGTGCTGACCCTCGAGGAGATGGCCACCCTGTGCCGGGCCTTCGTCGAGCTCGGCGTGGAGAAGATTCGCCTCACTGGCGGCGAGCCGCTGGTGAGGCGGGGGATCGGCGAGCTGGTACACGAGATCGGGGCGTTGCCGGGGCTGCGCGACTTCGCCATGACCACCAACGGCGCCGGCCTGGTCAAGCACGCCAGGGCACTGCGCGACGGGGGCCTGACGCGCCTAAATATCAGCCTGGATACCCTCGACCCGGGACGCTTCCGTGCCCTGACCCGTACCGGCGAGCTGGCCCGGGTGCTCGACGGCATCCGCACGGCCCGCGACGCCGGCTTCGAGGGCATCAAGCTCAATGCGGTGATCCTCAAGGGGCGCAACGACGACGAGGTGCTCGACCTGGTGGCATTCGCCAGGGCAGAGAAGGTGGATATCAGCTTCATCGAGGAGATGCCGCTGGGCCAGGTCACCGGCCATGACCGGGCCGAGACCTTCTGCTCGAGCGATGCGGTACGCGCGACCATCGAGACCCGCCATGCCCTGGTGCCCACCACCGAGAGCACCCTGGGGCCGTCGCGCTATTTCCGCATGCCCGACAGCGAAAGTCGGATCGGCTTTATCTCCCCCCACAGCCATAACTTCTGCGATGCCTGCAACCGCGTGCGGGTCACCGCCGAGGGTCGGCTGCTGCTGTGCCTCGGCAACGAGCACTCGCTGGACCTGCGCGGCCTGATGCGTCGCCATCCCGGCGATCGCGAACGCCTCAAGGCGGCCATCGTCGCCGCCATGACCCGCAAGCCCGAGCGCCATCACTTCACCACCGGCGGCGAGGTTCAGGTGGTGCGCTTCATGAACATGACCGGCGGCTAGGAAGGGACGACTCTGCTAGGGTGAAGCGATCATCCAGCGCAGGAGAGCCGACATGCCCAGCCATCCCACCACGGGCCCTGATCGGGAGGCGCCCGACCCCCATCGCTGGCTGGAAGAGGTCGAGGGCGAGCGGGCACTGGAATGGGTGCGGGCACACAATGCCGTGGCCCGGGCCCGCCTGGAGGCCGATCTCGACTTCGCTGCCCTGCAGGCCGACCTGCTGGCGATCCTCGAGGCCGACGACCGCATCCCCTTCGTGGTTAAGCGCGGCGCGCACTACTACAACTTCTGGCAGGACGGGGCGCATCCGCGGGGGCTGTGGCGGCGCACCACGCCGGCGGAGTACCGCCAGCCCCGTCCGGCCTGGGAGGTGCTGATCGACCTCGATGCCCTCAACGCCGCCGAGGGCGAGAACTGGGTCTGGCACGGCGCCCACTGCCTCAAGCCGCACGACCCGGACGGGCCCTGGCGCCACTGCCTGATCTCGCTGTCGCGGGGCGGCGCCGACGCCGATGTGACCCGCGAGTTCGATCTCGTCGACAAGCGTTGGGTCGACGACGGCTTCTTCCGCGCCGAGGCCAAGGGAGGACTCGCCTGGATCGACCGCGACAGCGTCTACGCCTACACCGACTTCGGCGAGGGCTCGCTGACCGCCTCGGGCTACCCGCGTATCGTCAAGGCGTGGCGGCGCGGTACCCCGCTCGCCGAGGCCACCACGGTCTTCGAGGGCGACGCCGATGACATGGTGGTGGGTGCCGTGCGCGACCACACGCGCGGCTACGAGCGCGATTTCGTCAGCCGCGCCCGGGCCTTCTACGATAACGAGCTCTACCTGCGCGAGCCGGATGGTGCCCTGCGCAAGGTCGAGGTGCCGAACTCGGCCCGCAAGCAGGTACATCGGCGCTGGCTGACCCTGGAGCTGCGCGAGCCCTGGACGCTCGACGGCACGACCCACCCGGCGGGGGCGCTGTTGGCCGCCGACTTCGACGCCTTCATGGCCGGATCACGAGAGCTACGGGTGCTGTTCACGCCGACCGAGCGCACCTCCCTGGCGGATGCCACCTGGACCCGTCATCACCTCGTGCTCAATGTCCTCGACGACGTCAGGAATCGACTCTACGTGGTCACCCCCGGCGATGGCGAGTGGTCGTGCGAGCCGCTGGCCGGGGCGCCCGAGCTCGGTACGGTGAGCGTGAGTGCGGTGGATGACGAGGAATCCGACGACTATTTCATGATCGCCACTGGCTATCTCACGCCCACCACGCTGTATTACGGACGAGTCGGTGAGTCGCCGCGCGAGCTCAAGGCGGCACCGGCATTCTTCGATGCCGAGGGGCTGGCTGTCAGCCAGCATTTCGCCACCAGCAAGGACGGCACTCGCGTGCCGTACTTCATGGTCGCCAGCAAGGACATCGAGACCAATGGCAAGAACCCGACGCTACTCTATGGCTATGGCGGTTTCGAGATATCGCTGACGCCTGGCTACAGCGGTGGGATCGGGTGTGGCTGGCTCAGCCAGGGTGGTGTCTACGTGGTCGCCAATATCCGTGGTGGTGGCGAATACGGCCCGCGCTGGCACCGCGCCGCACTCAAGGCCAATCGTCACAAGGCCTATGAGGATTTCGCCGCGGTGGCCGAAGACCTGATTGCGCGTGGCATCACCTCGCCCAGGCATCTGGGCATCCAGGGTGGTTCCAACGGTGGCCTGCTGGTGGGCAACATGCTGGTGAAGTATCCACGGCTGTTCGGTGCCGCGGTCTGCCAGGTGCCGCTGCTCGATATGCGTCGCTATCACCGCTTGCTCGCCGGGGCGTCGTGGATGGCCGAGTACGGCGATCCCGACGGCGACGACTGGGCCTTCCTGCGCGAGTATTCGCCTTACCACAACCTCGACGCCGCGGCGGACTACCCGCCGCTGCTGCTGATGACCAGCACCCGTGACGACCGGGTCCATCCCGGCCACGCCCGCAAGATGATGGCGCGGATGCGCGAGCAGGGGCATCGGGTGCTCTACTACGAGAACATCGAGGGCGGCCATGGCGGCGCGGCCGACAATCGCCAGCGGGCCCATATGCAGGCCCTGGCCTTCACCTTCCTCAGAAAGAGGCTGTTCCCGGGGTGAGGTGATCGTCCAAGATCAAGGGTCGGCGTGCCGTTCGGTGTCAGTGGTCTTCAGGGGTCTGCCCACATCCGCAGCAAGTTGGCCAGGCTTTTCGACAGCATGTCGAAAGTGCGGGACTTGCCGCTCTCCTCGAAGACCTGACGCCGTGTGGTATCCAGATCGAACAGGATTTCACGCTGCTGAGGATCGCGGACCTGGCTCTGGGTCCAGCCGACGGCGGCCAGCCGCTGGCCGCGCGTCACCGGCTCGACCCGGTGCAGGGTCGAGGAGGGATAGAGGATCAGGGCCCCGGCGGGCAGCTTGTAGGCCTGTTCGCCGGCGGTGGAATCGATGAGCAGTTCGCCGCCGTCGTAGCTGTCCGGGTCGTTGAGGAAGAGGGTAAAGGACAGGTCCGAGCGCATGGCGCCTTGGGGCGTGGCCATCACCGCATCGTCGACATGGTTGCCGTAGCTCATGCCCTGCTCATAACGGCTGAACATCAACGGCTTGATGCGCTTGGGGCGAGCCGCCATCTGAAACAGCGGATGGCGTTGTAGTTCGGCGGTGAGTTCCTGGCGTAGGGCCGCTACCTCTGGTTGACGGCTGTCGGCCTGTTGATTGAGCTTGACCGTACGAGCATGCCACCCCGCCGTTTCGCGGCCGTCGCGAAAGGAGGCGTCAGCCAGGGTGGTTTGCACCCGTTGCAGCAGCTCGGCCGGAATGACCTGATCGATGCATAGGATCACGATTAGCGCTCCACTCCAGTAAAAATTGCCGTTAATTATAAACAAGCGTGAATGGTTTGCATTAAGCTTGCGCAGTCGGCACTCTCTGTAGTCGGCATCCGAACCGGCCTTCACGGCCGAGTGCTATGGCAAACGGAAATGAATAAGGAAGTCCCCATGTCCAACAATACTCGTACCAAGCTCTGGGTCGGCGTCGGCACATGTGTCCTGCTGGGTACCAGTACGGCCAGCTGGGCGGAGACCGAACTCCCGCCCGAGTTCACCCAGGGCCCCGATACTCTGATGCTCGCCCACAACGAGCAAGGCGGAGAAGGCGGAGAAGGTGGCGAGGGCGGTGAAGCCGGTTACCACAAGGAAGGGGGCGAAGGTGGCGAGGGCGGAGAAGCCGGCCATCATAAGGAAGGCGGTGAAGGCGGTGAAGGCGGTGAAGGCGGTGAAGGCGGTGAAGGCGGTGAAGGCGGTGAAGGCGGTGAAGGCGGTGAAGGCGGTGAAGGCGGTGAGGCCGGCCATGCCGAGGGTCCCGATCCGTTCGCAGTCTTTGCTTACCTGAACGCTTCCGCTGGTGGTGAAGGCGGTGAAGGCGGTGAAGGTGGCGAAGGCGGCGAAGGTGGCGAAGGCGGCGAAGGCGGAGAAGCCGGCCAGCATATCGATGCCTCCAACCCCGGTGTCTACTACACCAGCCTCGCCATGATGCAAGGCCACCTCGAAGTGGCGCGCGAGCTGTATCAAGAGGGTGAGCAAACCGCTGCCCAGCCTCACTTCGGGCACCCCATCCATGAGCATTACGAGGGGCTGGAACCCGCTTTCGAGCAGCGTGGAGTCGAGGACTTCGAAGATACCCTGCAAGCCTTGGTCGACGAGGTCCGTGAAGGTGGCGAATGGGGGCAGCACGAAGATGCCTACGAGGAGGCCATCGGTGCCATCGAGTCCGCCATGCAGGATGTCGATCCTGAATTGCGTGAAGATGTGGCCTTCCAGAGCCGTGTTCAATTGGCACTGGTACGCCAAGCCACGAACGAGTATGCCGAAGCGGTCGACGATGGCCAGTTCGTCAATGTCGTCGAATACCAGGATGGTCGTGGCTTCATGCTCGTTGCCAAGTCGCTGCTCGAGGCTCATGCCGAGCTCTTCCAGGCCAACGGTACCGAGTCCCTCGATGAATTGGTGTCGGCCTACGACGAAGCATTGCAGGCTTGGCCATCGGCAGAGGCACCAGAATCGCCGGTCATGAGCTCCGGTGAGCTGTCGGCCAGCATGTTCAAGCTTGAATCACAGCTCGGACAGTACTGAGACTCATACTGAAGAGAGCGGTCTTATTTCGCTCCTGCTAAGGCCTGCCCCAGGTGACTAGCCATCACCTGGGGCAGGCCTTCTTCGTTTCTGGAAGTGAAACCACGGCTGGCGAGATTCCTATCAGTGGCTGCGGGGGATGGCGATACGCCGCCCAGCCAGCACCGGCCATTCGCCGTCGGCGGGATGTGGCAGATGCGCGATATGCTCTGCCACGCTCTCGGGAAAGGCACTGGGGCGACCGTTTTCACTGCTCATGCCCATCAGCATCTGTTCGCTGGTAGCCAGCTCCCGGCCTTCGCTATCACGCATCGTGAAGAATACGTGCAAGCGCTTGGCATCGTGATCGAGCAGCATCAGGTCTACCACCAACAGCGCGCCTTCATGGGCCTCGCGCCGATAGCACAGGTGCGTTTCCAGGGTGTAGAGGGTATAGCCGTGGCGGGCCCGGCCGTCGACATCCAGGCCGATGCGGTCCATCAGCGCCTCCACCGCCAGAGAGAAGACCCGGGCGTATTCGGCATCGTTCATATGGCCGTTGTAGTCGACCCACTCCGGGGCCACACGGGTTTCAAGCAGAGGCATGCGGCGTCTCCTCTCCGATCTTGCCAGCCAGGCCCGAGTATCCCTGTGCCGGGTTGTCGGCTGCAAGGTTGCACGGAGAGGCGTTGGCATTCTTGGCTAAGGTGTGGGAGAAACGCTCACAAGGGCTGCGCCTTCCCCCGCGCTGCCCGCGCGAGGTGCCGCGGTTGATCGCCCGCGATGACGGCAGCGAGGTGACCTGCCACGCCCTGGAGGAGGAACGAATCGAGTGATCCAATCATGATGCTGGAGGCGCTCTCGCCGCTGCCGGCGAGCCTGAACCTGGGCCTGGTGCTGCTCTCGGTGCTGACCTCGGGGGTTTCCGCCGCGGCCGGCATCGGCGGTGGCACCCTGCTGATCATGGCGATGGCCCAGGTGATGCCGGCCACCGCTCTGATCCCGGTGCATGGCATGGTGCAGTTGGGCTCCAACGGCGGCCGGGCGGTGATGACCTGGCGGCACCTGGATCGCGGCCTGCTGGTGGCCTTCCTGCCCGGGGTGGTGCTGGGTGCCCTGGTCGCCGCCTGGCTGCTGGTGCGCCTGCCCGTCGGGGTGCTGGAGCTGTGCATCGCCGCCTTCGTGCTTTATTCCTGCTGGGGGTCTGGGTGGCCACAGCGCCTCCTCGGCCGCGGCGGCACCCTGCTCGCCGGGGCCCTGACCACCTTCCTCTCCAGCCTGGTGGGGGCCACCGGCCCGCTGGTCGCCGCCTTCGTCAAGCAGCACTTCACCGAGCGCCTGCCACGGGTGGCCACCTTCGCCGCCTGCATGACCTTCCAGCACCTCACCAAGGCCTTCGTGTTCGGGGTCGCTGGCTTCGTGTTCCGCGACTGGTTCGGCCTGATGCTGGCCATGGTGGCGGCCGGCGTCGTCGGTACCTGGCTCGGCCTGCGCCTGCTGCACCGGCTCTCCGACCAGCGCTTCGATACCCTCTTCAAGTGGATGTTGACGCTGCTCGCCCTGCGCCTGATCTGGCTGGGGGCGGGACGTCTTGGCGGGGCGTGACATGGCCGGCGAGATCGGGTGTGGCACTCTTCGGAAGCGGCGAGGGCTCCGCGACGGTGTCCCGCCGGCCAGCTAAGCTTTGTCTGAAAAGTCGGCGAGCGCAGGCAGTTTTCAGACAAAGCGTAGGCTCAGGGGTAGCGCACCTCCGCCGGCAAGGGAGGCGGCGGTGCGGCTCGTGTGTCCGGGAAGAGGAGCTTGTCATGCGTCGTTACGTATTTCTCCTGTGCGCCGCCTGCCTGTGGGCACTGGCCGGCTGTGCCGGCGTGCACGACCCGCGGGAAGGCGCCATCGAGCTGGTGCCCGGCCGGTCCTACCAGGTCATGATGGCGGGGCAGCGCTATTTCACCTTCACCCTGGAGGCCCCCGCCAAGGTGGTGCTGGAGAGCCACACCTTCCCCGCGGACGTGGGCTTCGTCTCTCCCGCGGGGCAACTGCTCGACAGCGAGGGGCGGGTCGTGGCACGCGACTGGACCAGCGGCGCCGACAGCAACTTCCGGATCGAGGAGTCCCTGGCGGCCGGCACCTGGTATCTGAGGGTCAGCAATCCCCATGCGTGCCGCTCGGCCTTCGACTGCCTGCATCGCGACTACCGCTACGAGGTGTTGCTGACGATCGCGGAGGACTGAGCGCGCTCGCGCGGACGCTGCAGGGCCTGCGGGAGGGCACCACACTGTGACTCGCGGCAAGGATCGACGAGGGATGAGGCGTCGTCACGCAAGAGACTTGCGCCAGTAATGCAATAATATAACATTGCGCATTTGATGCCCCGCAGGAGACCCTCCATGGCACCTAGCCCGGAAGCGCTGCGTCTGCTGGCCATGCCGGAAGACGACTACATGAACGACGAACAGCTGGCGTTCTTTCGCCGGCGGCTGCTGGCCGAGCAGACCGAGGTGGAGAGCCACCTCAAGGAAGTGCGTGACGCCATCGGTGCCCATCAGCGGGGGGCGATGAATTCGACCGCGCGGCGATCGAGGAGGAGACGCGCCTGCTGCTGCGCCAGGCCGACCGCGAGACACGGCTGCTGCGCAAGATCGCCCAGGCCCTGCGGCGGATCGACGAGGGCGACTACGGCTACTGCGAGGAGACCGGCCTGCCCATCGGCCTGGAGCGCCTGCTGCTGAGGCCCACCGCGACCCTCTGCCTGGAGGCCAAGGAACGCCAGGAGCTGCGCGAGCACCACTTCAGCAAATCCCGAGGAGACCAGTGATGACCACCGCGTCCGATACCCTGCCCGTCACCGTGCTGTCCGGCTTTCTCGGCGCCGGCAAGACCACCCTGCTCAACCACATCCTCGCCAATCGCGAGGGACGGCGCGTGGCGGTGATCGTCAACGACATGAGCGAGGTCAACATCGATGCCGCCATGGTGCGCGGCACGCCCGACGGTGACGGTGAGGTTGCCCTCAATCGGGCCGAGGAGCGGCTGGTCGAGATGAGCAACGGCTGCATCTGCTGCACCCTGCGCGAGGACCTGCTCGTCGAGGTCGGCCGCCTGGCGAGGGAGGGGCGCTTCGATCAGCTGGTGATCGAGTCCACCGGCATCTCCGAGCCATTGCCGGTGGCCGAGACCTTCACCTTCGAGGACGAGCACGGCCGCAGCCTCTCCAGCGTGGCCCGGCTCGACACCCTGGTCACCGTGGTCGATGGCGTCAATTTCCTCGACCAGTACCGCGAGGCCCAGTCGCTGGCCGAAGCCGGCGAGAGCCTGGGCGAGGAGGACGAGCGCAACGTCGCCGACCTGCTGGTCGACCAGATCGAGTTCTGCGACGTGTTGTTGATCAGCAAGACCGACCTGATCGACGCGGCCCGGCTCGCGGAGCTCGAGGCGGTGCTGCACTCGCTCAATCCCGATGCCGAGCTGATCCCCATGGCCCGTGGCCAGGTCGCGCTGGACAAGGTGCTCGCCACCGGCCGCTTCAGCTTCGAGCGTGCCCAGCAGGCCCCCGGCTGGCTCAAGGAGTTGCGCGGCGAGCACGTGCCGGAGACCGAGGAGTACGGCATCTCGAGCTTCGCCTATCACGCCCGCCGGCCCTTCCATCCGCAGAAGTTCCATGAGCTGCTGCACGGTGACTGGTTCGGCGGCCGGTTGCTACGCTCCAAGGGATTCTTCTGGCTGGCTACCCGGCCGCAGTTTGCGGGGCAGTGGAGCCAGGCCGGAGGCATTGCCCATCACGGTTTCGCCGGCCTGTTCTGGAAGGCGGTGCCAGAGTCGCGCTGGCCCGACGACCCGGAGTACCGTGCCGCCATCATGGCGAAGTGGCAGGAGCCCTTCGGCGACATGCGCCAGGAGCTGGTGTTCATCGGCCAGCACCTCGACCGGGAGCGGATCTGCCGGGCGCTCGACGACTGCCTGCTGAGCGACGGGGAACTGTCGGCGGGAAAGGCGGTCTGGGAAGCGTTGCCGGATCCCTTTCCGGCCTGGCAGTGATGGAGTGTGGAGTGAAGCCGGCAAATACGGCCCTTGTCCCACGTTTTTCACACTGTACAGTATGGATATCCTGTTCATAATGCATGTATGAAGGGCCGCGTCGACGGCGCGCAGGGGAACTCAGAGGGTACGCATATGGTGACCGCAACCATAACCACAATACGGCGCCATGGCATGGTGGCATTCGTGCTGCTGGCGTGTCTGGCCATGTCCATCGCCACGACGGCCCAGGCCAATCCGCGCTATGCGGCGATCGTGGTCGACGTCGAGAGCGGCGAGGTGCTGCACGCCGCCAATGCCGACGAGACGCGCTATCCGGCGTCTCTCACCAAGATGATGACGCTCTACCTGCTGTTCGAGGCGCTGGAGAACGGCTCCATGAGCCTGCACCAGGCGCTGCCGGTGTCGGCCCAGGCGGCCGCCATGCCGGCCTCGAAGCTGTGGCTCAAGGCCGGCTCCAGCATCGCGGTGGAGGATGCGATCCTCGCCCTGGTGGTGCGCTCGGCCAACGACGTGGCCGTGGTCATCGCCGAGGCACTGGCCGGCAGCGAACGCCAGTTCGGCCAGATGATGACCGCCAAGGCCCGTGAGCTCGGCATGCCGACCACCCAGTTCCGCAACGCCTCGGGCCTGCCCGACAACGGTCAGACCACCACCGCGCGGGACATGGCCACGCTGTCGATCCGCCTGATGAAGGACTTCCCGCAGTACTATCCCTACTTCTCCACCCAGAGCTTCACCTACCGCGGTACCACCCACAACAGTCACAACCGGCTGGTGCGTAGCTATGCCGGGGCCGATGGTCTCAAGACCGGCTTCATCCGTGCCTCCGGCTTCAACGTCGCCACCTCGGCGGTACGCGACGGCCGGCGTATCCTCTCGGTGGTGATGGGGGGATTCACCGCCCAGTCCCGCGATGCCCATATGGCCGACCTGCTCGACCGCGGCTTCGCGCGTGCCTCGCTGCTTGGCCGCGGTGACTGGGTCGCACAATCGGACTTCTCCGGCGACTTCATGACCAACAGCGGCGGCAGGCAGGCACCGGAGACTCCCGCGGCACCCAGTGGCGGGTCATCAACCCTGCTGGCCAGCCTCGAGACCTCCACGATCGAGCGCCAGGCGGCCACCTCGGCACCGCCCGCCGTGCGCTCGGGTACCGCGCAGGGCTCCGCGGAAGACCCGATCCGCGACCTGATCGCGCGCTCCGAGCCGTCGGCCGCTTCTCCCGAGCGGGTCGTACACCGCCTCGAACCGGTGGGGCCGAGCGGCGGCTGGGGAGTCCAGGTGGGCGCCTTCAGCAATGCCGACAACGCCCGCAGCCTGGCCAGCCGCGCCGCCGATCGCCTCACCAGCGAGCTGGCCGATGCGCGTATCGACGTGGACGAGATTACCGGGCCGCAGAAGATCTTCCGGGCGCGCCTGGTCAACCTCGACGAGAACCAGGCCTACCGCGCCTGCCGCAGCCTGGTACAGGAAGGCATGGACTGCATGGTGATCAACGCCGGGCTCTAGTGGCTGCCGCACGCTGAAGTGACCCCCTCAAGAACTGCATAAGCGATAATGCAGCTCTGGAGGGGGCTTCAGCGCCCAGTTACTGCTGGAAACTGTTAGCGCTAAGGCGAAGCAGGGAACAAAAGAGTGATGCTGAGGTATGCCAGCTCAGAACCCGAACCGGGGAGGGAAGCGAGAAAGCGAGGGCTCGCGATCAATCCATTCTTCCCATGCGAGTGCTTCAGCTTCATTCATTTGGTCATCCGTTAACAATTTTCCCCTTAACCGCTTACTACCTCTGATAAGCCCAGCCCCCTGGGTCTCAACATCAATAGCATGGAGAATGGCCCAGCCTTTCACAACATCCCTGTCATTTAAGCAAATAGGGAACTCGTCGGGATTTAAGGAGCAGGCGCCGATTAGTAGACGTGAATCATAGCTTCCATTATCGGAAGCTTTATTCGCCCAATGCCAAGCCTCTTCGTATTCTCCTTTATCGCGAAGAACACTCGAAAGCTGATCTATTGCAGGCACATAGCCTTGCTCCGCAGCTCGCCTAAACCACCCTTCGGCTGCTTCCAAGCGGCGGCTATTGGTCCAGTACCAGCCTCGGCCATCCAGGATTTGCGTACCAAGAATAGTTTGCGCCTCGGGTTGCCCGGCTTCAGCCGCGCTCTCTAACCATTCACCTGCCCGACTGGATTCGTCCAGCATCCGGTAGGTATGGAATAGTTCCAGCATGGCATCCGGATCGCCCGCTTCGGCCCTGGGCTTGACGATATCCAGAGCAGCATAATGCCAGTCATCGTAGCCCTCCGGGCATTCGTCGCCAGCGGTGCAGGCTCCGCCTTGGAACAATCGCAGCATGGCATAAACATCACCTTGCTCGGCGGCCTGTAGATACCACTCCATGGCTTCTGTCGTTAAGCCCATATTCCGCAGCCGGTGTACTTCACCCAGGTAGTACATGGCTTCAACATCACCAGCTTCAGCGGCAGGCTCTAGGTAAGGAATGGTTTCAGCGGAAATACCAATCCCATAAAGCCGCATCCCTTCGTCTTTCGCCGCCTGAGTGTCTGGCTCCAGCGCCAAAATATTGGTTGAAAATGCTAGCAATGTAAGCAGTAGTAATCTCTTTAGCATGCCGGTATCCACTAAATTAATTTTCTCTGTAACGTATACGGGTGCCGCGTCGCGTGGAGACGGTGTAACGGTATTCGTTTACATCGGCTCCCAAACGACTCGAGGAATCTCGATACAATCCCCTAGCATCACTAGCTTCAATGCTATTGGTATTATTTTGTGCCATAAATTGATCCAGTCGCTCACGGTTATGACAATACGCCTGCACCCAGCTTTGAAAACTGTCGTGACGACCATCTTGCGACATTCTGGCTACTGCTCTCTCAAAGAGCTGCTTAGCATCCTCACGAGCATAATGCCCACTCGCGATATAGCCCTCTTCCAACCATTCGAGGCAGTTGGAAATGGCTATTTGCTGAAGGTCAATGGCTCTACCACGGTCAAATTCCTCATCTTCCACGGTATAACCAAACCACCCAGGCGAGGTCGCAAGCGTATTCAGCAGTGGCCCCAGCGCCTCGGGCGACAGATGCTGTACCCACTTGGCGAGTTGCTCTCTATCACTACCTGTACGTCTTACGATGACATAAGCAATCAGCCCTGCTCGATCGCTCTGTGTCATCAGGTCGTAGAGCCGGCGGATGCCATCCAGCCCCTGGGCGGCGAGCAGGCCCACGTCCAGCAGCGTGGTCGTCGCTAGGTAAGCCAGATAGCTCATGCCTTCGTAGGCGTCGCGGTCCACCCAGTCAACGAAGCCATAGTCGTTGTCGCGCAGCGCCTGGCTGAGCATCATCAGCCACAGGTTCAGCTGCTGCAGGTCCAGCTCCATGGCGATCTGGCCGCCCACGCCCTTGCCCGCCACGACCTTGCCCTTGAAGTAGGCCACGAACCTGCCCTGGTGAACGCCCAGGCGCAGGCCGAGCTCGCCGCCTATCCCGCCAGCGGCTTCCAGCCCCAGCACGGCATGGCCGAGAGTGCGCCAGGCGGTGAGTTCGTGCTGCTGGTTGCTCAAGGTCAGCCAGTCGCGGTCGGCCAGTTGGGGCAGCTGCCGGGTGATATCGGCCGGCGGCTGCCAACGTATGCTACAGCGCGTGTTGACCCCTACCGTGGCACCGGCAAAGGCCTTGAAGGTGGCCCCTTGGGCCTCGCGCTGGGCCCACTCGAGCCCGGTGAGCTTGACGCCGTTATGGTCGAAGCCCAGCCCGGTTTCGGCCGTCAGCGCCAGGGTGGCGCCCGCGAATCCCTTGGCGACCGCCGCCACTTGCAACGAGTAGCAGCCGAGATCGCGTAGCTCGTTCTCGCGTTGCGTCAGTACCGCGGCGAATGGTACGGCATCGCTTTCGTGAGGAAGGTGCAGCGTACCCAGGCTGATCTCACCACGTGCCAGGCTGTAGGTGCCTTTCAATTCCAACTGGTATTTGGCCCCAGCACTGGAGCGCGTGCCGCTTGAGCCCTCGGCGGCACGCCAGGGGCCGTGGCGAGGGCCGCCAATGTTGCGCTCGCCGGCGACTTCGCGACGCTGCTGCATTTGCGCCGATACCGAGCCTTCCGCCTTCGATTTTTCTTCCCACTCGAAGAGTTCCAGCGAGGCCTCTCGCTCGATCAGGGTCACCGGTTCGTCGAGGTGGGTATCCAGCGCGTCGTTCAGCGAGGCATGGGGCATGCCCACCAGGCGCAGCATCTGTGCCTGAGCGCTGGCATCGAACAGGCGCAGGCGCTCACGGCTGGGGCCGGTGAACAGGATGCGCTGCAATGTCTCCGCCCAGGCGCTCTTGGCGCTTCCTTGCTGGAGAGACTGCACCTCATACCCTTGGGCGTCGAGATAGTCGAAGAAAGCGTCGGGCACGAAGAAGCCCAGGCGTTCCTCGAACCATTCGGCGCGTCGCTCGATGCGCTCGCAGCCGCGCCGGGCCAACCAGTTGGAGAGGGCCGTTTCGTTGGCCTGCCATAGCGTGGCAGGAAGCACACCATCTTGCTCTAGGTGGTGCATCAGAGTGGCGCGCTCGCCATCACGAATGTCACGCATCAAGTGCAGCAGGCTGACGTGACTGAGCGGATAGTTACCTAACGGAGAACTGAACTCGCGCAGTGGAAAGTCCTTGCGCACTAGGACATCGATGGATTGCCGTTGGTAGCCAAGCGCATGACGCTGGTCATCAATATCCGCTTGCCAGAACAGCACTCGGCGTGGGCGCATGTTCTCAACTTGGCGTTCGGCCAGTTGGTACAGGGCATCCAGTTGGTCAGTCAACTGGTTAAATGCCTGGCGTTCATCATCGAATAGGTGCAAAGGCAGGGATGCGTTACGTGCGGTGGCTGTTGCCCATTCGGACAGCTTGTCTTCGACCTCTTGAAAGAGATCCGCAGCGGTTTTTAGGAGGCGATTATAGTAATCAAAGGCATTGACGCCCGGTTCGAGCCTGCCGTTCATGCTGGACGTGGTCACATTGGCTAGCGCCCATTCAGGCGTTGCCACTCCCAGCGTTGCCAGGGCGAGGATGCTGTCTTGGTAAGCGGTTACCTCGGCGCCCAGGTGCTCCACTTGATGGTGGATAAAATCCCCGATGACTTGGCAACGAGAGGAGTCTACCGGTGACATGGCCTCACAATCGGCAAGGAAGGCCTGGTACTCTGCCAGTGCTTCTCTAACGGGGATAAGCTCGCCCGGACGCTCGACGGAAGCGACTTCTCTGATCACCCTGTCGCGGCATTGGCGATAGGTTTCCAGTGCCGATTCGATCTCCGCTTCCCAGGGGCCGTAGTAGCCGCCGCCTTCGATCACATAGCCTTCCTCCCTGGCGCGCTCCATGCCCCGGCGATAGAGGGCATGAAGCTCCTCCACCAGGCGGGTCTCCTCGTCGTTCCAGTTCCAGAGACGGGAGGCGCCTACAGGAAATGGAAAGACCCAGAACCAGGGGTTCTCGCTCAGCGGGGTATGGGCGCTGACGCGCTGAGCCGGATCCGCCTCCTCGTCGCCGCGTTCCTGCATCAGTTCGCCCAGGCGCTTCAGCTTCTCGCCTGCCTGATCGCGCTCGGCTGCCTCCAGGAAGTTTTCCGGCCGCGCCGGCAGGAAACACTCCATCACGCCGGCATCCTTGGAGAGGTGTTCCATGCGCTGGATGGGGTCTTCCACTTTCACCCAGCCGGCGAGCTCACCGGCGGCTTCGTGCAGGGCGTCGGCGACCTCCTCGGTGAGCAGCCAGAAGGCGCCGGTTCCGGTGAGATAGAGGATGTCGGCCCAGGGGGCCGCTTCGCAGGCCATCGGGGCCGAGGCTTCCTGGCCCCCTTCATAGGGGGGCAGCTGGAATTCAGGCAGGATCAGCGGGGAGTGCAGGCTTCCGGGCCGGGAGTTCGAGGTCATGAATGGCGCTCCAGTTCGCTGATTTTCTGCTGCACGGTGAGGCTCGCGTCGAACAGGATGGCTTGGGCGTGGCGCCACGTTGCAGCATCGGCGTGGCGAACCAGGGGCAGCAGGCGCTTCCTGTCCCGCCAGCGTGCGATGTCTGCCTCGGCGAGCTGTGTTAGCCGCTCCAGCCATTCGGGCGGCAGTTTCTGCAGCGGTATGTCGGCCGCCTGGCTGAGCCACCAGGCGCGCTGGATCTCTTTCAGGGCCCGTTCCAGTTCGTGGGTAAGCGGCGGCGCCGCGGCTTCGTCAGCTTCATCAGTGGGTAGCCACGCCTGCCAGTGCGGCAGTGGCGTGGGCGTGACGACCTGCCCGAGCGGCCCGATGCAGTGGGCGTAGCTGGTGTCGCTGCCGGCGGCGAGCAGGGTCGTCCAGGCGGCCGGGTCCTGCACGTTGACCAGCGACTGGCCGCCATGGGGGTCGTCGAGCACGAACAGGCGGCGCAGGTGGTCGGCCAGGTCAGCGAGACGGGTGTCCTGCGCGGGCTGGAAGGCCCAGCCGCAGCGCTGCTCTTGGCACAGCGCGGCGGCGGCCTGCCAGGCCTCGCTGCCTAGCTTGAGTTCTATCAGCCAGGGGCTCGCTTCGATGAGCGGGGCCAGGGGCGTGCCAGCGAACAGGGTCAGGTAGTCGTGCCAGCCGGGCTGGCCTACGAGTGCGGCGCAGCGCTCGGCGGCACGACGCTGATCAAGTACCAGGAAGACGGGGCGATGGGCAGCGAAGCACGCGGCCACGGTGTCGACTCGCTGGCTGCGCTCGCCGATACGGGTCAGCCAGCCAGGCATGGGCAATCCTCCCGGCTGCACTGGGTATCGCTCAGCTTGCCGCACAGCGGCATCAGCGTCGCGTCGGAGAGCTGGTAATCCTTGAGCTTGGGCAGGGCGGTGGGCGGTATCGCCTCATGCCCCTCGGGCACCGCCCGTCCCGGCAGCAGCGGCGTTTCGGCGGCCTGGCCGGAGCCCGAGCCGGGGCTGCCGCCGGCGTTGACCTTCACCGTGGGCCCGACCAGGGTCACGCCGCTACCGTCGAGCTTGAGGAAGCTGCCGCCGGCATTCAGCGTCAGTTCGCTGCCGGCTTCCAGCACCACCTTGTGGCCGGCCTTGATGTGCAGCTCGCGGCCGCTCTCGGTGAGCCAGGCCTGGCCGGCCTGGACATGCAGGCTGCCCTGCACGATCAGGTGCTGGCTGCCGTCGGTCTGCTCATGGCGGTTGCCGCGCACGGTGTGGTGTTCGTCGGCGTGGATCTCGCCGATTCGGTCGTTGTGCACGGTGAGGAAGCTGTCGTTGCCGATCTCCTCGGTGCGGTCGTTGTTGGTCAGCAGCTCCAGGTCCTTCTGGGCGTGCAGCCAGATCTGCTCGCGCTCG
>NZ_JASCQN010000033.1:0-24045 GCF_030010475.1 Halomonas kalidii | reverse complement strand
TCGCAGAAGGGGTTCATGGCCATCTTGACGTTGGTGAGGTCGACGTCGGAGTGGTCCGGCTTGACCCGGATCTTGACGTTGTAGTCGATGACGCGTTTGACCGCGACGAGTACTTTCATGGTGTCCTCGCTTGGTTCACTCTAACGAACCGTCTGGTTAGGAACATACCGACCATGCCGGCTCGGCAGCGAGCATACCAGCGTGTTCTTAGAACCGGGTGATATGCCCTTATAGGTTTCATGCAAGCGTTTGATAGGTGCCGCATCCGAAAAACCCATCCAATTTGCCACAGCCGGGACCGCGGCAACAATCCCCTGCAGGTCGGAGCGGTGGTTTCCCCGCACATTGCCCATCGTAGGGGTGACCCGAGTCGTCTATTATGCCTATCATGGAGAATATCGAGAAGCAAACGACCGTTTTAAAACCTTCCGACGCTGGTGGCATTCGCTGGAACCCCTGCGTCGGTGGCGAGGGAGGAGAGTGCTGGTGGAACAAGTAGAACGTGAATCCATGGATTTCGACGTGGTCATCGTCGGCGCCGGGCCCGCGGGCCTCTCGGCGGCCTGCCGCCTCATGCAGCAGGCCAATGAGGCCGGCCGTGAGTTGACCGTGTGCGTGGTGGAGAAGGGCTCCGAGGTGGGCGCCCATATCCTTTCCGGGGCGGTCTTCGAGCCCCGCGCCCTGGCCGAGCTGTTCCCCGACTGGGAGCAGCGCGGCGCGCCCCTGACCACCCCGGCGATTCGCGACGAGCTCTACCTGCTCAAGGACGGCGCGAAGGCCCAGAAGCTGCCCAACGCCCTGGTGCCGAAGAGCATGCACAACACCGGCGGCGACCTCACCCGCTACGTGATCAGCGCCGGCAACCTGTGCCGCTGGCTCGCCGAGCAGGCCGAGGGCCTCGGCGTGGAGATCTTCCCCGGCTTCGCCGCCCAGGAAGCGATCCATGACGAGGACGGCACCGTGCGCGGCATCGTCATCGGCGACATGGGCGTCGGTGCCGATGGTCAGCCCAAGGATGGCCATATGCCGGGCATGGAGCTGCGTGCCAAGTACACCCTGTTCGCCGAGGGCTGCCGCGGGCACCTGGGCAAGCGGCTGATCAGCCGCTTCCAGCTCGACGCGGGCAAGGATCCGCAGCACTACGGCATCGGCCTCAAGGAGCTGTGGGACGTGCCCGCCGACAGGCACGAGCCGGGGCTGGTGCTGCACGGCTCCGGCTGGCCGCTGGACAAGCACACCCACGGCGGCTGGTTCCTCTACCACGCCGAGAACCAGCAGGTCGTCGTCGGTCTGATCATGGACCTCTCCTACCAGAACCCCTGGCTGTCGCCGTTCGACGAATTCCAGCGCATGAAGCACCATCCGGTGCTCAAGCAGTACCTGGAGGGCGGCAAGCGGGTGGCCTACGGTGCCCGGGCCATCACCAAGGGCGGGCTCAACTGCCTGCCGAAGATGACCTTCCCCGGCGGCCTGCTGATCGGTTGCGACGCCGGCACGCTGAACTTCGCCAAGATCAAGGGCCTGCACACCGCCATGAAGTCGGGCCTGGTGGCCGCCGAGGCGGTGTTCGAGGCGCTCGCCCAAGGCGATGAAGGCGGCCACGAACTGACCGCCTTCACCGAGAAGTGGGAGTCGAGCTGGGCCTACCAGGAGCTCGAGGAGAGCGCCAGCTTCGGCCCGGCGATCCACAAGTACGGCACCGTGGGCGGCGGCGCCTACAACTTCCTCGACCAGCTGCTCGGCGGCAGGCTGCCCAATGTCCACGACACCACCCCGGACCACGCCACCCTCAAGCCGGCCAGCGAGTGCGAGAAGATCGACTACCCCAGGCCCGACGGCAAGCTCTCCTTCGACAAGCTCTCCTCGGTGTTCCTGTCGAACACCAACCACGAGGAGGACCAGCCCTGCCACCTGAAGCTCGAGGACCCGGAGCTGCCGATCCGCGACAACCTGCCGACCTACGCCGAGCCGGCAAGCCGCTACTGCCCGGCGGGGGTCTACGAGGTGGTCGAGGGGGACGACGGCAAGCCCAGGTTCCAGATCAACTTCCAGAACTGCGTGCACTGCAAGACCTGCGACATCAAGGACCCGGCCCAGAACATCACCTGGGTGGCGCCGGAGGGCGGCGGCGGGCCCAACTATCCGAACATGTGATACCCCCGCCACGCCGACAGACGGGCATGCCGGTGGCATGCCCGTCTGCTTGCCCCTCGACCACTCCGGCAGGGGCGTCGAGATCGATGCGCCCCTGCCCCCTCCTAGCGGCCGTCCAGGTCGAGCGCCAGCAGCCGGGGGTGTGCCTCGCCTTCCCGGGGCGGTTCGGGGTGTGCCAGCCGCAGGCTGTGCACGGTTTCCAGGCAGTGGCGCACGGTGTCGATACCGAACCCCCGCCCGGCCAGGATCTCGCGATAGCTGACGGTATGTAGATCGTCGAAGCCATTGGAGAACTCGAAGGCCTCACCGTCGCAGTTGATGCTGCGATAGGTCGATTGCCGTCCACGAACGCTCTCCGGGAGGTCCACGGCATCGATGGAGAGGAACCAGCGGACCCGCGCCTTCTCGTACTCCAGGAAGCCGGCGGCCTTGTGATCGTCGCTGTAGTGCAGCACCTGGCGCTGCAGCTCACCGAAGACCAGGTGCAGCATGTCGAAGAAGTGCACACCGATCTCGGCCACCACGCCGAAGGACTTGCGCGGATCGCCTTTCCAGCTGGCCAGGTACCATGGCCCCCGCACGGTGATGTAGGTGAGCTCCACCTCGTGCCTGGTCTGGCGTGCCTCCGCGATCACCCTGTCGCGCAGTTCGTGGATCGCCGGGTGATGGCGCAACTGCATGATGCTGTAGACGCGACGCCCGGTCTCCGCCTCCATGCAGCGCAATTCGTCGAGCAGCGCCGGCGTCGGTACCAGCGGCTTCTCGCAGATGACATCGCAGCCCAATTGCAGGCCGGCGGTGATATGGGCGCTATGCAGGTGGTTCGGCGAGCACACTGCCATATAGTCCAGCGCCCCCTCTCCTCGGCGCCGGAGTCGCCAGGCGTGCTCGAGGAAATACTCGAACTCGGTGAAGAAGGCACAGTCGGGCGAGATGGAGTCGATGATGCCGACCGAATCGTTGATGTCGTAGGCGGCGACCAGCTCGTTGCCGGTCTCCTTGATGGCCTGCATATGGCGGGGCGCGATATAGCCGGCCGCGCCGATCAATGCAAAGTTCATCACCGCCTCCACGACTCCCCTTCCATCCCGTCACGCTAAGCGTAGCGGTGGACCCGCCCCCCTGCCCGCGCGGCGGAAGCGAGCCCCTATCCCCGGGCAACCGGACGCGATGGATCACGGATCCACTCGCTCCAGGAACCGGCATAGAGCCGCGGCAACGGACGCCCGGCCACGGCATAGGCGAGAATGTTGTGACAGGCGGTGACACCGGAGCCGCAATAGGCGATCACCTCCGGGGCGTCGGGCAGTTCCGCGGCCAGTATCTCGGCGGCCTTGAAGCGGCCATGCTCGGTGAGGTTGGCAGCGCTGGGATGACAGACCGCCCCGGGAACATGACCGGCGACCGGGTCGATCGGCTCGGCGTCGCCACGGAAACGCTCGTGGCTGCGCGCATCGACCTTGAGTTCGCGACCGGAGAAGACATGGTCGGCCGAGACCCGCGCCTCCTCGTCGTAGGCCGGGTGCCAGGCCGCTGGGGTCGTAGGCACCAGCGTTTCGCTACGGGACAGTTCCCCCCCCGCCGCCTGCCAGGCCGCGAGGCCGCCATCGAGCACTCGTACATCGGGATGACCGGCCCAGACGGCGAGCATCCACCAGGCCCGGGCCGCCGCCAGTTGGCCGCCCATGTCGTCATAGGCCACCACCGGCTGCCCGGGCGTGATGCCGAGGCGCTGCACCACCGCCGTGAAGGTCTCGGGTGTAGGCAGTGGGTGTCGCCCACCCTCCCCGGCCGGTGCCGCCAGGTCGCGGTCGAGATCGAGGTGGAGGGCACCCGGCAGGTGCGCCTCCCGCCAGAGTCGCCGTCCCGCCGCCGGATCCCCCAACCGGGCGCGACAGTCGAGAATCCGCGGAGGGTTGGCCCCGTCGAGGGCCTCGGCCAGCTCGGTGGCCGTGATCAGCGCGCGTGTCATGCCTGGACTCCTTCGAGCAGTTCAATGGGCGCCCGGCGCGCGATCAGTCGTCGCCGACCGGCCTGCCGGAAACGCACCTCGATCACCGGGTTGTCCGGGTCGCCCTCCACCACGGCGATCTCGCCCTCGCCAAAGACCGCGTGGCGCAACCGTCGGCCGACGCTGAACTCGACGTCACCGGGCGGAGGCTCGGCGATGCCGCCCGCCTCGGGGGTCGCCGCGGTCAACGGTAGGGGCCGGCCGAGCATCGTCAGGTAGCGCCCGACCAGCTCGGGGGACGCGACCGGCAGCGGCGCCGGATAGTCAGCCTCCCCCTCCCGGATCAGGCGCTCGGTGATCCGCTGGCAATCCTGCCAGGCGGTCTCGGCGATGAAGCGGCTGGCGCGGTGGTCGCCGCCGTCATGCACGATCAGCAGCCGCTCCCGGGCCCGGGTGATGGCCACGTAGAAGAGTCGCCGCTCCTCCTCGAGGCGCCGAGGGGTGAGCGGGTTGTCGCGGCTGTAGTGGGGGAAGTCCTCCTCGTTGGTGCCGCCGAGCAGCACCAGCGGCCACTCCAGCCCCTTGGCACCGTGCACCGTGGTGATCAGCACCCCGTCGTCACGGTTCGCCACCGGCCGGCGCAGCAGCTCGACGAACGCCTCGGTGTCGCTACCCAGCTCGGCGGCCTGCTCGATCAGCACGTCGAGCAGGCGCACGTCCTCCTCGCCCTTGTCGCGCCGGGCGGCGGCCCGCTTGAGCACCTTCTCCGCCTCGACGCTCTCGACCACGTGCTCGAGCAGCCGAGCCGGCGGCCAGCCGGAGAGCCTCGGCAACTCACAGAGCAGGGCCCAACGGCGCTTCAGGGTGCGCCGCTGGTGGGGCTTGAGTCCCTCGAGCAGCGGATCGTGGCGCTCCGGCCAGCGCTGGGTCTCGGCCAGGCGCACGGCCAGGGCCTGGATCCGCTCCCGGGCCACGAAGGGGGTCGGCTGGGACAACAGCAGCTGCAGGTGGCCCGGGTCCTGCAGCAGGCCCGGCATCCGAGCCAGCATCAGGTAGCCGGCCAGGGCCTGCACCAGCGGCAGGCGGAAGACGAAGCGGTCCTCCCGGGCGAGGCGGAACGGCAGCCCGGCCTTGAGCAGCGCCAGTTGCAGCGGTACCGACAGCGCCCAGCTGCGTACCATCAGGCAGGCCTCGTCGAGCCGCCGCCCCTCCCGCTGCCAGGCCTCGAGGGCCTCGAGCAGCGCCCGCCCGCCCTGCCCGACCGCCAGGCGGGTCGCCGGGTTGCCGGGGGCCGCCAGGCAGAGCTGGTCGGGGCGCCGGCGGTTGGCGGCAATGGCGTGATTGGCGGCCAGTGCCAGGGCATGGCCATGGCGGAAGGTGGTGGAGAGCGGATAGTCGCGGGCCTCGCCGAAAGTGGCGGTGAAGCGCTCGAGCATGGTATCGGGATGAGCACCGCGCCACTCGTAGATGCACTGGTTGGCGTCACCCACCGCCATCACCGCGGCGTCGCGGCCGGCAAGCAGCGCCAGCAGCCGCTGCTGGGCCACGTTGATGTCCTGGTACTCGTCGATGATCACGTGGTCGAGGAAGCCCTGGACCCGTCGACTCAGGCCGGCGTCGGCCTCCAGCGCCTCGAGGGGACGGTAGAGCAGGTCCGCATAGCTCATCAGGCCCTGGTCGGCGAGCAGCCGTTCGGCATGGACGAAGGCCGCCGGGAAGTGGTCGGTCTGTTCGCCGAAGTCGAGGCGCGCGTAGAGTTCGGCGGGACTGACCATCTCGGCCTTCACCAGCGAACAGAAATGCGCCAGTGCCTCGAGGCGCTCACCGTCCAGCGCCGCCTCCCGGGCCTCTGGCTCGTCGGCCAGCGCCGCCAGGGTGGCCTGGCGCAGCAGCCGCTCCAGTTGCCAGTCGGCGGTGAGCAGTTCCCGCGGCGCCAGTACGCCCCAGCGGGTCAGGCTCCCGGTCAGCCGGTGGCCCAGCGAGTGGAAGGTGCGCACGTCGGGCAGCGGCTGCCCAGGCGGTGCCATGGCGGCCAGGCGGGCCTGGAAGTCCTCGCGGGCCGAGCGGTTGAACATCAGCACCAGAATCCGCGACGGCGGCACGCCCTGGCCGAGCAGGTGGAGCACCCTAGCCACCATGGTGGTGGTCTTGCCGGAGCCGGCCACGGCGGCGACCCGGGCGTGGCCGCCGCCGTGCTCGACCACGGCCCGCTGTTCGGCGGTCAGCTGCATGCCGCCCCGCCGTCGAGCCGCTCGCTCTCCTCCAGCCGACCGAGGGGATGCCAGACACCGGCGCTCACCAGGCCCAGCTCCGCGCCGCCGCCAGGCAGGTCTCGGGTCTCGGCCAGCTCCACCAGGCGATAGTAGACGTTGCGGCCCAGGCGGGCGGCGAGCCCGAAGCGCACCGGCACCTCGGGCACCGTCTCGCCGCGTGGGGTCTCGCTCAGGCTCAGCGCATGCTGTCCGTCGAGCCCCAGCCGGTCGCCGACATTGGTGGTCAACCACCAGCCGCCGGCCCCGTCGGGTTCGGCCCCGACGACCAGGAAGGGGCGATCCTCGACCCGGATGCGCTGCTTCTCCGCCGGGGTCACCAGCCAGTAGCCGCCGTCCGCCTCGCGCCGGAGGATCGTGGAGAGCAGCCGCACCAGCCGCGGCCGGGCGATGGCCACCCCCTCGTGGATCCAGCGGCCGTCGGCGGCGATCACCAGGTCCATCTCGCCCTGGTGCTCGGGGTGCCAGGACGCCACCGGCGGGATCTCGCCCTCCGGGTCGATATGGGCCAGCAGCGGTTCGAGGGTCATGGCAGTACTCTCCGGACGATATCCCCCATAGCTTAGATCAGCCCGGCCCGGGCCAGGGTCTCGCGCATCGCCTCGGGGGCCCGGGGTGCCGCGGCGCGGAACAGCTGGTAGAAGTTGGCGGTGGTCTGCATGGCCACCTCGTCGACGCTGATGCCGCGCTCGGCGGCGATACACTCGGCGACCTCCACCACCCAGGCGGGCTCATTGGGCTTGCCGCGGTGCGGTACCGGCGCCAGGTAGGGGCTGTCGGTCTCGATCAGCAGGCGATCCAGGGGTATGCGCCGCGCCAGCTCGCGGATCGCAGCGGCGTTGCGGAAGGTGACGATACCGGAGAGCGAGATATAGAAGCCGTGGCGCACCGCCTCCCGGGCCATGTCCAGGTCCTCGGTGAAGCAGTGCAGCACGCCGCCCACTCGGGGATCGGTGTGCTCGCGGATCAGCGCCAGGGTGTCCTCGCGCGCCTCGCGGGTGTGGACGATCACCGGCAGTTCCAGCTCGCTGGCGGCGACCAGCTGGCGACGGAAGCGCTCGAGCTGCTCCTCCCGGGCAGGCACCGCCTCCGCGCCCTTGCCACGCGCGCTGTCGAGATAGTGGTAGTCGAGCCCGGTCTCGCCGATGGCCACCGCCTCGAAGCGCTCGGCCACCTCCTTGATCGCCTCCACGGTCGGCTCCTCGGGCACCCGATGGAGAGGATGAACCCCGGCAGAGATCACCACGTCGTCATGCTCGCGGGCCATGGCGGCGAGGTGGGCGACGTCCTCCAGGGTCACGGCGATGGCCAGGAACTGGCGCACGTCCCGGGCGCGGGCGGCCTCGAGGGTCGCCGCCAGGTCGCCGTCATGGGTGCGAGGGTCGAGGCGGTCGAGATGACAGTGGGAATCGACAAACATGGAATGACATACCAGATGAATGAATTCAGCCCGAAGCCCGAAGCCCGAAGCCCGAAGCCCGAAGCCCGAAGCCCGAAGCCCGAAGCCCGAAGCCCTCAGAGCGTATAGGTGGGCGTACCCTTGTCCAGTTGCCCGGCCAGCAGGCTCTCCATGCGGGCACGGACCGCCTGGTCCTCGGCACTGAAGTGGATGCCGATGCCGGGCACGCGGCGCCCGGCGACCCCTTCCGGAGAGACCCAGACCACCTGGCCGGTGACCGGGACGCGCTCGCTCTCGCCGGGCAGCATCAGCAGCAGGAAGACCTCCTGACCCAGTTCGTAGCGCTCGCGGGTGGGCACGAAGATCCCCCCCCGCTCCAGCGACGGCATGTAGGCCGAAAGCAGGGTCGGCACATCCTGGATGGTCAGGGAGAGGGCTTTCTGGGCGGCCATGGGTGACACCTCGTGAAATGGATCCGTGATGGAATGATCAGGAACGCAGCAGCGTGGACCAGCGCACCAGCCAGGCCTCGAGCACCAGTTGCGGATTGGGGTTGCCGCCTACGGCGAGCAGCCGGCGCTGTTCCCGGGCGTAGTCGAGCAGGCGAAACCAGTCCTGTACCCGGCCATTCTTGACGGCCTGGCGATAGAGAGGCAACAGGTCCGGGTTGCGCAGGTCGTCTCCCCTCCCGGAGAGCCCCAGGCGGATCAGGTCCTCCAGCCAGGCGATACCGTACCACAGGATCGCCTCGGTGGACTGCCGATCCAGCCGCGACGCCTCGGCCACTGGCTCGCCGCCGCGTACCAGCGCCTCGAAGGTCTCGACGAGCTGCTGGCGAAGCGTGCGGGCATCCGGTTCGGCCTGGGCCAGGGCCTCCAGCGGCAGGCCGCCGGCCACCCGCCACCAGAAGCGCGCCTCCTCCTCGCTCCCCAGGTGCTCGGCCAACCAGGCGGTGCAGTCGGCCTCGGCAGGCGGGGCCAGGGTCCAGTGCTGGCAGCGTGAGCGGATGGTCGGCAGCATCCGCGAGGGGATATCGGCGAGCAGCACGAAGAGGGTGCGGTCGCCCGGCTCCTCCAGGCTCTTGAGCAGGGCATTGGCGGCGGCCACGTTCATCGCCTCCGCCGGCGAGATCACGATCACCCGATACCCGCCCTGCTGGGCGGTCTGGCCGACGAAGTCATTGACTTCACGGATCGGGCCGATGCGGATCTGCCGCTTGCCCTCCTCGGGGCCGACCCTCAGCAGGTCGGGATGATAGCCGGCGGCCAGCATGCGACAGCCGTGACACCGGCCACAGGCGGTCTCGCCGGGCTCGGCACACAGCACCCAACCGATCAGCGCCTCGGCCAGCGACTGCTTGCCCACGCCCCGCGGGCCGGAGAGCAGCAGGGCATGGGGCAAGCGCCCGTCCCGCGCGAGCTCGGTCAGGGCCCGGAAGCGTGGCATCAGCCACGGCAGCGGCGCGACGGAGTCCGGCGTCGTCACTGCCATGCCGCCACCCGTGCCTCGAGTTCCCGAACCAACTGTGCCTGTACCGACGGCAGGTCGGCCGAGGCATCGATCACCGCCACACGCCCGGGAGCCGCAACCGCCCGCGCCAGGTAGGCGCGACGCACCGCCTCGAAGAAGCTCTCGCGCTCGCGTTCGAAGCGGTCGCGTTCTCCCCCCTCCCGGCCGAGTCGACCCTCCAGGCGCTGCTGGGCAGCCGCCATGGGCATGTCGAGCAGCAGGGTCAGATCGGGCTCGAGGCCGCGTTGGACGAAGGTCTCCAGTTCGGCGATACGCGAGCCCTCGATGCCGCGTCCTCCGCCCTGGTAGGCGAAGGTGGCGTCGGTGAAACGATCGCAGACCACCCAGGCCCCGCGCGCCAGTGCCGGTCGAATCACCCGGGCCAGGTGCTGGGCCCGGGCGGCGAACACCAGCAGCAGCTCGGCATCGGTATCGAGCGGCTCATCGCCGTCGGGATCGAGCAGCAGCGCTCGGATCGCCTCGGCGCGGGGGGTGCCGCCGGGCTCGCGGGTGCGGACCACCTCGAGGCCGCGCGCCTCGAGCCAGCCGGCCACCAGGGCCAGGTTGGTGGACTTGCCCACCCCCTCGCCGCCTTCCAGGGTGATGAAACGTCCGCGCTCGTTCATGACAGATGCCGCTCCAGGATCAGCGATTGCGGATATACCGGTTCACCGCATTGTTGTGCTCGCGCAGGGTCCGCGAGAAGTGATGGGTGCCGTCGCCACGGGAGACGAAATAGAGGGTGTCACCCTCGGCGGGCCGTACCGCGGCCTCCAGGGCGGCGCGCCCCGGCAGGGCGATGGGCGTCGGCGGCAGGCCATCGATGACGTAGGTGTTGTAGGCGGTGGCCTCGACCAGGTCGGCGCGGGTGATATTGCCCTCATAGCGCTCGCCCATGCCGTAGATCACCGTGGGGTCGGTCTGCAGGCGCATGCCCCGCTCCAGGCGGCGCTTGAACACCCCGGCGATCTCGCGGCGCTCCTCGCCGGCGCCGGTCTCGCGCTCGATCAGCGAGGCCATGATCAGCGCCTCGTAGGGCGAGTCCAACGGCAGGTCCTCGTCGCGTTCGGCCCAGATCGCCTCGAGGGTCGACTCCATGCGGGTCAGCGCCTGGTGCAGGATCTCCAGATCGCTCATGCCCTTGTGGTAGCGATAGGTGTCGGGGAAGAACCAGCCCTCGGGATAGTCGCCCTCGCGGCCCAGCTCGGCCATCAGCTCGTCGTCGGAGAGCTCGGCGGTGCGTTGCTCGAGCTTCTCGGCCTCGGCGAGCCGCTCGCGCATCTGGCGGAAGGTCCAGCCCTCGGGGATGGTCAACGGATAGGTGACCACCCGGTCGCTGCCGAGCAGGTCGATCATCTCGCGCCCGCTCATTCCCGGCTCGAGCATGTACTCGCCGGCACGTAGACTCGGCACCGACTCGGGCTCGAGCCGGGTGAGCAGCCGGAAGGCCCAGTCGTCGGTGATCACACCGCGGCTGGCCAGGTCGGCCACCACCCGATTGTAGCCGGCACCGCGCGACACCTCGTAGAGGGTCGGCTCGTCCACGGCGATCGGCGCCGCGAGCCTGGACTCCCAGTAACGGTAGCCAGCGAACAGCACCACCCCGGCCAGGACGGCCAACACCAGCAGGATCTTCACCACACGCAACATGCACTTCCTCGTTCAGTCAGGCTCCCGGTGCTCGGCTTGCGCTCACGCCGGGAGGGGGTGGCCCAGCAGGTCGTGGGCCTCGGCCTGCAGTGCCCGATGATCGGGCGTGATCGTCCAATGCCGGTGCGCCTGGCCCCGGGCGTCATCGAGCCGGATCACCGGCCACAGGCCCTGTACCGAGTTGCCGAGCCACAACGCCTCGACGCTCTCCAACGTCTCGGGGCGGGCATCGACCTCGTGGATCGGCAGCCGGGCCAGCAGCGCCTCGCGCAGGGTGCCCGCCACCCCGCAGCGATCCAGCCGCGGGGTTTCCAGCCGCCCATCGCGCCGCCAGAACAGGTTCATGCAGGTGGCCTCCACCAGGCACCCTTCGCTGTCGCAGAGCAGCCCCTCGGCGGTATCGGCATCCGACCATTCGGCCCTGGCCAGGACGTTCTCCAGGCGATTGAGATGCTTGAGGCCGGCGAGGGCCGGCTGGATGCCGAGGCGCAATCGGCAGTGACGCACCCGCACGCCCGTCTCCCAGCGCTCGGCTGCCGGTGAGAAGGGGAGGAGCTGCCAGCGCAACCGCGCCTCGGGCTCCGTCGGCGGCAGATACCCTCGGCCGCCACTGCCCCGGGTCAGGATCAACTTGAGCACCGCCAGCCCCTCGCCGGCCTCGGCCAGCGGGCGCTCCAGCTCGGCCCGGGCCGGCAGGGGAATGCCGAGGACCCGGCAACCGCGGGCGAGCCGGGCCAGGTGCTCGGCCCACAGCCGTGGCTCGCCATCGCGCAGCAGCACGGTCTCGAACAACCCGTCGCCATAGGCCGGGCCACGATCGTCCAGCGGCCAGCCGCTCGGGGTCCCGGAAGCGTCCATCACACCTTGGAAAAGACCAGGGTGCCGTTGGTGCCGCCGAAGCCGAAGGAGTTGGACAGCGCCACCTCGATCTTCATCTCGCGAGCGGTGTGCGGCACGTAGTCCAGCCGGCACCCCTCCTGGGGATCGTCCAGGTTGATGGTCGGCGGCGCCACCTGGTCACGGATCGCCAGCACGCTGAATACCGCCTCCACCGCACCGGCAGCGCCGAGCAGATGACCGATCATCGACTTGGTCGAGCTGACCGCCACGGACCTGGCGGCCTCGCCCATCACCCGCTCCACGGCACGACTCTCGGCCAGGTCGCCGGCCGGTGTCGAGGTGCCGTGGGCATTGATGTAGTCGACCACCGCGGGATCGAGACCGGCATCATGGATGGCATTGCTCATGGCCATGGCCGCGCCGCTACCGTCCTCGGGCGGCAGCGTCATGTGATAGGCATCGTCGCTCATGCCGAAACCGACCAGCTCGGCATAGATGGTCGCGCCACGGGCCTTGGCGTGCTCGTAGGCCTCCAGCACCATGACGCCGGCGCCATCGGAGAGCACGAAGCCATCGCGGTCGCGATCCCAGGGGCGGCTTGCCGCGGCCGGATCGTCGTTGCGCGTGGAGAGCGCCCGGGCCGCGGAGAAGCCGCCGAGTCCCAGCGGCGTGGTGGCCATCTCGGCGCCACCGCAGACCATCACGTCGGCGTCGCCGTAGGCGATGGTGCGTGCGCTGTAGCCGATGTTGTGGGTGCCGGTGGTGCAGGCGGTGGTGATGGCGATGTTGGGGCCACGAAAGCCGTGCTGGATCGCCAGGTTGCCCGAGATCATGTTGATGATCGAACCCGGCACGAAGAACGGCGAGATGCGCCGCGCCCCGCTCTTGAGCAGGGCATTATGGTTGTGCTCGATCATCGGCAACCCGCCGATGCCGGAGCCGATCGCCACCCCGATACGACCGGCATTCTCCTCGGTGCATTCGAGCCCCGCATCGGCAATCGCCTGGGCACCCGCCGCCACCCCATACTGGATAAACAGGTCCATCTTGCGGGCGTCCTTGGGATTGAGATAGGGGCTGATATCGAAGCCCTTCACCGAACCACCGAAGCGCGTGTTGAAGCCGCTGACATCGAAGTGCTCGATGGGGGCGATGCCGCTCTTGCCGGCCAGGATGCTGGTCCAGCTCTCCTCCACGGAATTCCCCACCGGTGTGACCAGACCGAGCCCGGTCACTACAACCCTTCTACGAGCCATCAGCTTTCCTCCAGACAAACTTGGTGACGCGACCCCCGATCACCCGGGGCCACCATTGCGCGCATTATACCCGAGTCTCCCTGCCCTGTGCCGCCATGGCAAGACGTCCACTGCCGCGGCATAGACACGCGAAAGCCGCCCTGGGATCAGGGCGGCTTTCGTGGGAGGCCGTGCCTCCGGCACGTCAGCAAGCGGTGTCGACCGCCACCGGCTTACTGGTGGGCGTTGACGTAGTCGATGGCTTCCTGGACGGTGGTGATCTTCTCGGCTTCCTCGTCGGGAATCTCGGTGTCGAACTCCTCTTCGAGCGCCATGACCAGCTCGACGGTATCTAGGGAATCGGCTCCCAGATCCTCGGTGAAGGAAGAGGAGGTCTGGATATCTTCTTCCTTGACGTTCAGGCGCTCGGCCACAACCTTCTTCACGCGCTCTTCAATGGTGCTCATTATGACGTACTCCAGTCGTTCACGTTAGCCGTTCTGATAACCAGCCGTTTCAAAACCGCAAGCCAAAAGCTGCGGGGTAGTTTATAGACGCCCTCGGGCCGGCGCAACCGCCGAACCACGCGACCGTCAACGCATGTTCATGCCGCCATTCACGTGCAGGGTCTCGCCGGTGATGTAGCCCGCCGACTCGCCGGTGAGAAAGCCCACCGCCGCCGCGATCTCTTCGGGCTGGCCGAGACGCGCCAGGGGAATCTGGCCAAGCAGCGCCTCGTGCTGCGCCTCGGGCAGCGCCTCGGTCATGTCGGTGGCGATGAAACCCGGCGCCACCGAATTGACGGTGATGGCGCGGGACGCCACCTCACGGGCCAGGGCCCGGGTGAAGCCCTCCATGCCGGCCTTGGCCGCAGCATAGTTGGTCTGCCCGAGGTTGCCCATGGTGGCCACCACCGAGCTGATGCAGACGATACGCCCGAAGCGGGCCTTGGTCATGCCGCGCAGGCAGGCCTTGCTGACGCGGTAGACCGACTTGAGGTTGGTGTCGATCACCGCATCCCACTCGTCTTCCTTCATGCGCATCAGCAGATTGTCGCGGGTGATGCCGGCGTTGTTGACGAGGATGGTCGGCGCCCCGAACTCCTCGCCGATCGCCTTGACCAGGGCATCGACGCTGGCCTGGTCGGTGACGTCCAGCTTGCGACCTGCGCCCTCGATGCCCTGGGCCTTGAGGTCGGTATCGATGCGCTCGGCGCCGGCATCGCTGGTCGCGGTGCCGATCACGACGCGTCCCTGGCGACCCAGTTCGTGGGCGATGGCCCGGCCGATGCCGCGACTCGCGCCGGTGACCAGGGCAACTCTACGCTCGCTTGTCATGGTGATTCCGCCTTCGTCCTGAATGGGGGTGGCGTCAGCCAGCGGCTGACGGTGACTGTCCGGCCACGTCACGGGCCAGCTCCAGGGCCGCATCCAGGCTGTCCGGGTCATTGACCGCCAGCCCCTTGCTGCCCCGCGCAATCCGCTTGTTGAGACCGGTCAGCACCTTGCCCGGCCCGCATTCGATGAACACTTCGGCACCACGCTCGACCATGGCTTCGACGCAGGCGGTCCAGCGCACCGGCTGATAGAGCTGCTCGAGCAGCCGCGTGCGCAGGGTGTCCACGTCGGCATGGGCCTGGGCATCGACGTTCTGGATCACCGTGTAGCGCGGCGCGCGCAGCTCGATCTCGTTCATGGCCGCGGCCAGGCGTTCAGCGGCCGGGCGCATCAGGGCACAGTGCGACGGCACCGAGACCGGCAGCGGCATGGCGCGCTTGGCACCGGCCTCCTGGCACGCCACGATGGCCCGCTCCACGGCCGCCTTCGCGCCGGCGATCACCACCTGCCCCGGGGCATTGTAGTTGACCGCCGAGACCACATCACCCTTGGCGGCATCGGCACAGGCCTGCTCCACGACGGCGTCGTCGAGGCCGAGGATCGCCGCCATGGCGCCCTCGCCCACCGGCACCGCCTGTTGCATCGCTTCGCCGCGCAGTTTCACCAGGCGCACGCCCTGGGCGAAGGACAAGGCGCCGGCACAGACCATGGCGCTGTACTCGCCCAGGCTGTGACCGGCCATGGCGCCGGGGCGTGGCCCCTCCAGCTCCTGCCAGACTCGCCAGATCGCCACGCTGGCACTGAGCAGCGCCGGCTGAGTGCAGGCGGTGGCGTTGAGGGCCTCCTCCGGCCCCTCCTGAACCACCTGCCAGAGATCGTAACCCAGGGCGTCCGCGGCCTCCTCGAAGGTGGTCCGCACCACGCTGTAGCGTTCCGCCAGCTCCCGCAGCATGCCGATCTGCTGGGAACCCTGCCCGGGGAACACGAGGGCAAGGGGTTGAGTCATGTCTATCACCTTTGCTCTTGTTGGCTTTCATCGTCACCGACCGAGCCAGGCTCGTCCGGTGCGAGGATCATGGATCCGCTGTCGGCTCGACCGGCATCGCCGATCGAGGCGACAGCCGACCGTCGCTGGCCGAGCTCGGCGGCGAGCCGGCTGGGCAGGTCCCGGCTCACCTCCTGCACCGCACGGGCCACCGCATAATGGAAACCGGTGGCATCGGCACTGCCGTGGCTCTTGACCACGATACCGGCCAGGCCGAGCAGGCTGGCGCCATTGTAGCGCACCGGGTCCAGCTCGTTCTTCAAGCGCCGGAGCGTCGGTCGCGCCAGGGCACCCACCAAACGGCTGCTCCAGTGGGCATCGAAGGCGACCTGCACCCGCTCCACCAGCATCCTCGCCAGCCCCTCGCTGGCCTTGAGCACCGCATTGCCGACGAAGCCATCGCAGACCACCACGTCGGCGGCGCCGCTGAAGACCCCATCGCCTTCCACGAAGCCACAATAGGCGATGCCCGGCAGCCGGCGCAGCCGGGCATCGGCCTCGCGCACGCTGGCCGTCCCCTTGGTACCCTCGACCCCGATATTGAGCAGCGCCACCCGCGGCGAAGCCACGCCATCCACGTGCCGCGCCATCACCTCGCCCATCAGGGCGAAGTCCACCAGACGCTCGGCGGAGGCCTCGACATTGGCCCCCAGGTCGAGCAGGTAGCAGCGCCCCTCGTCACGGGTGGGGATGGCGGTACTGATGGCCGGCCGCGGGATCCCCGCCACCGTCCCCAGGGCGCGCCGAGCCAGGGCCATCAATGCCCCGGTATTGCCGGCACTGACACCGGCCACGGCCTCACCGCTGGCGACGCAGTCGAGCATCCTGGCCATGCTGGTATCGCGACCATGGCGCAGGGCATCGGAAGGCCGCTGCGCCTGGCCAATGGCCGCGCCGGCATCTGCGACTTCCAGACGCGAGCCCGCCGCGGCGAGCTGCCGCGGCAGGCGAGAGATCTCGTCTTGCAGCTGCCGGCGCGGGCCGAACAGCCGGATCTCGAGGCGAGGGTCCTGGATGGCCGCGCTGGCCGCCCCCTGCACGGTGGCACGGGGACCGAGGTCACCGCCCATCGCGTCGATGGCGATCCGCACGTCAGCGGCCAGCTGTCACCGGGGAGGTCGTCGTCGCCTCAGGCGTCGACGACCTTGCGACCCCGGTAGAAGCCATCCGGTGCCACGTGGTGGCGCAGGTGGGTGGTGCCGGTTTCCTTGTCCTGGGCCAGGGCCGGAGCGCTGAGGGCGTCGTGGCTGCGACGCATGCCGCGCTTGGAACGGGTCTTGCGGTTCTGTTGAACTGCCATGGGATGTCACTCCAGAGTGCAATCGATGATGAATCAGTGTTTGCCCTTGAGGCGCTTGAGCACCTCGAACGGGCTCGCAGCGGGCTCGCTTGCCGCCTCGGCATCCGCCCCGCTGGTCAGCTGGTCGCGAGAGACCTCACAGTCGGCCTCGTCGTGGTAAACCACCTGAGGCA
This sequence comes from Halomonas kalidii, assembly GCF_030010475.1. NCBI lineage: Bacteria > Pseudomonadati > Pseudomonadota > Gammaproteobacteria > Oceanospirillales > Halomonadaceae > Halomonas > Halomonas kalidii. The sequence goes on along the minus strand of NZ_JASCQN010000033.1, from coordinate 7,182 downwards.
GGCTGAGGATCAGTTCATCCTCGACCACCGTCAGCAGGTTCAGCTGTTCGTTTTCCACCAGCACCGGCTCGTGGGTGCTCGGCAGCTCGGCCGCCAGAGCGTCGCTTGTGACCATGCCCAGCAGGAATTCGCTCTCGACGTGCTGCGCCAGGGGCGAGAGGCAGCGTCGGCACGGCAGCTGCAGCTCGGCCTCGAGGCGCCCACGGATCACCCGGCGCCCCTGGGCGTCGATGCCGAAATCGAGCCAGACGCGGCAGTCGCCGGCCTGGGCCCCGACCTCGTCGGTGAGGCGTGCGAAGCCGTCGAGGGCCATCAGCCCTTCGAGGTGCTCGGCGCGGGCGGCGAGCTTGTAGGGCTCGACCCTGCTGGGGAGTCGTGTGGTCAACATAGGCGCGCAATGATAGGCACTCGCCCAGCCCCTGTCAAAGCCACCGTCACCCGGTATTACAATGGGTCACCATCATTCCTTCACTGCCCGGGAGTACGCCCATGCCACGCCTCGTCCTCGCCTCAGGTTCCCGCTGGCGCCGCCAGCTTCTCGACCGCCTGGAAATCCCCTATGCCTGGGCCAGTCCCGACATCGACGAGACCCCGCGACCCGACGAATCGCCCGAGGCACTGGTGCACCGCCTGGCACTGGCCAAGGCCAGCCGCCTGGCCGACGACTGGCCGGACCATCTGATCATCGGCTCCGACCAGGTGGCGGTCTTCGCGGGCGAGATCCTCGGCAAGCCGGGCGACGCGGCCACGGCTCGGGCCAACCTGGCGCGCCTCTCGGGCCAGCGGGTGCGCTTTGTCACCGGCCTGGCGCTGGTCGATACCGCCCGCGGCCGGCACCGGGTCTGCCACGAGCGCTACGAGGTGGTGTTCCGTGACCTGAGCGAGGGCGAGATCGCCCGCTACGTGGCGCGGGAGCAACCGCTGGACAGCGCCGGCAGCTTCCGCGTGGAGGGGCTGGGCATCGCCCTGTTCGAGAAGCTCGAGGGGGACGACCCCAACACCCTGATCGGCCTGCCGTTGATCCGGCTCTGCGCCCTGCTGCGCGAGGCGGGGCTGGATCCGCTGAGGTAGTGCCAACCCAGTGAGCGGCGCCGGGGACAGGCCGAAGCGGAGGTCCTTTTCCAGGGATGGAAAAGGTAGCGCCCAGGGAAGGGTTCACAGCGCCTCCGCGCAGGCCTGTCGCCGGGAAAGCCGCGACTCCAGACACCAGGCGCTCGGCGCTTCAGGGCAACTGATAGCGCAGCGGCGACTGGCCGGTGGGCACGCCCAGCCACTCCATGGCGACCCGGCCGAACTGCCGCGAGATCCGCTCGAAGGGGTCCAGGCGCGGCGTGTAGTCGCGCACCCGCGGCTCGGGCAGTCGCTCCCGGGCCAGGCCGTCGAGGCTGCCGATGGTATCGACCAACCCCAGTTCGAGGGCCTGCTCGCCACTCCATATCAGGCCGCTGAAGAGCCGCTCGTCATCGGCCAGGCGGTCGCCGCGCCCCTGGCGCACGTCGTCGATGAACTGGCGATGGGTGGTCTCCAGTACCGACTGCCAGAAGGCACGCTGCTCCGGCGCCACCGACGAGAAGGGATCGAGGAAGGCCTTGTTCTCCCCGGCGGCATAGACCCGGCGCTCGACGCCCAGCCGCTCGATGGCCTCCTCGAAGCCGAAACTGGCGGAGATCACGCCGATCGAGCCGACCAGGCTGGCCGGCGCGGCGATCACCTCGTCCGCCGCCGCGGCGATGTAATAGGCGCCGCTGGCACCGACATCCTCGATCACCGCGACGATCGGCTTGTCGCCCTCGTCGCGCAGACGCATCACCTCATCGAAGATGCGCTGGGACTGCACCGGGCTACCACCGGGGCTGTCGATGTGCAGCACCACCACCGCGGCCCCCTCGGCATCCCAGGCGCGGTTCAACCCCTCGATGATGCGCTCGGCACTGGCCGGTGACTCGCTGTCGATCGCCCCCTTCACCTTGACCACACCGAGGTGGGGGCCCGCCGGCGCCCCGGGGCTCGGCGTCCCGAAGATCCCGTAGAGGGTGGCGGCCAGCGATGCCAGGATCAGCAGCGCGAAGAAGAGGCGGAAGAACAGCTTCCAGCGCCGGGAGCGGCGCTGCTCCACCAGCACCCCGCCGATCCAGCGATCCATCATCTCCATCTGGGCCAGGCGCTGGCGCTCGCGCAGCGTCTCGGCATCCTCGGCCGGCGGCGCAGGCGGCGCCTCGCGCTGCCGACGCACCTCGCGGGCCTCGTCCGGCTCCAGCTCCGGCCCATCGGTCCAGCGGTCTTCTCGCTTGTCGTCGCTCATGATCACCCTGTCCTTGAAGTGCTGCCTAGGCTCCGTGAAGCCAGTCGAAGAGCTCGGGGGCCGCCTCGGCGGTGAACACCGGGCGACTGGCGGCCAGCCGCGCCGGGGTGTGGACGCCATAGGTCACCGCCACCCGGTCCATGCCCAGTGCCCGGGCCATCTCCAGGTCGTACTCGGTATCGCCGACCATCACCGCCTCGCCGACATCGACGCCGAGCTCGGCGAGGAGTTCCTCGAGCATCCGCGGATGGGGCTTGGAGCGGGTCTCGTCAGCGGTTCGACTGGCATGGAACCAGCGCCCGGCGCCACTCTCGCGAAATACCCGATCGAGCCCACGGCGGCTCTTGCCGGTGGCCACCGCCAGGCACTGATCGGCGTTGCCGTAAAGCCGGGCCAGCCCCGCCTCCACGCCGGGGAAGAAGCGCATGGGGGTGGTGTCGCCCTCGACGAAATGGAAGGCATAGCGGCTGCGCAACCGCTCGGCCCGTTCGGCGTCGATGCCGGGGCAGAGGGTGGCGATCGCCTCGGGCAAGCCCAGGCCGATGATGTTACGCACGCTCTCGGCGGAGAGCTCCCCCCATTCTGCATCCTGCGCCGCGGCCTGCATGCAGGAGACGATACGGGCGGCGGAGTCCATCAGGGTGCCGTCCCAGTCGAAGATCACCAGTCGATAACGCATGCGCGCTCCTGCTCAGGAAGTTCGCCGGGCCCGGGCGAGCGCCGCCTCGAGCTCGTCGGGAAGCGGGGCCTTGATCTGCACCGGACGCCCGCTGGTGGGCTCGGGGAAGGTCAGAGCGGCGGCATGCAGGAACAGCCGCGACAGGCCGAGACCGGCGGCCAGCCGCTCGCCCTCGCGCGAGCCGTACTTGTCGTCGCCCAGCAGCGGGTGGCCGGCATGGGCGGCATGCACGCGGATCTGGTGGGTCCGGCCGGTGACCGGCTCGGCCTCGACCAGGGTGGCCTTCTCCAGGGCCTCGCGCACCGCGAAGCGGGTGCGGGCGACCTTGCCGGCCGGGTCGACACGCACCCGGCGCTCACCGTTGGCGAGCTCGAAGCGCTCCAGGCGAGCGGCGACGAAGTCGCGCCGCGCCGGCCAGCGCCCCGCTACCAGCGCGAGGTACCGCTTGTCCATCCGGTGCTGCTTGAGCGACTCGTTGAGGGCGAGCAGTGCCGGGCGCGACTTGGCCAGCAACAGGCAGCCCGAGGTGTCACGATCCAGGCGGTGGACCAGCTCGAGAAAGTCGAGATCCTCGCGCACCTGCCGCAGCGCCTCGATCAGCCCGATCTTCACCCCGCTGCCGCCGTGCACGGCGAGCCCTGCCGGCTTGTTGATCACCAGCCAGTCGCGCCCCTCCACCAGGACGCTACCGGCGAGCAGGTTGCGCAGGTTGTCGCTGACCTCGCGCACCGCTTCACGCGGGGTCAGCCTGAGGGGGGGAATGCGCACCATGTCGCCCAGCGCCAGGCGCGTGTCGGCCTTGACGCGCTTCTTGTTCACCCGCACCTCGCCCTTGCGGACGATGCGGTAGACGAGCGCCCGCGGTACGCCCTTGATGCGCGTCATCAGGAAATTATCGACCCGCTGGCCCACCTGGCCCTCGGTCACTTCCACCCACTGCACGTCGCGCCCTTCGGCCATGCCGAGTCTCCACTGCCAACCTGCCGTAAAAGCCGCATTCTATCGCACCGGGCGTCGTCCTGCGCCAATTGCTGCTCCCTCCCCTTTACTGTTATATTGCTGACTCGCCTCAATGGGCCCGATTGGCCCGATGGTGCGCCTGCACGACAGACACGCAGGCCGGAGCGAAAAGATCAGGCCGCGACGACGCCCGCTACCATGACGTCCCGCCGCCGAGCAACGAAAGCAAGAAACGAGAAAGCGATACTCACGCCACGCCCGGATCCCCGTTCTCCCCGCTGTCATGGGGCGGACGCAGGCCACGGGAAACGTTCAACATCGTGCCGGAGGCCGGCGTTGGCGAATCGATGAATGCCAGGTGTTGGCGGTGACCGCAGGGCCGGATGGGTGATATCCCACCGAAACATGTCCTGCCTCCGCCCCGTACTCAACATGGTCATGCCGTACCGGAACCGCCCATGCGCCTCGTTCCGGCACGGCCGGGCGCTACTGCGCATCCGCGACATGCGCTGAGCACAAGCACGCAGCACCCAGAGGTTCGCCTACGTCGACGACCGCCATCCGGCGCGTCAAGACTAGCGAGACACTATGAAACGGATGCTCATCAATGCGACCCAGCCCGAAGAGCTGCGCGTCGCACTGGTCGATGGTCAGCGCCTCTACGATCTGGACATCGAGTCCGGTGCCCGGGAACAGAAGAAAGCCAACATCTATCGTGGCAAGATCACCCGCATCGAACCCTCCCTCGAAGCCGCCTTCGTCGACTTCGGTGCCGACCGCCATGGCTTCCTGCCGCTGAAGGAGATCTCCCGCGAGTACTTCGTCAAGGAGCCGGCCGGCCGCCCCAGCATCAAGGAGGTCCTCAAGGAGGGCCAGGAAGTCATCGTCCAGGTCGACAAGGAGGAGCGCGGCAACAAGGGGGCGGCACTCACCACCTTCATCAGCCTCGCCGGCCGCTTCCTGGTGCTGATGCCCAACAACCCCAAGGCCGGCGGCATCTCCCGGCGCATCGAGGGCGATGAGCGCAGCCAGCTCAAGGACGCCATGGGCCAGCTCACGGTGCCCGACAAGATGGGCCTGATCGTGCGCACCGCCGGCATCGGCCGCTCCCCCGAAGAACTGCAGTGGGACCTGGACTACCTGGTCCAGGTGTGGGAGTCGATCACCGCCGAAGCCGGCAAGCGCCCTGCCCCCTTCCTGATCTACCGTGAGTCCAACGTCATCATCCGCGCCATGCGCGACTACCTGCGCCAGGACATCGGCGAGGTGCTGATCGACAGCGAAAAGGTCCATCAGGATGCCCTGGGCTTCATCCGCCAGGTGATGCCTTCCTACCAGCAGAAGATCAAGCTCTACGCCGACGAGGTGCCGCTGTTCTCGCGCTTCCAGATCGAGTCGCAGATCGAGACCGCCTACGAGCGCGAGGTCAAGCTGCCCTCCGGCGGCTCCATCGTCATCGACCACACCGAGGCACTGGTCTCCATCGACATCAACTCGGCCCGGGCCACCCGCGGCAGCGACATCGAGGAGACCGCCCTGCAGACCAACCTGGAGGCGGCCGACGAGATCGCCCGCCAGTTGCGCCTGCGCGACATCGGCGGCCTGGTGGTGATCGACTTCATCGACATGAGCCCGGCGCGCAACCAGCGCGAGGTAGAGAATCGCATGCGCGATGCCCTCAAGCTCGACCGTGCCCGGGTGCAGATCGGCCGTATCTCGCGCTTCGGCCTGATGGAGATGTCGCGTCAGCGCCTGCGCCCCTCGCTGGGCGAGACCAGCGGTGTGGTCTGCCCGCGCTGCGACGGCCAGGGCACCATCCGCGACGTACGCTCCCTGGCCCTCTCGATCATGCGCCTGATCGAGGAAGAGGCGATGAAGGAGCGCAGCGCCCATATCCGCGCCATCCTGCCGGTTCCGGTGGCCACCTACCTGCTCAACGAGAAGCGCAACGTGCTGGCCGACATCGAGCGTCGCCAGGGCGTTCGCGTGGTGCTGCTGCCGAGCCCGGACATGGACACGCCCCACTACGATGTCCAGCGACTGCGCGACGATCATGTGGATGAAGAAGGGACGGCGAACCTGTCCAGCTTCGAACTCTCCACCGACACCGAAGTGGGCAAGGAGCCCGACGCCACCTTCGGCAAGCCGGTGCAGCGTGCCGAGGCCGCCGTCAAGACCGTGATCCACCACGAGCCGGCGCCCGCCTCGCTGCAACAGGAAGAGGCCCCCGCCCCCGCGCCGAGCCCGACCACCAAGGCCCCCGCTCCCGCGCCGAGCCCGGCCACCAAGGCCGCCGCCCCCGAGCCCCAGGCCGGGGTGCTGGGTCGTCTGGTGAAGGGGCTGGCCAAGCTGCTCGGCAGCGAAGAAGCGCCCGACGACGTGGTCGAGAAATCGCCCGCACGCGACAGCGTCACGCAGCCCGCCGGCCAGGGCTCCCGCAAGCCCGCCCCGGGTGACGAGGAGCGCAGCGATCGCGGTGGCCGTGGCGGTCGACAGCGCCGCCCGCGCAGCGACGACCGTCGTTCGCCCCGCCAGGAAGGCGAGCGCGGCGAGGGCAAGGCCGAGACCACCGAGGGCCGTGGTGGACGCGGCGGCCGTGGACGCGGTCGCCAGGACGGCGATCGCCAGGGCCGAGGACAGCAGCAGGAAGCCGCCAAGCAGCGCGAGGAGACTCCCCGGCGCCAGAAGGGGGGCGACAAGCCCGCCGAGAAGCCCGCCGAGAAGCCCGTCGAGAAGAGTGCCGAGAAGCCGGCGGACCCCGTGGATGACGGCAAGCCCAGGCGCACCCGCAACAACCCGCGCAGCCGGACTCGCCAGCACGCCATCAATCCCAAGGCCGTGGCCGAGCAGAAACGCCTGCAGGCAGAGGCCACCGAGGCGCCGGCAGCAACCGATGCGCATGGCGTCCAGCCCGCTCAGGGCGAGGCAAAGGTGGAACCCGCCGCGACGGCGGCCAAGCCGGCCGAGGCCACGAAGCCGATAGCCGAGCAGGCCGATGCGCCCAGGCAGTCGGCAGCCAAGCCCGAGGCCAAGCCAGGCGAGCAGGCCGAGGTGCCCCAGCAGCCGGCCGCCAAGCCCGAGGCCAAGCCAAGCGAGCAGGCCGCGGCACCCCAGCAGCCGGCCGCCAAGCCCGAGGCCAAGCCGACCGAGCAGGCCGCGGCACCCCAGCAGCCGGCCGCCAAGCCCGAGGCCAAGCCGACCGAGCAGGCCGCGGCACCCCAGCAGCCGGCCGCCAAGCCCG
>NZ_JASCQN010000032.1:0-310435 GCF_030010475.1 Halomonas kalidii | reverse complement strand
CGTTCTCGCGGGCGCAGGTCTTGGCGATCTCGTAGCCGGCGTCGGCGTGGCGCATCACCCCGGTGCCCGGGTCGTTGCGCAGCACCCGGCCCAGGCGGGCATGGGCGTCGGCGCTGCCGTCGGCGACGATCACCACCCCGGCGTGCTGGGAGTAGCCCATGCCCACGCCGCCGCCGTGGTGCAGCGAGACCCAGGTGGCGCCGCTGGCGGTGTTGAGCAGCGGCCAGTCGGAGACGGCGTCGCTGCCGTCCCGCATCGCCTCGGTCTCGCGGTTGGGGCTCGCCACCGAGCCGGAGTCGAGGTGGTCGCGGCCGATGACGATGGGCGCCTTGAGCTCGCCGTTCTTGACCATCGCGTTGAAGGCCTGGCCGAGGCGGGCGCGATCCTTGAGGCCCACCCAGCAGATGCGCGCCGGCAGCCCCTGGAAGGCAATCCGCTCGCGGGCCATGTCCAGCCAGTTGTGCAGGTGCGGGTCGTCGGGGATCAGCTCCTTGACCTTCTGGTCGGTCCTGTAGATGTCCTCCGGGTCGCCGGACAGCGCCGCCCAGCGGAAGGGGCCGATGCCCTGGCAGAACAGCGGGCGGATGTAGGCCGGCACGAAGCCGGGGAAGGCGAAGGCGTTCTCGACCCCTTCCTCCTGGGCCATCTGGCGGATGTTGTTGCCGTAGTCGAAGGTCGGCACGCCCAGCGCCTGGAAGTCGAGCATGGCCTGGACGTGCACCGCCATGGACTGCTTGGCGGCCTTCACCGTGACCTCGGGCTCGGTCTTGCCGCGCGCCACGTACTCGTCCCAGCTCCAGCCCGACGGCAGGTAGCCGTGCAGCGGGTCGTGGGCGCTGGTCTGGTCGGTGACCATGTCCGGCTTGACGCCACGCTTGACCAGCTCGGGCAGTACGTCGGCGGCGTTGGCGCACAGCCCGATGGAGACCGCCTGGCCCTCGGCGGTGTAGCGCTCGATACGGGCCAGGGCGTCGTCGAGGTCGGTGGCCTGCTCGTCCAGGTAGCGGGTGCGCAGGCGGAAGTCGAGGCGCGACTGCTGGCACTCGATGTTCAGCGAACAGGCGCCGGCCAGGCTCGCCGCCAGGGGCTGGGCGCCGCCCATGCCGCCGAGGCCGGCGGTGAGGATCCAGCGGCCGGAGAGGTCGCCGGCGTAGTGCTGGCGCCCGGCCTCGACGAAGGTCTCGTAGGTGCCCTGGACGATGCCCTGGGAGCCGATGTAGATCCACGAGCCGGCGGTCATCTGGCCGTACATCATCAGGCCTTTCTTATCCAGCTCGTTGAAGTGCTCCCAGTTGGCCCAGGCCGGCACCAGGTTGGAGTTGGCGATCAGCACCCGCGGGGCGTCCTTGTGGGTCTCGAACACCCCCACCGGCTTGCCGGACTGGACCAGCAGGGTCTGGGTGTCCTCCAGGCGCTGCAGGGTCGCGACGATGGTGTCGAAGCACTGCCAGTCGCGGGCGGCGCGGCCGATGCCGCCGTAGACCACCAGGTCCTCGGGGCGCTCGGCGACGTCGGGGTGGAGGTTGTTCATCAGCATGCGCAGCGGCGCCTCGGTGAGCCAGCTCTTGCAGCTGCGCTCGGTGCCGGTGGGGGCGGCGATCCGGCGGCTGGGGTCGTGACGGGGATCGGTGCTGATGGGCTGGTGCTGGGTCATGGTCATGGGCTCTCGTGTCGTGGTGGTCAGGATTCGTCGGTGGCTGACGGCGCCGGGAGTGCGTGATGCGCCGTGTCAGGTCAGCGTCAGGTGATGGATGAGTCGCGCCGCCGCCCGGGCGGAGCGGCCATCGATATCGAAGCTCGGGTTGAGCTCGGCGACGTCGGCCAGGCGCAGCTTGCCGCTGTCGCGTACCCGTTCGACCAGCCGCTCGAGCAGGGCGAGCGGCACGCCGTGGGCGGCCGGGGCACTGACGCCGGGGGCCTCGCTGGCGGGCAGCACGTCCAGGTCGATGGTCAGGTAGAGGTGGTCGCACCCGGCGATGAAGGCGTCCAACTCGTCGCCGATCGCTTCGAGGCTCGTCGCGGTGATCTCGTGATCCTCGCGGACCAGCACCTCGAGGTCGGCGGCGCGCTTGAACAGCGCCCGGGTATTGGCGGCGCGGCTCACGCCCAGGCAGGCGTAGCGGAAGGGCCAGCCGTGGGCCTCGCACTCGCCGGCGATCTGGGCGAAGGGGGTGCCGGAGGAGCACAGTCGAGACGGGTCGCGCAGGTCGAAGTGGGCGTCGAGGTTGACGATGCCGATGCTCGGCGCCTCGTCACCCACTGCCTCGAGATGGCGTGCCAGCCCCGACCAGCTGCCGAAGGCCACCTCATGGCCGCCGCCCAGCACGATGGGCAGGTGGCCGGCCGCCAGCAGGGCGGCCAGGCACTCGGCGAGGCGTCGCTGGGCGGTCTCCATGCCGTCGTCTCCGCCGTGGCCGTGGCAGACCACGTCGCCGGCGTCATGGGCCGGCGCCCGGCGGTGCCAGGCCAGGTTGGCCAGCGCCTTGCGAATGGCCCGGGGCCCGGTGGCGGCACCGATGCGGCCCTGGTTGCGCGCCACGCCGGCGTCACAGGCGAAGCCGAGCAGCGCCACGCCGACGGGGCTGTCCACCGTCAGCGGCTCGACGACCTGGTGCCAGCGCGGGCTGTCGGGTTCCGGATCCTCTCGGCCGGCCCAGGGCGACATGTCGATGGGATCAAGCATGTACGGGGTCATGGGTCACCTCCCCATTGAAGATGCGCTGACGCAGGCGCCCGGGCTGCACGGCGTAGGCCAGGGCGGCGGGGGATTCGGCGTTCCACCAGCAGAGGTCCGCCGGGGCGCCTGCCTCGATCCGGCCCAGGCCCTGCCCGTGAAGGCCCAGGGCGCGGGCGCCGTGGGCGGTCATGCCGGCCAGGGCCTCGCGCGGGGTGAGACGGAACAGGGTGCAGGCGAAGTTGAGCATCAGCGTCGGGTGGAAGAGCGGCGAGCTGCCGGGATTGGCATCGGTGGCGATGGCCATGGGCACGGAGGCGGCGCGCAGCGCCTCGATGGGCGGCAGGCGGGTCTCGCGCAGGGTATGGAAGGCGCCGGGCAGCAGCACCGCGACGCTACCCGCCTCGCGCATGGCCGCCACGCCGGCCTCGTCGAGATATTCGATATGGTCGGCCGAGAGCGCGCCAAAGCGCGCCGCCATGGCGGTGCCGCCCAGGTTCGAGAGCTGCTCGGCGTGGGCCTTGACGGGCAGGCCGTGGGCCTCGGCCGCTTCGAAGACCCGCTCGCACTGGGCCACCGAGAAGGCGATCTTCTCGCAGAACACGTCCACCGCATCGGCCAGGCCCTGCTCGGCGGCGGCCGGGATCATCTCCCGGCAGACCAGCTCGATATAGGCGTCACTGTCGTCCCGGTATTCCGGGGGCAGGGCGTGGGCGCCGAGCAGGGTGGTGACCACCCGCACCGGCAGGGACTCACCCAGGCGGCGGGCCACCCGCAGCATCTTCAGCTCGTCGGCGACGGTGAGCCCATAGCCGGACTTGATCTCCACGCTGGTGACGCCCTCGGCCATCAGCGCCTGCAGGCGCGGCCTGGCCTGGGCGAACAGCTCGTCCTCGCTGGCCGCGCGAGTGGCGCGAACCGTGCTGAGGATGCCGCCGCCGCGACGGGCGATCTCCTCGTAGCTGACGCCCTCCAGCCGCTGCTCGAACTCGTCGGCCCGGGAGCCGCCGAACACCAGGTGGGTATGGCAGTCCACCAGCCCGGGAGTCATCACCCCGCCGCGCCCCATCTCCCGGCAGCCGGCGGCGACGTCGCGGCCGAGCTCGGTCATCGGCATCACCCGGGAGATGTGGTCATCCTCGACGACGACGGCCATGGGCTCGGCCCGGGTGTCGTGCCCATCGAAGAGGACGACGTCGCGCCAGAGTCCGGGTGTCTTCGGGTTGCCTGCCATCGGGGGCCTCCTGCCTGCTGTCGTATTTGTATATACATTTAGTGGATCAGAGAGGCGGCGTCAACCCCGCGGCGGGTATCCGCGAATGATGCCCTTGGCGCCTGGCTCGCGAATGGGTCATGATCACTTAACAACCGATTGATATATAATGTTTAATTCGGATGCTTTCGGCGGTTGATCAGGAGCGGGGAGCAACGGATTGCGACTAAAGTATAGGAAAGATGGGGGCGGCGGGATTGGCATCGTTGCACGGGCTATTGTATATACATAATCAGGCAGTCGGGCGAAGCACCATTCCACATCACAACGAGAGGGAGGAACTCCCCCCATGGCAAGCCAGGAGCAGGCGACGGACATCACCCGCCGCCCATCACTCACCACGGTGTTGAAGCTGTTCGTGCCCAGCGCACTGGGCATCGTGATCTTCTTCGTGCCGGTCACCCTCAACGGCCGCACCACCATCCTGCTCGACCACATGGTCACCGGGGCGCGCGCGCTGCTGGGCGATGCCAGCGGCTTCTATGCCCTGGCGCTGATCGTGGCGGGCGCCGCCTATCCACTGCTCAAGGGCTACTGGCGGCGCAACCTCACCGAGCGCATCTTCACGGTGCTCAAGATCGCCGGGGTGGTCGCGGCGCTGATGGCGCTGACCGGCTGGGGGCCGGGGTTCCTCCATGAGCCGGACATGCTGCCCTTCCTGTTCGACAAGCTGGTGATCCCGGTGGGGCTGATCGTGCCGATCGGTGCGGTCTTCCTGGCGCTGCTGATCAGCTACGGCCTGCTGGAGCTGGTCGGCGTGCTGGTGCAACCGGTGATGCGGCCGATCTGGCGTACCCCGGGGCGCAGCGCCATCGACGCGGTGGCGTCGTTCGTCGGCAGCTACTCCATCGGCCTGCTGATCACCAACCGGGTCTACCAGGCGGGGCAGTACTCGGCGCGGGAGGCGGCGATCATCGCCACCGGTTTCTCCACGGTCTCGGCCACCTTCATGATCATCGTGGCGCGTACGCTCGATCTGATGAGCGTGTGGAACCTCTACTTCTGGTTGACGCTGGTGATCACCTTCATCGTCACGGCGATCACCGTGCGCCTGCCGCCGCTCTCCGGCATGGACGACGCCAAGCGAGATGGTGAGCCCGAGGCGGTGCCGGGCAAGCGCTTCTCCACCGCCTGGCGCACCGGTCTCGGCGTGGCCGAGCAGGCGCCCAGCCTGCCCGCGAGCGTGGCGCTCAACGTGCGCGAAGGGCTGGTGATGGCGATCAGCATCCTGCCGTCGATCATGTCGGTGGGGCTCGCGGGGCTGGTGATCGCCAAGTACACGCCGCTGTTCGAATGGCTCGGTTGGCTCTTCTATCCCTTCGTGGCGATCTGGGGGCTGGACGACGCGGCGGCCCTCGCCCAGGCGTCCGCCTCGGGGCTTGCCGAGATGTTCCTGCCGGCGCTGTTGATGGCGGAAGCGGACTTCGTGGCACGCTTCGCCGCCGGGGTGGTGTCGGTCTCCGCGGTGCTGTTCTTCTCGGCGTCGATCCCCTGCATCCTCTCCACCAGCATTCCGCTCTCGGTGGGACGTATCGTGGTGATCTGGTTCATCCGCGTGGCGCTGAGCCTGCTGCTCGCGGTGCCGGCGGGGTACCTGGCCCAGGCGCTGGGCGGTGGCTGACGCCCGCCGGAAACCGGAGCGGGCAACAGGCAGCGAGGCCAGGGAATTCCCGGCCTCGCTGTCGTATGGGGAGCGATCAGGATGACTGGCGATGCACCGACGAGCGCAGCTTGTAGCGCTCGCCGGGATGGATCAGCCGCGCATAGCTGATCAGGCTCTCACCGGACCAGGTGCGGCGGATCATGCTCAGGCAGGGACGGGTGACGTCGGTGTCCAGGTGGCGGGCGGTAGCGGCGTCGACCAGCACGGCCTCGACCACGTGCTCGATATCGGTGATCGGGCAGGCCGCCACCAGCACCTCGTTGGGGGTGTGGCGGGAGAAGTCGGTGTCGAGATACGCCGGTACCCAGCGCGGGTTGACGTAGCGATCCTCGAGCTGGATCGGCACGCCGTTCTCGCGGTGCACGATCAGCGTATGGAAGACCTGGGTGCCGAGGCGCACCCCGAGGCGCAGCGCCACCTCGTCGTCGGCCGCGATGGCTTCACGGCGCAGCACGTCGTTGTGGTAGTCGTGCCCGCGGCTACGCACCTCCTCGGCGATGTTGTGGACCTCCACCAGCGACGACTCGGCCTTGCGGTCGGTGACGAAGGTGCCGAGCCCCGGCTGACGGGTCAGGTAGCCCTGCTGCACCAGATCGCGGATCGCCTTGTTGGCGGTCATGCGGCTGACGCCGAAATCCCGCGCCAGCTGCTCCTCAGGCGGAATCTGGTGATGGGCCGGCCAGTCGCCGCCCTGGATCTTCTCCAGCAGGTGCTGCTGAATCTGCAGGTAGAGCGGGGGAGAGCTGCCCATGGTCTGTGCGGAGTCCTTTCGCCGGGAGTGGGGTGGGGGTCGACGCATCCAGTTTACCCGCCACGGGACGTCCCGGCATCCCGTGCGATGCCTGGTCGAACTTGGGGCGACCCCGCGGGGTGCGGTTACGCTAGGATGACAAGAGAAAGGATCGTTCAGCTCTGCGAGCGACATCATGCGGTGTCACCACTGTGGTTGGGTCAATCGTGAGGAGGCGGCGTTCTGTGACGAATGCGGCGTGGCCTTGGCATGCCTCGCGGTGCCCCAGACCGGCTTCATCGGCCGCCAGGCCGAGCTGGCCGCCCTCGAGGCCGCGATGCAGCAGAGCTGCGCCGGACAGGGGCAGATAGTGCTGCTCAGCGGTGACCCCGGAATAGGCAAGACGCACACCGCCCAGGAATTCGCCACTCGGGCCGAGCAGCAGGGGATGCGGGTGTGCTGGGGCCGCTGCTACGAGGAGCCGGGCGCACCGCTGTACTGGCCCTGGCTGCAGCTGCTGCGCGGCTGGCTGGAGGAGGCCGACCCGGCCCTGTCGGGTGACATTCCGGGCAGCGATGCCGGCGTGATCGCCGAACTGCTACCGGAACTCAGTCAGCGCCTGCCTGACCTGGCAGAGCCGCCGCCCATCGATGATCCTGCCCAGGCCCGCTTTCGGCTGCTCGATACCCTCACGCGGTTCTGGCAACTGGCCGCACGGCACCAGCCCCTGGTGCTGATTCTGGACGACCTGCACTGGGCCGATACCGCCTCGCTCAAGCTGCTGGAATTCCTGGCCCGGGAGATCGCGGCCAGCCCTCTGCTGCTGCTCGGCAGCTTTCGTGACATCGAGCTGAGCCGTCAGCATCCGCTCTCCGATACCCTCGGTGCACTGTCCCGTCTGCCCCACTGCCGGCGCCTGCCGCTGAGCGGCATGTCACGCGATGAAACCGAACGGTTCCTCGGCTCGCTGGCCGGGGCCCTCCCGCTGACCGCCGTCGCGACAGCGATATACCAGCACAGCGAAGGCAATCCGCTGTTCATGCGTGAGCTGTCCCGCCACCTGTTGCAGGAAGGCCTGCCCGCGGACGGGGTGGTGCCACGCATCCCGGCGGGGATCCGCGAGATCATCGGGCAGCGTTTGAACCGCCTGTCGCGCGATTGCATTCGCTTGCTGGGCATGGCCGCAGTGATCGGCCGGCGCTTCGAACTCGAGCTGCTGGCCGGCCTGGCGCTGCCGGAAACCGAGTTGATGGACATCCTGGACGAGGCGCTGGAGGCACACATCGTCGAGGCGCTGCCACAATCGGGCCGCTTCCAGTTCAGTCACGCCCTGGTTCGTGAAACCCTGTACGAGGAGCTCTCGACCACCCGGCGATTGCGCCTGCATCGACAGGCCGGTGAGCGGCTGGAAATGCTGCACCGACACGATCTACAGACCCGTCTGCCGGAGCTCGCCCACCACTTCGCCGAGGCCGCCCCCGCCGGCACGGCCGAAACGGCGATCGACTATGCCGAACGGGCCGGCATTCGAGCCGATACGTTGCTGGCCTACGAGGAAGCGGTGCATTTCTACCATCTGGCCCTGCAACTGCAGGAGCAGTACCTGCCACAGAACAGCGAGCGCTGCTGCCGCTTGCTGCTGGCCCTGGCGGAAGCCCGCAACCGGGCCGGCGGGAGTGCCGATGAATCCCTGAGCATCTTCGTGCAGGCCGCCGAACTGGCTCGCCACGTGGGCCCGGCCGAAGAGTGGGCCGTCGCCATGCTGGCCCGAGCCGCACTCGGCTACGAGAGCGTCGGCTGGCGAATCGGTCGTCACGGCGAACAGGCGGTAGCCCTGCTGGAGGAAGCACTGGCGGCCCTGGCCCCCTCGGCGGAGCGTCTGCGGGCCGAGCTGCTGGCGGCGCTGTGTCGGGCCAATATCTACTGCGACCGGCCCCAGGCTGCCCATGCGGCGTTCCAACAGGCGACCCGGCTGGCGCGCCGGCTGGGTGATCCACTCACCCTGTTCGAGGCACTCAGCGCCATCGTTCCGGCACGCTCGTGGCCGGAACACCTGGATGAGCGCCTGGCCGCAGCCCGCGAGGCTCTCGAGCTGGTGTCCCAGGCGGGGCACCCGGAATGGGCGGTCGGTGACATGACCGGCTGGTACATCGGGGATCTGATGGAGTACGGCGATATCGACAGTGCCAGGGCCGTGCTCGAGCTGCACCAGCGGGTGGCCAATGCCTGGCGACAGCCCTTTCTGCAGGCAGTCGGCCTGAGTGCCCAGGCCATGTTGACCACTCATCGGGGGCGCTTCGCCGAGGCCGAGCAGCAAGCGCGGCAAAACCTGATCGTAGGCCGACGCTTTTCCCCGGACCATGCCGAGGGGGTGTTCGGCATGCAGATGTTTACCTTGCGCCGGGAGCAGGGCCGGCTGGGCGAGCTCCGGCCGGTGCTGCGCCATTTCGTGCGGAATACTCCCGAGGCGGCGGCATGGCGGCCGGGGCTGGCCGTGTTGTACGCCGACCTGGAGCTGTTGGAGGAGGCTCGTATCGAGTTCAAGTACCTCATGACCGATGAGCTCAATGCCGTTGCCCGCGATGCCATGTGGTCGACCAGTATCACCTACCTGACAGAAGTCTGTGTCCGTCTCGACGAGGCGGGGTATGCTGCTACCCTGTACCGCTATCTGCTGCCCTATGTCGGCCGCAACATCGTCTCCGGCGCCCATACCGCCTGCTACGGTTCGGCAGACCGGTTTCTCGGCATGCTGGCGCTCACCCTGAAGCAGTGGGACACCGCCGAACGCCACTTCCAGGCCGCACTGGCCATGGATGAACGCACCGGGGGGTGGCCCTGGCTGGCCCACGATCGATACCAGTTCGCCCGACTGCTGGCGCAACGCAAGCAACCCGAGCAGGCGCGGGCGCTGGTGGAAGCGGCATTGCTTGCTGCCCGCGAGCTCGGTATGGAGGCGTTGGCACGACGCAGTGACGGCTTACGGGAAACACTCTCGACCCGACCGGTCTATCCGGACGGATTGAGCCGGCGTGAAGTGCAGGTATTGCAATTGCTTGCAGCCGGGCGCAGCAACCGCGAGATCGCCGAGCGACTCTTCGTCAGCCCTCACACCGTTGCCAACCACGTGCGCGGCATTCTAACCAAGACCCGCACCGCCAACCGCACCGAAGCCGCCGCCTATGCCATCGGGCATGGGCTCGTCGAACACCGGCCATGAGTCATCGCCGCTGAACCGTCAGCAGACACTGCCCGCGCGGTGACGATCTCCTCGCCCCGTTCAGGCAAACGCGGCGGGATTGATCTCGCTGACCTCGATGATCACATCGGCCGGCACTCCCGCTCGCCGGGCCGCCTCACGGATGGCTTCGGGGTCGGAGGCCTCGTACAGACAGTAGGTCTTCTTCTTGTCCGCACTGAGAAAGGAAAACAGCCAGTGCACGCCGATGTCCTGGTTGATCTCGGTGATCTCCCGTACGCCCTCGGCGGTCACGTCGAGCCGTTCGGCATAATTGCGCTCGATAAGAAACAAGGGCATGGATTATTCCTCCATAGGGGGAGATAAAATGCGAATGGCTTTTTCACTATAGGCCAATCGGGGAGTAGGGGTCTTGCAACATCCGCTCGGATATCCGTGTGACGGGTGAGCGTTCGTCACGGCTCGACTCGATGGCCAACCCTGACTATTCGAGGTTTCGAGCATGGGATCGAAAAATGATCCGTCCTGTCGATGTACCGAAGATGGCCGCCCCCTAGGCTTGATTTACACGTCCAGTGCGGATGTGAGATCAAGACTTAGGAGAGTAATGCCATGAAAACTATTACTGTCATCTGTGCCATGGTTATCGCTTTGCTACTTGCCTTCGGGGTGGCCGCCGAGCAGATATTGAAACCCATCCATGCCTATCGACTGGGAGGTGATGATCAACGCGCGGTGATGTATTACGCCGAGAGAGGTGCTGGCTATGAAGTCGTCACCACCTGGGTAGGTGAAGAGGAGGTGCTGATGCGCCATATCGCCTACCTCGAACCTGGCCAGCGCTATACCCTGTCACTGATCGAGCGCGGTCTACCGGTGCAATTCACGGTCCATAGCGATGCCGGCCAGGTGGTCATGGTGGGCGAGTCGGAGGCGCCGGCCTATGCGCGACAGTGCCACGGCCACGAGGATGGTTACCCGACCCCGCTACAGCGCCTGGTTCTCTGCCCGCGCGGTCAGCGGATAGACAGTGCTGATCCAGCGCCTCAGCTTACTGCCAGTGGGCCAGGAAGCGTGGTCATCGGTGAATGATCGGCTCAAGAGGCTTCAGCGACATACGCGGCCTTCAGAAGGCCGTATATGTCGCTGGAGTCGCGTTGCGGTAGTCAATTCTGACTATTTCTTCGACGGGGTACCTGCCGCAAAATAGTCAGGCCTGTCGATGTCTTCCTCTCCGCCTCGCCCTAGGCTGATTTCAGAGCCATTGCCATCGTCAACCCTGCTGATGGTCAGAAGGCCGATGTCCATGACCAATAACCGATGGAAGGGGTGAGCCGCCATGCACAGATTGCTCGATGTTCTCATGTTATCTGCCGCCGTCGCTCTGGCCGGCCAATCTTCCACCGTCTTCGCCCAGCAGACCTCCACGGTGGAGGTCAATGGCGTCACCCTGCACTATGTCGACGAAGGCGAAGGCAAGCCCGTCGTGTTCGTGCCCGCCGCGATCGTCGATCACCGGGTCTGGGAACCGTACCGCGAGGCCATCGCCCGCGAGCACCGTTTCATCGCCTATACCCAGCGCTATTTCGGCACCGAGCCCTGGCCGGACGACGGCGAGCAGTTCTCCGTCGAGACCCATGCCGCCGATCTGGCCGCTTTCATCCGGGCGCTGGATGCGGGGCCGGTCTATCTGGTCAGTTGGTCGTACAGCGGTCAGATCGCCCCGCTGATGGCGCTGGAAAACCCGGAGCTGGTGCGTGGGATGGTGCATTACGAACCCTCCATCGGCACTTTGGTTGCCGAGATGCCTGAGGAGCTCCAGGTCGCTATTGGGGAGGAGCGCAAAAAGTATGGCCCGGCGTTCGAGTCACTGGAGGCCGGCGATGAAGTTGAGGCCACCAAGTTGTTTATCGAGGCCGTGTTCCAGCGACCGCCGGGTGGCTTCGAGCAGGAACCCGAGTATATGCGCACCATCTGGCTGGATAACGCTCGCACGCTGCCACTCTGGGCCGCCATCACTCAGCCCGCCATCACCTGTGATGATCTGGCGACCCTCGATCAGCCCACCCTGATCCTCAGAGGCGAGCATGCCGATATCTATTTCGAGTCGGTCGCCGACATCATGGCGGAGTGCCAGCCTTCAGCCGAGGTGCAGGTAATTCCCGGCGTCAACCATGACGGACCGGTGCGTGCCGTCGAGGATTTCACGGCCGCCATTCTCGATTTTCTGGCCGAGCATTGAACGCAAGGGGGCTTCCCGATGAATACCGACAACACCCTGGACGCCTTGCGCTCCGACTTGCGCGGCGCCCTGATACAGGCTGGGGATCCCGGCTACGAGCAGGCCCGCCGGCTCTACAACGGCATGATCGACAAGCGCCCGCGCCTGATCGTCCGCTGTGCGAATGTGGCCGACGTGATCCGTGCGGTCCACTTCGCTCACGAGCAGGGGCTGCCCCTGGCGGTCCGCGGCGGCGGCCACAACGGTGCCGGGCTGGGTAGCTGCGACGACGGCCTGGTGATCGATCTCTCATCGCTGCGCGGTATCCGCATCGACCCCGCCATGCGCACCGCCCGGGTCGAGGGCGGCTGCACCTGGGGCGATGTGGATCACGCCACCCATGCCTTCGGCCTGGCCACGGTCAGCGGCATCATCTCCACCACCGGGGTGGGGGGGCTCACCCTGGGTGGCGGTCACGGCCATCTGAGCCGGCAGTACGGGTTGACCATCGACAATCTGCTGGAGGCCGACCTGGTGCTGGCCGACGGGCGTTTCGTCACCGTGAGCGAGACCCAGCATCCGGCGCTGTTCTGGGCCATCCGCGGTGGCGGCGGCAACTTCGGCGTGGCGACCTCGTTCCTGTTCCAGCTGCATCCGGTGAACATCGTGAACGCCGGTCCGACGCTCTGGGAACTGGAACATTCGGCCGCCGTGCTGCGCTGGTACCGCGACTTCATCGCCGCCGCGCCCGAATCGCTGAACGGCTTCTTCGCCTTCCTGAGTGTGCCGCCGGCGCCACCGTTCCCCGAGCACCTGCACAATAAACGGATGTGCGGCGTCGTCTGGTGCCATACCGGGCCCGAGGAGGAGGCCGAACGACTCCTGGCGGCCGTCCACGAGCCCGCCGAACCGGCCCTGCACGGCGTTCAGCCGATGCCCTATCCGATGCTGCAGAGTGCCTTCGATGGCCTCTATCAACCCGGATTGCAGTGGTACTGGCGCGGCGATTTCGTCACCGAGCTCAGCGATGCGGCCATCGAACGCCATGTCGAATATGCGGAGGTTCCGACCCCTCTGTCGACCATGCACCTGTATCCGGTCGACGGTGCGGTATACCGGGTCGGGCGTCATGACACCGCATTCAGCCACCGTGAGGCGAAGTGGTCGCAGGTCATCGTCGGCGTCGATCCCGATCCCGCCAATCGAGACAGGATCACCCGCTGGACCAGGGAGTACTGGGAAGCGTTGCACCGGTATTCTGCTGGCGGCGGCTATGTGAACTTCATCATGAATGACGAAGACCAGGAGCGGGTCCGGGCCACCTACCGCGACAACTACGAGCGGCTGGCGCACATCAAGGCCGAGTACGATCCCGGCAATCTGTTCAGGATCAATCACAACATAGCGCCGGCGGGCTAACACGCACCGGCCGGAGCGCTTGTCGAGCGGGCTATCCGGCGCTCCTTCATTCCGGACCTCGTTCGACACCCTCGCAGCGCTTTGCTAACGTCACTTCATGTACTTGGGGCCCGTGCAGATTCCTTCCGACCCTTACCGGAGTCGCAGCGGATGGCTACCACCCCCCCGGAAATGACCGATGACGTCGGTGAGGCGACTCCCCTGCTGGAGGTCAGCAACCTCGTCATGGATTTCGGCGGGCTGCGCGCCCTGGATGCGGCGACGCTGAAGGTGAGGCAGGGGACCATCACCGGCCTGATCGGACCGAACGGGGCGGGCAAGACGACGCTGTTCAATGTGGTGGCCGGCTACTACGAACCCCGGGCCGGGCGCGTGTACCTCGATGGCGAGGACATCACCGGCCTGCCGCCGCACCGGATCTTCGCGCGCGGGCTGTGCCGCACCTTCCAGATCCCGCGGGAACACGCCAGCATGTCGGTGCTCGAGAACCTGATGCTGGTGCCCCGGGGCCAGGCGGGCGAGCGCGTCTTCGCCAACCTGCTGCGGCCCGGCCTGGTGCGTGAACAGGAGCGGGCGCACCGGCAACACGCCGAGGAGGTCCTGGCGTTCCTCGATCTCTCGCACCTGGCCCACGAATATGCCCGCAACCTCTCCGGCGGCCAGAAGAAGCTGCTCGAACTGGCGCGCACCCTGATGGCGGACCCCAAGCTGGTCCTGCTCGACGAGCCCGGCGCGGGGGTCAACCCGACCCTCATGGGGCGCCTCAAGGAGAACATCGAGCGGCTCAACCGCGAGCGTGGCCTCACCTTCCTGATCATCGAGCACGACATGGACCTGGTGATGAGCCTGTGCGATCCGGTGATCGTGATGAGCGAGGGCCGCTACCTGATGGAAGGCCCGCCCGAGGCGGTGCGCCGCGATGCCCGGGTCCTGGAAGCCTATCTCGGAGGCCAGTATGCCGCTGCTGAAGGCTGAAGGGATCACCGCCGGCTACGGCGAGATGGAGATCCTCCACGATGTCGACCTGGAGGTGGCGGCCGGCGAGATCGTCTCGCTGATCGGGCCGAACGGGGCGGGCAAGTCGACCCTGATGAAGACCATCTTCGGGCTGCTGCACCCGAAGTCGGGCACCATCACCTACCGGGACAAGCCGATTCACGGCCGCCAGCCCCACGAGATCGTCACCCTCGGCCTGTGCTATGTGCCGCAGGTCGCCAATGTCTTCGTCACCCTGACGGTGGAGGAGAACCTCGACATGGGCGCCTACCTGCTCGACGAGCGCGAGATCCCGTCACGCCGGGAGCGGGTCTACGAGCTCTTCCCCAGGCTCCGCGAGCGCCGGCGTCAACGCGCGGGCAAGATGTCCGGCGGTGAGCGCCAGATGGTGGCCATGGGGAGTGCGCTGATGCTGGAGCCGGACCTGCTGCTGCTCGACGAGCCGTCGGCCGGCCTCTCCCCCAAGCTGGTGGACGAGATCTTCGACAACATCCGCCGTATCAATGCCGCCGGTCTGGCCGTGCTGATGGTCGAACAGAATGCCAGGAAATCGCTCCAGATGGCGAACCGGGGCTACGTGCTGGCCAACGGCGAGAACCGGTACGAGGGAACGGGCCAGGAACTGCTCGCCGACCCCGACGTGGCTCGCCTCTACCTGGGGGGATGACCGATGGCCGTATCCGACACCCGCAAGCCGGGGCAGGGGCTTCCCGCCGACCAGCGCCGCCTCGGCGAACGCGTGCGCGCCTTCATCCGCACGCGCGGCTTCCTGCTCGGCACCTTCGTGGTGATCCTGATCGCCATGTACGTCGCCGGCCTGATCGCGGGGGCCAGCGCGCAGCACCTGCTGGCGCTGACGGCCTGGGGGCTGATGCTCGGCGGTATCATCGCCCTGGGCAGCATCGGCCTGTCGCTGGTCTACGGCGTCCTCAAGTTCCCCAACTTCTCCCACGGGGCCCTGGTCAGCCTGGGCGCCTACGTGGGGTACACGGTGATTCCGCTGCTGCCCCAGGGCGAGGCGCTGAGCCCGTTCTCCTTCGGCTACGAGTTCCTGGTGGCGCTGGTCGTGGCCATGCCGGTGGTGGGCGCCGTTGCGGTCGCCATCGACCGCCTGGTGTACCGACGGCTGCGCAACACCGGTGCCCACCTGGTGCTCTTCGCCATGGCGTCGCTGGCGATGGCGTTCTTCGTGCGCAGCATGATCTATCTCATCTGGGGGCCCGATTTCCACTTCTACTATCCGGGCCGGGCCAATCCGGCCCTCTATCTGCCGTTCGGCATGCGCGTCCGGGCGGATCAGCTGTTCATTCTCGTGCTCGCTTTCGGTCTGGTCGCCGCCGTCTACGTCCTGCTGGAATGGACCCGCATGGGCAAGGCGATGCGCGCCACCGCCGACAATCCCCATCTCGCCCAGATTCGCGGCATCAACACCGAGCGCGTCATCGCCTGGACCTGGATGCTCGGGGGCGGGCTCGCCGCCGCCGGCGGCATCATGTACGGCCTGAGCTCGCAGCTCCGGCCGGAAATGGGGTTCTGGCTGCTGCTGCCGATGTTCGCGGCCACCATCATGGGGGGCATCGGCAATCCCTACGGCGCGCTGAGTGCGGCGCTGATCATCGGCATTGCCCACCAGGTGTCGACGTCATTTCTCAATCCGACCTACGGCCCCGCGGTGGCGTTCGTGCTCATGGTGCTGACGCTGCTCATCCGCCCCCAGGGGCTGCTCGGCCGCACGGAGAGGTGATCCGTCATGTCCCAGTTGATCTTTCTCAAGGGCCTGATGCTGGGTGTCGCCCTGGCGTGCATCCTGCCGATCCTGCTGCCGCCCGGTGCGCGGTGGCGGGTACCGGGCGGCATCCTGTTGGGGCTCGCCGCCGGCCTGGGCATCGCGGCCAGCGTGCCGTCGGGCTACCTGTCCTACTTCATCGGCTTCATGACCATGGCGAGTCTCTACGCGATGCTCAGCCTGGGCCTGAATACCCAGTGGGGCTACACGGGGCATCTGAATTTCGGCGTGGCGGGCTTCTTCGCGGTCGGTGCCTTCACCTCGGCGCTGTTCACCATCGAGGCGCCCACCGGCCTGGCGGCCCAGTACACCCAGGTACTGTTCGGGCTGGGGGCGCCGTTTCTCGTCGGGGTGCTCGCGGCCGCGCTGGTCTCGGGGCTGGTGGCGTTCGTCGTCGCCGTCCCCGTGCTGCGTCTGCGCCTGGATTTTCTCGCCATCGCCACCATCGGGGTGGCGGAGATCATCCGCCTCATCTTCCAGAACGAGCGTTGGCTCGCCAATGGGCCCCAGCCGCTGCGTGGCATCCCGCAGCCGGGCCGCTGCCTGTTCGAGTCCCGGCCTTGCGAGTGGCTTCCCGAGTCGCTGGTGTGGCTCATCGAGCCCCTGGGCACACGGGACTACACCGCCTTCTACCTGATGATCGTGGCGGCCTTCCTGGCGCTGATCTACACGGTGCTCGAGCGCATCTGTCGCTCGCCATGGGGGCGCATGCTGCGGGCGGTACGCGACGAGGAGATCTCGGCGGCCATGAACGGCAAGAACGTCACCTTCGCCCGGGTCCAGGCCTTCGTGGTCGGTGCCGTGGTCATGGGAATCGCCGGGGCGCTCTACGCGCACTACACCGTGGCCATCGACTACAGCCACTTCCATGCGCTGTTCGGTACCTTCCTGGTGTGGATCATGCTCATGCTCGGGGGCAGCGGCAACCACCGCGGCGCCATCCTGGGGGCGATCCTGGTCTGGGGCGTCTGGGCCGGCACGGCCTTCCTGGCCAACGCCCTGGCGCCGCTGCTGGCGCTCATTCACGAGGATCTGCCCGGGCGTGCCCAGTACATCCGCTGGTTGCTGGTGTCGCTGCTGTTGGCCGCCGTGGTGCTGTTCCGGCCCCAGGGGCTGCTGCCGGAGGAGATGCGGGTGTCCAACCACCTGCGCGGCAACGGTCGCTGACATGGCTCGTCGTACCTGCGGAGGTGCGCTCACCGCCAAGGAAAGAAGCGGAGCCCTCATCGAGGGCTCCGTTGGGGGGACGACTACTCCTCCGGGATGTCGTCCGGGGAGCGGATCTCGAGGGTCTCGCTGACGCCGTCCTGGAACTGCCAGATGGCGATGGGGGTCAGCACGTCACCGTTGTCGTCGAAGTCCGCCGGCCCGGCCGCGCCGCTGTACTGGACGTCCTCGCCGGCCATGATCGCCTCGATGCCGGCGACGAGGCTGTCGTAGTCCCCGGCCATGATGGTCTGTCCCGGCGGATTGGCCACGTCACGCAGGCGGTCGCGGAGCACCGGCCCGGTGATGGCGTCGGCCGTCTCGTGGCCGTCCGCGTACGCCTTGACCGCCGCCAGGCCGATGACGATCGCCGCGTCGTAGGCCGACTCGGTGAACGGCGGGATGCGGTCGTGCCCGAACTCCTCCATGAACTGCTCGGAGAATTGCTGGAAGCCCGGAATGCTCGGGTCCTGCCCGGGGGCCGTGCCGATCACCCCCTCGACGGTGTCGGCGCCGAGCGCCTCGACGACGTCATCGGAACGGTTACCGTCGACGAACTGCCAGGCCACCTGGTCGAAGAGGTCCCGGGCCTCGGACAGGAAGGTCGCGGTATGTGCCGGGTAGCTCGCCGCGAACAGCAGCTCCGGTTCGTCCTGCAGCGCCGAGGCGATCTGCGAGGTGTAGGTCGGCTGGACCTCTTCCGGGTGCGGGACCTGGGCATGGACGACCCCGCCGCGGAGCTGGAACGAATGGGCGAAGGCGTTCGACAGGCCCTGGCCGTAGGGGTTGTTGATGAAGATGGTCGACGCTGTGTCGAACTGGTAGTCGTCGATGATCTCGCCGGCGACAAGCTGCGCTGCCACCACGCCCTGCAGGGCGTCGGACGCCGTGGTCCGGAACAGCAGGTCTGCGTCGCCGTCTTCCGGGAGCGCCGAGATCAGCGGTGACGTCGAGCCGTTGGAGATCTGCAGGACCTCCGAGGGGATGGTCACGGAGGTTGCCACGGCGACCGTCACGCCGCTGGACCAGCCACCGATGATGGCCGGCACGCCGTGCACCTCGACCAGGCCACGGGCCGCCTCGATGGCGGGGCTCGGCAGGGTGGTGCTGTCCTCGGCGATATGATCGCCGATGATGGCGCCGCCGAGCACCTCCTCGGTCGCGGCGTTGATGTGCTGGACGCCGAGCGCCACCCCATCACGGTAGTACTCGCCGAACTCGGCGCCCGCCCCCGTGAAGGGGGCGATCTGGCCCAGCGTGATCGACGGAGGTTGAGCGACGGCGGCATTGGGTGCCACAGCCAGCGCCAACGCCGTCAGCCCGGCCACCCCGATAGCGGTGGCCGATGAAACCGTACGCATGTGTGCCGTCATGACTGCTACCTCCCTTGACGGAAAGGTTGCTGGAATCGGCCGACCCCGTCATCTGCCATGCCCACAATCCCTTCGGGTACGCAGTCGATCGCGACAGGATCGACGACAATCAGGCTAGTCCGCCGGAGTGGCTCCCGCCACTTTCCGGTCCCGGACCTCTGGCGACCACCCGGGCAGTGGCAGAAGTTCATGAGGGGGGGCATCGAGTGTCAGCAGTCGATGGCCAGAGGGTGGCACGGAGCGTGGCTGCAACCACGGTTGCCGGAATCTGACGCTGCCACGGTCTATGCTGTTGCCACCCCAAGCGAATCGAAGGAGTGAGCAATGCAACGGGAAATCGTCTTCTACACCAACCCCATGTCGCGGGGCGGTATCGTGCACTGGATGCTCGAGGAGCTCGGCGCCCCCTATCGCCTGGAGGTCCTCGAGTACGGTGCGCCGATGAAGTCGCCCGAGTATCTGGCCATCAACCCGATGGGCAAGGTGCCGGCCATTCGGCACGGCGACGTGGTGGTCACCGAGGCGGCGGCCATCTGTGCCTATCTCGCCGATGCCTTTCCCGAGGCCGGCCTGGCACCGGAGACGACGGCCCGTGGTGCCTACTATCGCTGGCTGTTCTTCGCCGCCGGCCCGTTGGAGACGGCGATCTCGCTGCAGAGTTGCGGGGTTCGGCCCACCGCCGAGCAGCAGATGCAGTTGGGGTGCGGCGCCGCCGCAACGGTGATCGATACGCTGGCGATGGCGGTCAAGGGCCGGCGGTACATCGCGGGCGACAACTTCACCGCGGCGGATGTGTATGTCGGTTCGCACATCGGCTGGGGCATGCAGTTCGGCACCCTCGACAGGCGTCCCGAGTTCGAGGCCTATTGGGCGGGCCTGAAGGAGCGGCCGGCGCACCGGCGTAGCGAGGCATTCATCGAGAGGGCCATGGCGGAACGACGATAGCACGCGGACCGGCGGGGGTCAGGAGCGTTACACTTCACCTGACCCCATTGCCCGGATGTGCCCCCATGACCGACGCCCGCCTGAAGAGCCCCGCCACGGCGCGCAACCGCGAGCCGATTCTCGAGGTGTTGACCTCCATACTGCCCGCACGGGCCCGGGTGCTGGAGGTGGCCAGCGGCAGCGGCGAGCATGCCGTGCACTTTGCATCGGCCATGCCGGGCTGGGAGTGGCAGCCCAGCGACCCGAACCCCCATGCGCGTCGATCGATCGAGGCGTGGCGGGCCCATGCCGGCCTGGCCAATCTGCATGAGCCCATGGCGCTGGATGTGACCATCATCTGCCCGACCGGCCCCTATGACGCCATGGTGGCGATCAATCTCCTGCACATCTCGCCGTGGGCGGTCACCGAGGCGCTGATGGCCTGTGCCGGGCAGCGGCTGCCGACGGATGGTGTGCTCTATCTCTACGGCCCCTTCCGGCGCGAAGGGCATCCTGCGGCACCCAGCAACGAGGCCTTCGATGCCGACCTGCGGGCGCGGGATCCACGCTGGGGCATCCGGGAGCTCGAGGTGGTGACGGCCGAGGCCGAGTGCCAGGGGTTGGCACGCGAGCGGGTGGTGGAGATGCCCGCCAACAACCTCAGCGTGGTCTTCCGCAAGGGCGCTTGATGCCGCGCCCGTTACTCGGGGATCTCGCCGGGCACTCGATACTCGATCGGCTCCGCCTGGCGCTCCTCGCGGGTCTTGGTCTCGTCCTCGGCGGGCACCCCCCACAGCGTCTCGCGGCTGCCGTCGGGAAAGGTGTAGGTGGTGCAGCCGGCGAGCAGGGCGAGGGTCAGGCCGGCGGCGGGCAGCAGGAGACGGTTGACTCGAGTCACGGTGAATCCCTTCATGATGTCGGAAATAGGGCCAGCCTGCGGGCCGGCCGTGTGGTCGTCAAGGGGCAGGCCGGCGTCATCCGGAGATGCCCAGCGGGATGGGGACATCGACCACCGGTAGCATGATCACCGCGTAGATGATCATCGGCACCGACGGCAGCATGACCACCCCCGATGGTACCCCTGGCGGCGTTCAGTCGAGCGCCCGGGCATTTCATGGTGAACGGATGGGTTCCTGTGCTGTCTCGGGAAGGGCTGACGATTCCAGCCCACCCCGGTGCCGGTGTAGCGCTGCGTGCTGCCGCCGGTAACGTCACCTTTCGTCACCACGGGGTGTCATCGCCGGGAAGAATGGGTTAGGGTCCCCGTACCCTGGATAGCCATACCTTTGATAGTAATGGAGTTTTCATGACCGTACTCAAGTCGCTCGCCGTCTCTACCCTGACACTCGCCCTGGCCGCCCCGGCCCTCGCCCAGCAGGTGTCCCCGGGGCAGGGGCAGGCCCCCAGTGCCGAAGACCAGGTGAACCAGCTCGATGAGCTGGTCGATCTCGACGACAACCAGCAACAGGAGCTGGTCACCCTGCTCAACGATTCCCAGAGCCGCATCCAGTCGCTGCAGGGTGAGGCCCAGCAGGTCCAGGTGCAGCTGCAGGAAAACATCGGCCCCGAGTTCGACGAGACCGCCATTCGCCAGGACGCCGAGCGTCTCGGCCAGCTTACCGGCGACATGACGGCCGAGAGCGTGCTGATGCAGGCACGGGTCGAGGCCACCCTGACCCAGGAGCAGCGCGACGAGCTGCAGCGGCAGATGGAAGCCCAGCAGGAGCAGATGCGCCAGATGCAGGAGCAGATGCAACAGCAGCAACAGCAACAGCAGCCGCAGTAATCCCGGCCCGAGTGACGGGCAGCGGCAGGCCGGTGACAGACCGGCGCGAGGATGCGGCGGCCCGAGGCGGGCCGCCGCTTTTTTTGTCGCAGGGGAGGCTCAGGCCGCGCCGATCAGGTGCTTGACCTCCAGGTAGGCGGCAAGGCCCCAGGGGCCGAGTTCGCGGCCGATGCCGCTGCGCTTGACACCGCCCCAGCCGGTCTCGGGCAGCACCAGCTGCTCGCTGTTGATCCAGACGCTGCCGGCCTGGAGCTGCCGCCCGATGCGTCGGGCTCGCTCGGCAGTGCCGCTGACCACGGTGGCGGCCAGGCCGAAGTCGCTGTCGTTGGCGAGGCGGATGGCCTGCGCTTCGCTGTCCACGCTGCGCCCGCACAGCACCGGGCCGAAGATCTCCTCGCGCCACAGGCGGCTCTCCACCGGCACGTCGCGATAGAGAGTCGGTGCCAGAAAGAAGCCCTGGCCGGGCAGTTCTCGATGGCGGGCGTCGCGCACCGCGGCGAGCCCCTCCTGTTCGGCGATGGCGAGATAACCCTGTACCGCCTCGCGCTGACGGGCGCTGGTCATGGGGCCCATGGTGGTGCCCTCGGCCAGGGGATCGCCCAGCACCAGGGCATCGATACGCTCGCCCAGGGCGGCGTAGAGCGGTTCGGCCACGGCCTCGTGGACCAGCAGCCGTGAGGTCGCCGAGCAGATCTGTCCGGCATTGATGTAGAGGCCCGCCATCACCCAGTCGGCGGCCCGTTCCGGGTCGGCATCCTCCATCACCAGGATCGGCGACTTGCCGCCGAGCTCCAGCGACACCCCGGCGGTGCGTTCGGCGGCGGCGTGCATCACCGCTTCGCCGATCCGGTTGCTGCCGGTGAAGGAGACCTTGTCGACGGCCGGGTGGGCGGCGAGTGGGGCGCCGATGCCCTCGCCGTCGCCATGCAGCAGGTTGAGCACCCCGGCGGGCAGGCCGATCTCGTGGGCGATCTCGGCCAGGGCCCGCTCGGGCAGCGGTGTCACCTCCGAGGGCTTGAGTACTGCGGTACAGCCGGCGGCCAGCGCCGGGGCGAGCTTCCAGGCGCTGGTCACCAGCGGGAAGTTCCAGGGGGTGATCAGCCCCACCACGCCCACCGGGTCGTGGTAGCAGCGTGCCTCGACACCCTCCATCTCCAGGGTTACCGGCCGGCCCTGGCGGGCGTCCAGGGCGCGGGCCTGATCGGCGTAGTATCGGTAGCAGGCGATGGCGTCGTCCAGGTCGATGGCGGCCTCGGCGAGTACCTTGCCGTTGTTGGTCGACGAGAGGCGCATCAATTCGTCGCGGCGGCGGCGCAATGCCCCGGCGAAGCCGTCGAGGTAGTGTGCCCGCTCGGCGCCGGAGCGCGCTCGCCAGGCGGGCAGCGCACGGCGCGCCGCGGCCACGGCGGCGTCCACATCGGCGGGGTGGCCGGCGGTGACCTCGGCGATCACCGCCTCCGTGTAGGGGTTGGTCACCGGCAGCCGACGTTCGCCCCGGGAGGCCACCCAATGGTTATCGATAAACTGCTGGTCAAGGCGTTGCATGGGGACTCTCTTCATCAGGCCAGGGGAGCAAGACTCCCGTTGTGGCTGGGAACCGCGGCTTTCCCAGGGGAACGGTGCCGCGAAGGCGCTGTGAATCCCTCCCTGGACGCTACCTTTTCCTTCCCTGGAAAAGGACCTTCGCTTTACCGTCCTCCTGGTGCCGCTCGCCGAGTGGTTGGTTAATCGATAGCTCGCTGCCAGGCGTGGGCATCCACCTCGATCAGCAGGGGGCCATCCGTGGGGCGGGCGGCCAGGGCGCGGGCCAGTTCGGTGGAGCTGCCGACCCGGGTCGCCAGGCAGCCGAAGCCGGCGGCCACGGCCTGGAAGTCCGGGGCCTGGATATCGACGCCGAGCCGCTCGACGCCGTGGGCGTCCATGTAGCGACGGATCTCCTCATAGCCCTGGTTGTGCCACAGCAGGATCACCACCGGCAGGCGCTCCTCCACGGCGGTGGCGAGCTCCGAAAGGGTGAACATCACCCCGCCGTCGCCGACTAGGGCGACCACCGGCAGCGCCGGCTGTCCGAGCTGGGCGCCGAGCGCGGCCGGCAGCCCGTAGCCGAGGGTGCCGTAGCCGGTCGAAGCGTTGAAGTAGCGCCGCGGCGCCGGTTGCGCGACCAGGTGATTGCCGGCATAGACCGGGGCGGTGGAGTCGCCGACCAGGATCGCCTCGGGCAGGGCTTCCTCGAGCGCGGCGTAGAGCGGCACGAAGGGGGCAAGGGCCGGGTCATGGGGCAGGCCGAGGGCGGCCAGCACCCGGGCGGTGCGCTCGCGCCCGCCGCGGGCGAGGGGGGCGGGGAAGTACGCGAGCAGTTGCTCGAGGCTGCGACCGGCATCGCCCACCAGGCCGAGGCTGACCGTCTGGTTGCGGACCAGCTGCTGGGCGTCCACATCGATGCGGATCAGCCGCCCGCTGAGGTCGAAACCGTCGTCGAACACCACGTCGTAGTCGGTCTCGCCGAGCTCGGTACCCACGGCGAGGATCGCATCGGCCTCACGGGCCAGCTCGCGCACCGCGGGCAGGCTGGCGTTGGCCCCCAGGTCCAGGGGATGGTCTCGGCCCAGCAGGCCCTTGGCGTTGATGGTGGTGGCGGTGGGCGCGTCGAGCCGGGTGACCAGCTCGCGGGCCGCCTCGGGGGCGGCCACGCAGCCGCCGCCGAGCAGCACCAGGGGGCGCTGGGCCTCGCGCAGCCACTGGGCGGCCGTCGTCAGGCCCTCGGGGTCCGGTACCGGCCGGTACAGCCTCGGCGCCTGCCAAGTGGTGGGTGGGGGGGCCGGGGCGTCGAAGAGGTCGATGGGGATCTCGATGTGAACCGGCCCCGGACGCTGGCCCTGGAAGACGGCGAAGGCGCGGGCCAGCACCTCGGGCAGGGCAGCCGGGTCGAGCAGGGTGTGACTGAAGCGCGAGACCCCGGCCATCAGCTGCTGCTGGCTTGCCAGCTCATGCAGTCGGCCCTGGCCGCGCCCCAGGGTGTCGCGGCGGTTGACGCTGGAGATCACCAGCATGGGCACCGAGTCGGCCAGCGCCTGGCCCATGGCGGTGGCGATGTTGGTCATCCCGGGGCCGGTGATGATCAGGCAGACCCCGGGCCTGCCGGTGGCGCGGGCATAGCCGTCGGCCATGAAGCCGGCGCCCTGCTCGTGGCGCGGGGTGACGTGACGTAGCCCGCCGCCGGTGAGGCCGCGATAGAGCGCGACGGTGTGCACCCCGGGGATGCCGAAGACGGTATCCACGCCATAGGTATCGCGTAACAGGCGCAACAGCAACTGGGCACAAGTCATTGGTTAACCCCTTTGGGCTATGAGCGGCGGGCTGCGAACCACGAACTGCTCGAGGCTCGAAGCCCATTGCTCGCGGCATTAGAAGAAGAACGCATGGGCCATGAAGGCGATGATCGGCAGGGTGATGGCGGTGCGCAGCAGGAAGATCGCCACCAGCTCCCACAGCTTGATCGGAATCTTCGACTTGAGCAGCAGGGCGCCGATCTCCGACATGTAGATCAACTGGGTCAGCGACAGGCAGGCGATCACGAAGCGGGTCAGTTCGCTCTCGATGTTGGTCGCCAGTACCGCCGGCAGGAACATGTCGGCGAAGCCCACCAGGGTGGCCGGGGCGGCCGCCTCGGCCTCGGGAATGCGCAGCAGCTCGAGCACCGGCACCATGGGGTAGGAGAGCCAGGTGAACAGCGGCGTGAACTCGGCTAGTATCAGCGCCACGGTGCCGATGGCGAACACCAGCGGCAGCAGGGCGAGGAAGATGTCGGCGACGTTGAACAGGGCATTGCGTGCCAGCTCCCGGGGGCCCGGGGCCTTCTCGGCACGGCGTACCGCCTGCAGCAGGCTGTAGCGCAGCAGTCCCACCTCCTCGGTGCGCTTCTCGGCGAGCTGGCAACCCACCGGCTCGTAGTAGCTGTCGGGCTTGCGCGACAGCGGCGGCAGCCGCGGCACGATCACGGCGGCGATCAGGCCGGCCACCACCACGGTGAAGTAGAACTGGACGAACATGTGGTTGAGATCGACGAAGCTGGTGATCAACAGGCTGAAGGCGATCGACACGATGGAGAAGTTGGTGGCGATCACCGCGGCCTCGCGGCGATTGTAGAAGCCCGTCTCGTACTGCTGGGTGGTGATCAGCACACCGACGGTGCCCGAGCCCATCCAGGAGGCGGTGGCGTCGATGGCGCTGCGCCCCGGCAGGTTGAAGATGACCCGAAACGGCTTGCGCACCAGGCTGCCGATGAATTCCATGAAGCCGAACTCGACCAGGAAGGGCAGCAGCAGGGCGGCGAAGAAGAAGAAGGTCAGCAGCACCGGGGCCAGGTCATTGAGCATCACCCCGCCGGTGAAGGAGGCGGTGACGAACTCGGGGCCGACCTGGAAGAAGGTCATCAGCGCGAAGATGGCACCGAGCAGGCGCATGCCCAACCACACCGGGCCGACGTGGAACATGTCGCGCATCACGCCGTGCTCGGCCCAGGCCGGGCGGGCCACCTTGATATAGAGCGTCGCCACGACCGAAAGACAGAGCACGAATACCGCGATGGCCGGCAGGGCGCCGTCGAGCAGCGCCTTGAGGCCGTCGGCCATCAGGCCCATGCCGATGTTGATGGTGTCGCCGACCTGGAACGGGACCAGGAACAGGCTGACCCCGATCAGCGAGGGGATCAGGAACTTGAAGAGATCGCGGCGATGGAAGCCGCGGTCACGGGCGGCGTCGTTGCCGGTGGATTCGAGAGCGGACATAGGGGATACCCCACGGATTGTTGTCGTTGGCGATGGATCGATGCGATCGAGGACGACCGTCGGCGAGTTCAGTCGCGGTGCTGGACGCCGGGCAGGACGCAGAGCATCTCGTAGAGCAGGGTGGCGCCCATCAGCGCGGTGTTGCCGCTGGGATCGTAGGGTGGCGAGACCTCGACCAGGTCACCACCGACGATGTTCAGGCCGGTGGCGCCCCGCACGATCTCCAGGCCCTGGGCCGAGGTCAGGCCGCCCATCTCCACGGTGCCGGTACCGGGGGCCACCGAGGGATCGAGGCCGTCGATGTCGAAGGAGATGTAGACCGGGGTGTCGCCCATCTGCTCGCGGACTTCGGCCATCAGCGGGGCCAGCGACGTGTACCAGCACTGCTCGGCGGTCACCACGCGAAAGCCCTGTTGGCGACACCAGTCGAAGTCCTCGGCGGAATAGCCGGTGCCGCGCAGGCCGATCTGCACCACCTTGTTCCCGGCCAGCAGGCCTTCCTCCTGGGCGCGGCGGAAGGGCGTGCCATGCGCGATGGGTTCGCCGAACATCTGGTCGTTGACGTCGGCATGGGCGTCGATGTGGATCAGCCCCACGGGGCCGTGCGTTGCGGCGATGGCACGCAGGATCGGCAGGGTGATGGTGTGCTCGCCGCCGAGCGTGAGCGGGGTGCAGCCATGGCCGAGCACCTCGGCGTAGAAGGCGGTGATGATGTCGATGCTCTTCGGCAGATGAAAGGTATTGATCGGCACGTCGCCGATGTCGGCCACCTGCAGGCTGTCGAAGGGGGCCGCCCGGGTCGCCATGTTGTAGGGCCGCAGCATGCGCGACTCGTCGCGGATCTGGCGTGGCCCCAGCCGGGTGCCGGGGCGGTTGGAGGTGCCGATGTCCAGGGGCACGCCAATGAAGGCGGCATCCAGGCCCTCGGCGCTCGGTCGGGCGGGCAGGCGCATCATGGTGGCCGGGCCGCCGAAGCGGGGCATCTCGTTGCCGCCGAGGGGTTGGTTGTAGTGATGCATCGGGGTCTCCTCTGATATCGCCCTGTCGGGGTATGGGTGCTCGAAGACGAGTCCAGACTGCCGTGCATAGGGTGTGCCATATTTTAACCTGCCGATTTCATGGAGGTTTTTATCCAGGCGATGCGTTATTGCATCATTAGGCCCCGTTATGTGATGCAATGATGTATTGTTGATGCATAAGTGAATCGCCGGCGGGCCAGGAGGGGGAACCGGATGGACCATATCGACAGCCGTGTGCTCCAGACCATCATCGAGACGGCCAACGACCATTTCTTCATCGTCGATGGCAAGGGCCGGGTACTCGACGTGAGCCCGGGGGCCGCCGCGGTCTACGGCATGTCCCGGGAGGAGCTGACCCGGGCCACGGTGCAGGAGCTCGAGGCCCGGGGCGTGCTCAAGCCATCGATCAGCCTGGAGGTGCTGCGCACCGGGCGGCCGGTGCAACTGATGCAGGTGACCGGCACCGGGCGCCGGGTGATCGCCGAGGCACACCCGGTGTTCGTCGACGGCCGCATCGAGCGTATCGTCAGTCGCTCACGGGATCTCACCGACCTGCAACTGCTGCAGGACGAGTACGCCCTGCTGCAGAAGCGCTTCAGCGAGCATCTCAGGCGCAGTCATGCCGGAGCGGTCACCGATGACGGGGGGCTGGATGACGCCCTCGAGGCGCTCCAGGTGCGTAGCGGGGTGATGCGTGAGGTGGCGCTGTTGCTCAAGCGGGTGGCGCCGTCGGACGCCACGGTGCTGATGCTGGGGGAGTCCGGTGTCGGCAAGACCGCCTTTGCCCGCCAGCTGCATCGCTGGAGTCGACGTGGCGAGGGGCCCTTCGTCGAGGTCAACTGCGGTGCGATTCCCGAGAACCTCTTCGAGTCGGAGATGTTCGGCTACCAGCCCGGCGCCTTCAGCGGCGCGGCGCGGCAGGGCAAGGCGGGGCTGCTCGAGCAGGCCGAGGGGGGCACGCTGTTTCTCGACGAGATCGGCGAGCTGCCGCTGCTGATGCAGACCAAGCTGCTCAAGGTGATTCAGGATGGAACCGTCACTCGGCTCGGCGATACCCGGCCGCGGCGGGTGGACTTCCGACTGGTGGTCGCCACCAACCAGGACCTGGCGCGCAACGTGGAGGCGGGGCGCTTCCGGCTCGATCTCTACTATCGACTCAATGTGATTCCGGTGACGCTGCCACCACTGCGCGAGCGACGTGAGGACATTCCCGCCCTGGTGGAAAACTGCCTGGCGAGCCTCAACCGGCGCTACGGCCGGCAGAAGCTGCTGCACGCCGGCGCCTGGTCGGAACTGATGGGCAGCGACTGGCCGGGCAATGTGCGTGAGCTGGAGAACTGGTTGGAGCGGGCCTGGCTCTCGGCGCCCGGCGACATAATCGAGGCGCCGCCATGGCGTGCCGTGTCGACACCGGTCATGGGGCCGGGAGGGGGCGTCGATGGCGATGCAGCCGTAAAGCCGCCGGGGGTCGCCCCGGGCGAGTCGCTGCCGGATTACCTGTCCCGCGTCGAGCGTGAGGTGCTGGCGACATCATGCGGGGAGCTGGCCAGTACCTACGCCATCGCCGAGCGTCTCGGGATCAGCCAGCCCAGCGTGGTGCGCAAGCTCAGGCGGCACGGGTTACGAATTCACCGGGCGTGACTCGCCTCGTGCCACGCTCGATGTCCCCTCGCTCGACCCGCGTGACCGAGCGCAGACAGTTTTCGGACAATGGCTAACGTCCCGTTCCCAAGTGGTGCTTCAGTTCATCCCGGGTGACCTTGTCGATGACCACTTCCGGATGATGTCGGTGGATCGCCGAATAGATCTCGTCCTCGCGATTGGCGGGTACGTCCACCATCATCAGGAAGGCCCCGTTCTCGATGTCATCCTCGTACTTGTCGACCTTCACGTCGTGCACCGACACCCCGATCATGGTGCTGCTCCAGATGCCGAACAGGCCGCCGAACACCATCATGCCGAGGATGAGCAGCACAAAGCTGATACCGCCGATGGCGTTGTCCAGGATGACGTAGGCGACGATACCCAGTACGAGGCCCAGCGGGATGCCATACTTGAGGCCACGCACCGCGGCATTGACCACATCCGAGGTTTCGCGCAGGGTGGCGTTGTGCACTCCCTGTTCTTCCAGGTGCTTCCAGTCTCTGCCCGTGACATGAACCTCATCCTTCTTCAGCTTGAGGTCGTTCAGTTCATGGGCGATGTTGACGGTGGTATCCAGGTCGGGGGTCAAGAAATACAAGCGACTCATATTATTCTCCTGTCCAGCAACACCGAGGAACCGGGGCGGATGCCCGAACGTCCTCCAGCTCCTTTCCAGTCATCCGTCTCCCTGTCTCCACTGCAGCGGCAGCAAGTACACGTCATGGTGCGGCGATGCCTGCCGCGGCTCATCGGATGGGTCGCTGCCGCCTTGACCGCAGGTGGGACTCCACTACTAAGGTTGTCGATAAAGTGGCGATCGGCAAGCCGGGGAGGCCCGCAACGCAAAACCGCCACCCGGCATGACCCGTAAGTGGCGGTTTCTCTTGATGTTCATGGTCGGAGCGACAGGATTCGAACCTGCGACCTCTGCAACCCCATTGCAGCGCGCTACCAAGCTGCGCCACGCTCCGACACGTTTCCGGTGACTGGTGGCTGGTGGCTGCTGCCAGTGGCCCCCGAGAACGAGGCGTATACTAGCGCGTTGCGGGACAAATGAAAAGCCCTCTTTGCGCTTCAGTTTCAATTGCTTGGCTCGGGTGTCCATGGCGGGCCGGCGTCCCTCGGCGAGAGGTCGCCGCTTTCCAGCGTGCGGTCTGGGTGTTGGCGGGCTTTCGAGGCAGTCACTATAGTGACTCCATAATGTACTCACTTGCGAAACGCGCGGTGGGGTGCAAGGGAGGGGCGGCCAATGGCGATAGCGATTGCTGTCATCGTGTTAGCGCTGGGGTCGGTTCTGTTCTTTTTTATCAGTCCCTGGAATCTGACGCCGTTGGCCTCCAACTGGGGGACCATCGATGACACCATCCATATCACCATGTGGGTCACGGGGGCGGTGTTCGTCGCCGTCAACCTCTTCCTCGCCTACGTCATCATCCGCTATCGCTACCGCAAGCAGCGGCGGTCGCACTATGACCCCGAGAACAAGAAGCTCGAGATCTGGCTCACCGGCCTGACGACGATCGGCATCGCCGCCTTGCTGGCGCCAGGGTTGCTGGTATGGGGTGCCTTCGTCTCGGTCCCCGAGGATGCCCACGAGGTCGAGGTGGTCGGGCAGCAGTGGCACTGGAGCTACCGTTTCCCCGGTGAGGACGGCCGTTTCGGTGCCGTGCAGACTCGCCTCATCGGCCCGGACAACCCTTTTGGCATGGTCGACGATGCCGCCGGCCAGGACGATGTGCTGATCCAGAGCCCGCGCCTGGTGCTGCCCGTCGATCGACCGGTCAAGATGGTGCTGCGCTCCAAGGACGTGCTGCACAACTTCCAGGTGGCCAACTTCCGCGCCAAGATGGACATGGTGCCGGGCCAGGTCACCTATTTCTGGCTGACCCCCACCGAGCTCGGTGAGTTCGAGGTGAGCTGCGCCGAGCTGTGCGGCATCGCCCACTTCGCCATGCGCGGTCGGGTCGATGTCGTCGACCCCGAGGCGTTCGACGACTGGCTGGCCGAACAGCCCACCCATGCCGAACTCGCGGCCCTGGAGCCGGGGGACCCCGAGGCCGGGGAGGCCCACTTCGCCAGCTGCGCCGCCTGCCATGGCAGTGAAGGGCAGGGCAACCCCGATCTGAATGCACCCAGGCTCGTCGGCCTCGAGCCCTGGTATCTCGAGCGACAGCTCGAGCTGTTCCGCGCCGGGGCCCGCGGGACCCATGAGGAGGATACCTTCGGGCAGCAGATGCGCCCCTTCGCGGCCCAGCTCCCCGACCGGCAAGCGATCGTCGATCTCGTCGCCTATGTCCAGGCCCTGCCTGACGAGCCGGTCGAGGCCACCCTATCGGGGGATGCCGAACGCGGGGCGCGGCTCTACCGCACCTGCGGCTCCTGTCACGGCGCCGATGGCCAGGGGATACAGGCCACCAACGCCCCGCGTCTGGCGGGCATGCACGACTGGTACCTGGCCAGGCAGTTGCGGCATTTCCGGGAAGGCATCCGCGGTCGCCATGCCGAAGACCTGTATGGCCACCAGATGGTCGACATGGCGCAGGTACTGGTCGACGACCGGGCCGTCGACGATGTCGTCGCCCATATCAATACGCTGGCTGGCGGTGGGGAGGAGTGAGTGATGGCCGAACGGGGACACGACAGCGCATCCTATGCAGCCGCGAACGATATCGAGGAGATGGAACTCGTCCATCCCAGGACCTTCATCGGCAAGTACATCTGGAGCCAGGACGCCAAGGTCATCGCGATCCAGTACGCCATCACCGCCACGGCCATCGGCCTGGTGGCCCTGGTGCTGTCGATCCTGATCCGCCTGCAACTCGGTTTCCCCAACGCCTTCTCACTGGTCGACCCGAGCAACTACCTGCAGTACGTGACCATGCACGGCATGATCATGGTGGTCTATCTGCTCACCGCCCTGCTGCTGGGAGGCTTCGGCAACTATCTGATCCCGCTGATGTGCGGGGCGCGGGACATGGTCTTTCCCTACCTCAACATGCTGAGCTACTGGTTCTACCTGGCCTCGGTGCTGATCCTGGTGGCGAGCTTCTTCGTGCCCGGGGGCCCCTCGGGGGGCGGCTGGACGCTGTACCCGCCGCAGGTGATCAGCCAGGGTACGCCGGGGGTCGACGGCGGCATCCTGCTGATGCTGGTGTCGTTGTCGGTGTTCATCATCGGCTTCACCATGGGCGGGCTCAACTATGTGGTGACGGTGCTGCAGGCGCGCACCCGGGGCATGACGCTGATGCGTCTGCCGCTGACCGTCTGGGGGATCTTCATGGCCACGGTGATGGCGCTGCTGGCCTTCCCGGCGCTGCTGGTGGCCGTGCTGATGACGATATGCGACCTGCTGCTGGGCACCAGCTTCTTCATGCCCGAGATGGAGAGCCTGGGTGAGCAGTCCAGCCACGAGGGAGGCAGCCCGCTGCTCTTCCAGCACCTGTTCTGGTTCTTCGGCCATCCCGAGGTCTATATCGTCGCGCTGCCGGCCTTCGGCATCGTCTCCGACCTGCTGGCGACCCATGCGCGCAAGAACATCTTCGGCTATCGCATGATGGTCTGGGCCATCATCATCATCGGGGTGCTGAGCTTCATCGTCTGGGCGCACCACATGTTCGTCAGCGGCATGAACCCCTATTTCGGCTTCCTGTTCGCCACCACCACCCTGATCATCGCGGTGCCCACGGCGATCAAGGTCTACAACTGGGTGTTGACCCTGTGGCGGGGCAATATCCAGCTGTCGGTGCCGATGCTGTTCGCCATCGGTTTCCTCTTCACCTTCGTCAACGGTGGGCTGAGCGGCCTGTTTCTCGGCAACGTCACCGTGGACGTGCCGTTGTCGGACACCTATTTCGTGGTCGGCCACTTCCATATGGTGATGGCCGTGGCGCCGATCCTGGTGATCTTCGGGGCCATCTACCACTGGTACCCCAAGGTCACCGGCCGGATGCTCGACGACCGCCTGGGCAAGGTGCATTTCTGGGTGACCTTCCTCGGCACTTATGTCATCTACTTCCCGATGCACTTCATGGGCTTCGCCGGCGTGCCGCGTCGCTACTATGCGTATGGCGAGACGGCCTTCATCCCCGATTCGGTGGTGACCATGAACAGCGTGATCACCGTGGCGGCGATCATCGTCGCCCTGGCCCAGGTACTGTTCCTCTTCAATCTGGCCTGGAGCTACTTCCGCGGCCGCGAGTCGGGCCCCAACCCCTGGCAGGCGACGACCCTGGAGTGGCAGACCGAGCACACGCCGCCGCGGCACGGCAACTTCGGCGACGAATTGCCGGTGGTCTATCGCTGGGCCTACGACTACAGCGTGCCCGGTGCCGAGCGAGACTTCATCCCGCAGACGGTCCCCCACGAGGGCGAGGAGCGCCGATGATCATCTCGCTGGTCTTCCTGTCGCTGCTGATGGCGCTGTTCGGTGGCTGGCTGTTCAGTCACTCGATCAATGTCAGGCCCTGGGAGGTGCAGGGCGGCACGCTCGGTGAGCGGCCGGCGGCGGTGACGGCGCCGCGGGTGGGGCTGGCGGTGTTCCTGGCGGTGGCGACATCGCTGTTCGCCCTGACCATCAGCGCCTACATGATGCGCATGGACATGGGCGCCGACTGGCGGTCGCCGCCGACGCCGGGGCTGCTCTGGTTCAACACCGCGCTGCTGGTGCTGGGCAGCGTGGCCCTGCAGCGGGCCTGGGGGGCGGCCCGGCACGGCAGGCGCGGCGAACTCGGCATCGGCCTGATCGCTGGCGGGGCCTGTAGCATCGCCTTCGTCCTCGGCCAGGGCCTGGTCTGGTGGCAGCTCGACGCGGCGGGCCACTACCTGGCGGCCAACCCGGCCAATGCCTTCTTCTACCTGTTGACCGCCCTGCATGGCTTGCACCTGCTGGGCGGCCTGGCCGTCTGGGCCAGGACGCTGTTCCGCCTCAGGCGGGGCGCCACCCCCGAGCGGCTGTGCGGCAGCGTCGAGCTGTGCGCGCTGTACTGGCATTACCTGCTGGTGGTGTGGGGGATTCTCTTCATGCTGGTGTTGTCGACCTGACAGGAGGGCAAGCGATGGCCGATCCTGGTACCCATGGTTCCGGCTCGCCCGAGGGGGTGAGGGGGCTCGTCTCGGACTGGTCCTCGGACCGACGGGTCTTCGATGTCCCCTGGGGCAAGGCGATGATGTGGATCTTCCTGTTGAGCGATATCTTCATCTTCGCCTGTTTCCTGGTCGGCTACATGACGATGCGCATGTCGACCACCGACACCTGGCCGAATGCCAGCGAGGTCTTCGCCCTGAACGTGGGCGGGCAACATGTCCCCTTGCTGTTGATCGCGATCATGACCTTCATCCTGATCAGCAGCAGCGGCACCATGGCGCTGGCGGTCAAGTACGGTTACGAGAAGAATCGCCGCATGACCGCCATGCTGCTGATCCTGACCGCGCTGCTCGGGGCCTCCTTC
Organism: Halomonas kalidii; assembly: GCF_030010475.1. Lineage (NCBI taxonomy): Bacteria > Pseudomonadati > Pseudomonadota > Gammaproteobacteria > Oceanospirillales > Halomonadaceae > Halomonas > Halomonas kalidii. The sequence goes on along the minus strand of NZ_JASCQN010000032.1, from coordinate 276,288 downwards.
GTCGGCATGCAGGCGTTCGAATGGACCAAGCTGATCGAGGAGGGGGTTCGGCCCTGGGGGAATCCCTGGGGCACGGCCCAGTTCGGGGCGGCGTTCTTCCTGATCACCGGCTTCCACGGCACCCATGTGAGCTTCGGGGTGCTGTTTCTGGTGATCATGGCGGTCAAGGTCGTGCGGGGAGCGCTGGACGACCAGCGGCCCGGTTTTCTCACCGGTCGCAGGGGCCGCTACGAGATGGTCGAGACCCTCGGCCTGTACTGGCACTTCGTGGACCTGGTCTGGGTGTTCATCTTCGCGTTCTTCTATCTGTGGTAGCGTCCCCGGGAGGTCGTCATGGCGAGTGAAGGGCATCAGCAGCATCCACTGCGGGTCTATCTATGGATCTGGTTCCTGTTGTTCGTGCTCAGCGTGTTCTCCTACCTGGTCGACTATGTGGGCATGGAGGGCTACCTCAAGTGGACCCTGATCACGCTGTTCATGTTGATGAAGGCCGGCCTGATCATCTCGGTATTCATGCATATGGTCTGGGAGCGACTGGCCATCATCAGCGTCGTGCTGGTGCCCCCGGGGGTGCTGCTGTTCCTGATGGGGCTGATGATGCTGGAGTCGAATCATACCCTGGTGTCGCGCCTGACCTTCTTCGCCAACTGACCGGTAGACGAGGAGGGCGGTCGTGCCGTTGATCATGGGCATGAGCGTGCTGCTGAGCTGTCAGTTCCTCGGTGAGCTGGTCGCTCGGGGCCTGATCCTGCCCGTGCCGGGGCCGGTGATCGGCATGGTGATCCTGCTGGTGGGGCTGATGATCCGCGGCAAGGTGCCGGACAGCCTGCGCATGACCGGTGAGGGGCTGCTGCGCTACCTGACGCTGCTGTTCGTGCCGGCGGGAGTCGGGCTGATGGTGCATGTCGAGCTGATCGGGCTCGACCTCTGGCCCATCCTGGTGACCCTGGTGGTTTCCACGGCCGTCACCCTGGGGGGCACCGGCTGGTTGCTCGAGCGGTTGAATCGGCGGCAGGGAGGGCGACCATGAAGGTCGCGGCCGTGGATCAGCTGTGGGTCTATCTCTCCGGGCATCCGCTACTGTCGTTGCTGGTCACGCTGCTGGCCTTCATTGCCGCGGTGCGGATCAATCGCGCCCTGGGTGGCACATCGCTGTTGCATCCGGTGATCCTCTCCATTGCTCTGCTGATCGCCTTCCTGCTGTTGGTGGACATGGACTACCCCACCTATTTCGAGGGAGCCCAGTTCATCCACTTTCTGCTCGGGCCCGCCACCGTGGCCCTGGCCATTCCGCTCTATGACCATCGCGAGCGGGTGCGTCGCCTGCTGGTCCCGCTGCTGCTGGCCTGTGGTGCCGGCATCGTCACCGCCGTGGGTTCGACCCTGGGGCTGGCCATGCTGCTGGGGGCACGCCCCGAGACCCTGCTGTCGCTGGCGCCACGCTCGGTGACCTCGCCGATCGCCATGGGCATCGCCGAGCAGATCGGCGGGATCCCCTCGCTGGCCGCTGGCCTGGTGCTGTTGACCGGCTCCATCGGATGCGCCCTGGCGCCCTGGGTCTTCCGCCTGCTGCGGGTGCGTGATCCGGCGGTACAGGGCTTCACCCTGGGGTTGTCGGCCCATGGCTTCGGCACGGCCCATGCCTTTGCCCGCATCGGTGCCGTGGCCGGTGCCTTCTCGGGGCTCGCCATGGGCCTGACCGGCCTGCTGACGGCCTTCCTGCTGCCGATGTTGACGCGCCTCTTCGGGCTCCACTGATCGCCGACATGATGGCGCTGCGGAGTCAGAGCTCCTCCCAGACCCGCTCGCGGAACTCGTGGGAGAGCTGGGTGGCCTTTTCCAGCCGCTGCATCTGGGCGTCGGTGACGTCCTTGACCAGTTTCTGGTAGCACTCATGCATCTCGGCCGGGGTGCTGGGCGCATCGTCGCCGCCGAAGCATTCGGCCATGCGTTGGCCGCTTTCCGCCATGGCCTTGAGGTACTGGGCCTCGAACTGCATGGCCTCGGCGATGCTTTCCATCCAGGCCAGCTGCATGCGGGCCAGGGGGCTGGCACTCTGTAGCCACTGTTGCTGCCACCATGCCAGCATCGGTTCGGTCGCCGGCATTGCCGGGGTGGGCGAGGTCGGTTTGCGTTGACTCATGATCGGGCTCCTGTTGCCTGCTTGCCGTGACGGATGGCTGTCGTGTGGTGGAAGAACCATGGGTAGAGTATAGGTGTCGGCCGGGGCGCTGCCTGCTTCCTGCCAGGGTGTTGCGTGCCCGAATGATGCCGGTCAAGGTGTCGGTGCCTGCCTGCGACCAAAGAATGAGAGTGGCGGTCGGGAAAAGGAGTAAGCGGTATGTGGAGCGTGATCAAGTCGGTACTGGCCGCCTTCTTCGGCGTACAGAAGGAGCGGCAGCGTCAGGCGGATTTCGAGACGGGGCGCCCCGTCGTGTTCATCGCCGTGGGGATCGTCATGACGCTGGTCCTGATAGGGCTGGTGGCCCTGGTGGCCACACTGGCGGCTCGCTGAGCCCCTGCCCGAGGCGGCAGCGTTGACATCGGGGTCGACGATTTATGGTATTGATGTTGGGTGACGAATCCTGTAACTCTTTCTCTTGTCGTCCTGGATCTCGATAAATCTAATTAAGAGAAAGGGCAACAACAGGAGAATGGCTCCGACGATCCTGGCGATGTCTCTGGAGCCCTGGCGGTTGACGACAACAACGACGACAAGGAGGCGCCGATGCGCACGTTGCTCGTGTGGGTGGCGGGGTGCTGGACCCTGGCCGGGCTCAGCCCGCTTGCACTGGCCAACGGCTGGAACATGCCGGTCGGGGTATCGGAGCTGAGTCGCGAGATCTATTCCCTGCACATGACGATCTTCTGGATCTGCGTAGCCATCGGCGTGGTGGTCTTCGGGGTGATGTTCTATTCCCTGTTTCGTTTTCGTCGCTCGCGGGGGGCCAAGGCCGACAATTTCCACGAGAACACCACCGTCGAGGTGCTGTGGACGGCGATCCCGCTGCTGATCCTGGTGGGCATGGCGGTGCCTGCCACCGCGACCCTCGTGAAGATGTACGATGCCTCCGACGCCGAACTCGACGTGATGATCACCGGGCAGCAGTGGCGCTGGCGTTACGAGTACCTCGGAGAAGACGTCGCCTTCACCTCCAACCTGGGCACACCGCGGGCGCAGATTCGCGGCGAGGAGGCGCGTGGCGAGCATTACCTGCTGGAAGTCGATGAGCCCCTGGTGCTGCCGACCAACCGCAAGGTGCGCTTCCTGATGACGGCGGATGACGTCATTCACTCCTGGTGGGTGCCGGACCTGGCGGTCAAGCAGGACACCATCCCCGGCTTCATCAACGAGAACTGGGTGAACATCAGCGAGCCGGGTATCTATCGCGGCCAGTGCGCCGAGTTGTGTGGCATGGACCACGGCTTCATGCCGATCGTGGTGCATGCCATGGAGGGCGAGGAGTTCGACGAGTGGCTGGCCGAGCGCAAGGAGGCCGCCGCCGAGGAGGCGATGGGCGTCGATCGCGACTGGGAACTCGACGAGCTGATGGAGCGTGGCGAGGCCGTCTACGGCAGCATCTGCGCCTCCTGCCACCAGGCCGAGGGCCAGGGTGCCCCCCCGGCCTTCCCGAGCCTGGCCGGCAATGAACGCCTGATCGGCGACGTCGAATGGCATGTCCAGACCATCATCAACGGTGTCTCGGGCACGGCCATGCCGTCCTTCCGCAACACCCTGAACCCGGTCGAGATCGCTGCCGTGGCGACCTTCACCCGCAACGCCTGGGGCAACGACACCGGCGATGCGGTGCAGCCTTCAGACGTCGCCGAGCAACTGGCGCAGTAGCGCAGACCGAGCGATTTCGTGTTCCGGACAAGAACAACGCATTCAGGAGAGTGCCGATGGCGCCCAAGCTACCCCCGCAGCCACCCCTTGAACACAGCTCCACTGCCACCACCGGCGGTGCCGCCGCCCATCACGCGCCGCCCAGGGGCATGCTGCGCTGGCTGCTGACCACCAACCACAAGGAGATCGGCAGCCTCTACCTGATCTTCTCGCTGATCATGTTCTTCATCGGCGGCATCTTTGCCCTGGTGGTGCGCGCCGAGCTGTTTCAGCCCGGCCTGCAGCTGGTGAATCCCGAGTTCTTCAACCAGATGACCACCATGCATGGCCTGATCATGGTCTTCGCGGCGGTGATGCCGGCCTTCACGGGGCTGGCCAACTGGATGATCCCGCTGCAGATCGGTGCCCCGGACATGGCCCTGCCGCGGCTCAACAACTTCAGCTTCTGGCTGTTGCCGGTGGCCTTCCTGCTGCTGCTCTCCACCCTGTTGATGCCGGGGGGCGGGCCCAACTTCGGCTGGACCTTCTATGCGCCGCTGTCCACTACCTTCGCGCCGCCGTCCACCACCTTCTTCATTCTCTCGCTGCACATCGCCGGTATCAGCTCGATTCTCGGGGCGATCAATATCGTGGCCACCATCCTGAACATGCGTGCCCCGGGCATGCGGATGATGGATATGCCGCTGTTCGTGTGGACCTGGCTGATCACCGCCTTCCTGTTGATCGCCGTGATGCCGGTGCTGGCCGGGGTCATCACCATGATGCTGATGGACATCAACTTCGGCACCAGCTTCTTCAGTGCCGCCGGCGGCGGCGACCCGGTGCTCTTCCAGCATCTGTTCTGGTTCTTCGGGCATCCCGAGGTGTACATCATGATCCTGCCGGCCTTCGGCATCGTCTCGGCGATCATTCCCACCTTCGCCCGCAAGCCGCTGTTCGGTTACGCCTCGATGGTCTATGCCACGGCCTCCATCGCCCTGCTGTCCTTCCTGGTCTGGGCCCATCACATGTTCGCGGTCGGCTTGCCTGTGGTGGCCGAGCTGTTCTTCATGTACACCACCATGCTGATCGCCGTGCCCACCGGGGTGAAGGTGTTCAACTGGATCACCACGCTGTTTCGCGGCTCGATCACCTTCGAGCCGCCGATGCTGTTCTCCCTGGCCTTCGTGGTGCTGTTCACCATCGGCGGTTTCTCGGGGCTGATGCTGGCGATCGCGCCGGCCGACTTCCAGTATCACGATACCTACTTCGTGGTGGCGCACTTCCACTACGTGCTGGTACCGGGGGCGGTGTTCGCCATCATGGCCGGGGTCTACTACTGGCTACCCAAGTGGACCGGCCACTATCCCAACGTACGGCTGTCACAGTGGCATTTCTGGCTGTCGGTGATCGGCGTCAACCTGACCTTCTTCCCCATGCACTTCTCGGGTCTGGCCGGGATGCCGCGACGCATCCCCGATTACGCCCTGCAGTTTGCCGACTTCAACCTGGTGTCGAGCCTGGGGGCCTTCATGTTCGGCGCGTCGCAACTGGTGTTCGTGGCGGTGGTGATCCTCTGCGTCCGCGGGGGCGAGAAGGCGCCGGCCAAGGCCTGGGATGGGGCCGAGGACCTGGAGTGGAGCGTGCCGAGCCCGGCCCCGTTGCACACCTTCGAGACGCCACCCACCTTCAGTCCCCATCTGCACTGAGGTGAGGATGCCATGAGTCACGAGGATCACGACGCCCGTTCCCGAAATGCCGGTGTCAGACGGACGGTGGTGCGGTCTGTCGCGGCGCTGATCGGCATGTTCGCCTTCGCCTTCGCGCTGGTGCCGCTGTATGACGTCTTCTGTCGCGTCACCGGCATCAACGGCAAGGTGGACAACACCGCCCAGGCCGTCGTCCACGAAGGGGTGGACGACTCCCGCTACGTCACCGTGCAGTTCATCACCCGCGGCAGTTCCGGGTTGCCATGGCGAATGGAGGTGGAGACCCGCCAGGTGCGTGTTCATCCCGGCCAGACCAGCGAGGTCAACTTCACCTTCCGCAACCAGAGCGCAGAAGCCAACTGGGGGCGGGCGGTGCCCAGCGTCTCGCCCTCACGGGCATCACGGCACCTGCGCAAGGTCAGCTGCTTCTGCTTCGACGAGCAGCATCTGGAGGCCGGCGAGCAGCTCGAGCTGCCGCTGGTCTTCCAGCTGGCGCGCGACCTGCCTCCCGACGTCAATACCGTAACCCTGGTCTATACCCTGTATCCGGTCACCGATGCGCGAGCTCCCCTGAGGGCGCAGGTGACTGCCGGCAAAGGAGATGAGGCATGAGTGGTGGCAGCTATTACGTTCCCGCATCCAGCAAGTGGCCGATACTGGGGGCCCTGGCGCTAGGCACGATGATGATCGGTACCGGCATGGCGCTGGTGCACGGGCGCGGCACCCCGGTGATGGCGGCGGGGCTGGCGGCGGTACTGGCGGTCATGGCCCTGTGGTTCCGTGACGTGATCAGGGAGTCCCGCCGTGGGCTCTACGATGCCCAGATGGATCGCTCCTTCCGCTGGGGGATGGGCTGGTTCATCTTCTCCGAGGTGATGTTCTTCGCCGCCTTCTTCGGGGCGCTCTTCTACGTGCGCACCTTCGCCATCCCCTGGCTGGATGGCGAGGGCGCCAAGGGGGTCGCGGCGCTGCTGTGGCCCGACTTCACCGCCAGCTGGCCCTTGATGAATCCGCCTGATTCGTCGATCGCGGGACCCGCGGAGACCTTCAGCCCCTGGCAACTGCCTCTGGTCAATACCCTGATCCTGGTGGCCTCGAGCATCACCCTGACCGTGGCCCATGAGGGGTTGAAGGAGGGCTACCGCGGTACCACGCGCAACTGGCTGTTCGTCACCCTGCTGCTGGCCATCACCTTCATCGGCATTCAGGGGGTGGAGTATTACGAGGCCTACACCCACTACGGCATCACCCTGCAGGCCGGTATCTATGGGGCGACCTTCTTCCTGCTCACCGGCTTCCACGGGCTGCACGTGATCATCGGGGCCACCATCCTGGCGGTGATGTTCGTGCGCATCCTGCGCGGTCATTTTTCCGGTGACCACCACTTCGGGTTCGAGGCGTCATGCTGGTACTGGCACTTCGTCGACGTGGTATGGATCGGGCTGTTCCTGTTCGTCTATGTTTTTTAGACCAGTGTTTTCCAGGCCGGAGTTTTCCAGGCCGGCCTCATGGGATCAGCCGGCGAGGCCGTCGACGTAGAATCCGTAGAAGAGCAGGCCGAGCAGGGTGGCGGCGAGTGCCACCCGGACCTTCAGCGAGACCAGCAGCCGACGCGACTGGTTGTCGTCATGCAGGAGAAAGCCGGCACCGGCAGCCAGGCTGGTCACCATGGACAGGAACACCAGGGCAATCAGGATCTTCAGCAACATGAGGCACTCCTTGGCACGCGAAGACATCCAGCATGCCTGTGCAGGGCGACGGCGGCAACGTCTCTGGTGGGCCTTCTGGTCTCCGCTGGTAGTGCTCGGGCTGATGCTGGGTGTCTGGCAGTGGGAGCGTGCCGCCGAGAAGTGCGATCATCTGACTCGGCTCGAGACGGCCCCCCATCAGATGGCCCCCCGGGACCGGCCGCCGGAGGGCGCTCGGGTGACGCTTTCCGGGGAGTACCTGGCCGACCAGACGCTGTTTCTCGACAACCGCACCCTCGATGGCCGGCTCGGCGTTGCCGTACTGACCCCCTTGCGTGGCGACGACGGCCGCCTGTGGCTGGTCCAGCGCGGCTTCCTCGCCACCGGCACGACCCGCGACACGCCGTCGGTCACGACGCCTGGCGGGCCGGTGACGCTGGAGGGCGACTGGCAGTCGGCGGGGGATGGTGGTCCACTGTTCGGTCCCAATCGCGAGGGGCGGCGGTTGCAGCAGATCGACCTCGCCGCCTGGTCGCTCGACTTCGCTCATGACGGCTGGCTGCACCTCGCCTCCGGCCCCGGCCATCTCGATTCCTGGTGGACCCCCAGCGTGATGCCCCCCGCCCGTCATCTCGGCTATGCCGTTCAGTGGTGGGGGCTGGCCCTGGCGGCCCTCGCGGTGATGCTGATCGGCGGGCGTCGCCTGGGCCGTGACCGCGATGAACCTGCCGTTTCCCTGCACCTCGATTCACTGCCGTCCAAGGAGACGCGACAATGAGCGCACCCCGTGCCGTTCACCATCCACGATTCAAGTTGCTGGCGCTGCTGGCCGTCTTCGTGCTGCCGCTGCTGGTGGCATGGGTCATGGTGGCCTGGCGTATCGGCATCCCCGAGCAGCGCACCGCCCACGGCGAGCTGGTGCCGGACATTCCGCTCCTCGCCGAGTGGCCGTTGGCCGAGCCCCGGGCGCCACTCGAGGGCGGCGACTGGGTATTGGCCTTCGACTGCGCCGGGAGCTGCGAGGCGCTGTCCGACCAGTGGTGGCGTCTGCATCGGGCGCTGGGGAGCGAGGCGCATCGGGTCACTCGCCTGCGGATCGGCGGCGAGGCGCAGGCGCTGCCCGGCGAAGTGGTGGCGCGCTGGTCGACACCGCCCGGCTGGCGGCGGCCCGATCAGCTGTGGGTGCTCGATCCCCGTGGCGAGGCCGTACTGGGCTACTCGGCCGGCGTCGAGCCCAGGGACGTGCTGGACGATGTCAACAAGCTGTTGCGCATGAACCCGGAGTCGTCGGTGAAGAGTGCGCGTCAGGTGGCGCAGCAGTGAGTGGTCCGCAGTGGGCGGAAACGGGACGCGAGGTGGCGATGACGAAGCCGGAGAGTGGGTTGCGCCTGCTGGTCACCCTGAGCCTGGTCGGGGTGGTGTTCACCATCGGGGTCATCCTGGTGGGCGTCGGGACGCGCCTGATGGACGCCGGTCTGGGGTGTCCGGATTGGCCGGGCTGTTACGGGCGCCTGGTGGTGCCGGATGCCGAGAGGGCGCTGGTCCACAGCCCCGACACGCCGCTCGAGAGCGTCAAGGCCTGGGTCGAGATGATTCATCGCTACGTCGCCTCCAGCCTGGGACTGCTGGTGATCGCCCTGGTGCTGCTGGGGCTCCGGTTGCGCCGTCGCCCCGGCTATCCCTGGGGCCTCAGCCTCGCGTTGCTGGCGGTGATCCTGCTGCAAGGGGCCTTCGGCGCCTTCACCGTGACTCTCAAGCTGTGGCCCCAGGTGGTGACCCTCCACCTGCTGGGCGGGCTCTCGGTGATGCTGCTGTTTCTCTGGCTTCACCTGCGGCTGCGTCGCTTTGCCTCGACCAGCGCCCCGGTGGCTCCACGACGTCCGCTGTCCCCGCTCTGGGGGCTGGCCATGGTGCTGTTGCTGCTCCAGCTGGCGCTGGGTGGCTGGGTCTCGAGCAACTATGCCGGCATCGCCTGTCAGGGTTTCCCGACCTGCAACGGCCAGTGGTGGCCGGACACCGACTGGAGCGAGGGGTTTCATCTGACCCAGACCGTGGGGCCCAACTACCTGCATGGCCAGTTGCATGCCGACGCCCGGACCGCCATCCACTTCGGTCATCGCCTGGGGGCGCTGGCGCTGGGCCTGGGGCTACTGCTGCTGGCGTGGCGTCACTGGCAGGAGCGTCGCCTGAGGCCCTGGCTGGGCGCCCTGGTCGGCGGGTACGCTGTACAGTTGGGGCTGGGGGTCGCCAATGTGCTGTTGTGGTTGCCGCTATGGCTGGCCTTGCTGCATACCGCCGGGGCAGTGGCGCTGGTGGTACTGATGGCCCTGGCCGTCTGGGTATGGCGGGAACCGGTCAGCCGGGGCGAAAGACAACAACCCGCGGAGAAGGAGTGGGCACATGCCTAATGCGGTGATCGAGCGTGCCGAATCGCTGGCGGAGGCCCAGTGGGGCTGGCGGGATCTGGTGACCCTGTGCAAGCCGAGGGTGGTGGTGGTGATGCTCGCCTGTGCCCTGGTGGGGATGGCCCTGGCCAGCCCGGTACTGCCGTCGCTGTCGGTGGTGGTGTATGGCCTGGTCGGCATCGGCCTGGCGGCCGGAGGCGCCGCGGCCTTCAACCACGTGGTGGATCGTCGCCTGGATGCCATGATGCTGCGCACCTCGCAGCGTCCCCTGGCGTCGAGGCGCATGCCGACCTCGGTGGCGCTGGGCTGGGCCACGCTGCTGTCGGTGGCGGGGATCGGTCTGCTGATCTGGCAGGTCAATGCCCTGACCGCCTGGCTGACGCTGGGCTCCCTGCTCGGTTATGCGCTGGTCTACACCGCCTTCCTCAAGCGGGCCACGCCCCAGAACATCGTCATCGGCGGGGTGGCGGGGGCATCGCCTCCGCTGCTCGGCTGGACGGCGGTGACCGGCCAGCTCGGCCCGGAGCCGTTGCTGCTGCTGCTGATCGTCTTCGCCTGGACGCCACCCCATTTCTGGGCCCTGGCGATCCACAAGCGGGACGAGTACGCCAAGGCCGGCGTGCCCATGCTCCCGGTGACCCATGGCGAAGCCTTCACCCGGCTGCAGGTCTGGCTCTATGGCTGGCTCACCGTGGCCGTCACGCTGCTGCCCTTCGCCATCGGCATGAGCGGTGCCGTCTACCTGGCCGGGGTGATGGCGCTCAACGCCCGTTTCATGTACTGGAACTGGAAGGTGTGGCGTGGGCAGGACCCCAAGGCGCCGCTGGCGGCGTTCTGGTTCTCGATCCGCTATATCCTGGGCGTCTTCGGGGTGCTGCTGCTCGATCACTACGCCGTCGCCTGGACATTGTGATGGCGTGTGACCGGTTCATGCTGAACCCGCAGCGGGCCCGCTGCGTATCCGGCCTACCAGAGCGTGACGATCAGCAGATAGGCCATCACGGTGACCAGCACGGTGCTGATCAGGTTGAGCGCGAAGCCGGCACGGATCATCGACTGGATCTTCAAGTGACCGGTGGCGAAGACGATCGCATTGGGCGGCGTGGCGACCGGCATCATGAAGGCGCAACTGGCGGCGATCGCGGCGGGCACCGTGATCAGCAGCGGCGAGATGTCCAGCGACAGGGCCAGGGCGCCGAGCAGTGGCAGGAAGGCCGCGGCGGTGGCGGTGTTGGAGGTGACCTCGGTGAGGAAGATGATCACCAGCACCACCACGGCCACCAGGCCCAGTAACGGGAAGACTCCGAAGATGCCGAGCCGTTCGGCGATCCACTCGGCCAACCCGGAGCGGCTGATGGCGCCGGCCAGTGCGAGGCCGCCACCGAACAGCAGCAGGATGCCCCAGGGGAGCTGTTGAGCGGCTTCCCAGACCATCAGCCGCTCGCCGTCGCCGCGCCCGCTGGGAACCAGGAACAGGGCGATGCCGGCGGCGATGGCGATGCTGGTATCCGACAGCCAGCCCAGTCCGATGTCGTTGAGCAGTGGCCGTGCGACCCAGGCCAGGGCGGCGAGCAGGAAGATGATGCCGACTCGTTGCTCGGCCGGGGTCATCGGTCCCAGTGTGGCGAGTTCGTCATGGATCATTCCGGCGCTGTCGTCGCCGGCGTTCAGGATGAAATCGCGGCGGGTCAGCCACCACCAGGCGCAGCCCATCATGGCGATGCTGATCGGCAGGCCGATCAGCATCCACTGGGCGAAGCCGAGGTCGATGCCACGCTCCTCGGCCAGGTAACCGGCCAGCAGGGCGTTGGGCGGCGTGCCGATCAGGGTCGCCACGCCGCCAATGCTGGCGGAGTAGGCGATGGCCAGCAGCAGGGCCGTGGCGTAGCGCTTGAGCTCGTCGGGAGCGCTGTCCCCGAGCAGGCTGACCACCGACATGCCGATCGGCAGCATCATGATGGCGGTGGCGGTGTTGGAGACCCACATGCTGAGGAAGCCGGTGGCGATCATGAAGCCGCCGATTTGGCGTCGTGGCTCGGCGCCGACCACCTTGAGCACGTGCAGGGCGATGCGCCGGTGCAGGTTCCAGCGCTGCATGGAGATGCCCAGCAGGAAGCCACCGAGGAACAGGTAGATGATCGGGTTGGCGTAACCGGAGGCGGTGTCGCCCATGCTGCCGATACCCAGCGCCGGGATGAGCACCAGCGGCAACAGCGAGGTGGCGGGAATCGGGATCGCCTCGGTCGACCACCAGGTGGCCATCAGCAGTGCCAGACCGGCACAGGTCCAGGCCGGGTCGCTCATGCCCGCCGGGGCCGGCAGGACCAGCGTCAGCAGGATCCACGAGGGGCCGAGCCAGAGGCCGATGCGCCCGGCCGTGGATGGGCCCGGCTCCCTGTCGGGGGCATCGTTGGTTGCTTGCATGAGAGCTCCGTGACGTGCGGGGACGGTAGGCAGCATAGTCGCTGCCCCACGAATGGGACGAACGCGAATTCAAGCCGATCGATCCGCCCGACGGCACTCGGGGCCAGCCGATGAAGTCGCTGGCGCGTGCGCTTCCGGCGGGGCGGGGATTGGGGTGGGGGGGCTCGGCATGTAGAATGCCCGGCAGCCCAACGACCCCGTGGAATCACGATGACGACGACCACTGCACTGATCCTGCTCGGTGTGGGCCTGGCGATCATCGCCGGCCTGGCCGCCTACGCCTTCACTCTGCGTCGGGAGATCCGCCGTCGCGAAGCCTTGCGTATCGAGGAGCAGCGACGTGCCCACGACAACTGCCTGGAGAACCTCGAGCTGGTGGCGTCGGCGCTACTGCAGGAACAGGTGGACGTGACCGAGGGCGCCTGGCGTTGCAAGGTGCTGCTCGAGATCCTCGACTCGCGGCTCATGGAACGCCCGGCGTTCCAGGCCTTCGGCGAGGTATACGCTCGTACTCGACACCTGCATACTCACTCGGCACGTGAGGCGCTGACGCCCAGGGAGCGTTTCCGGGAAGACCGTGAACGGCTCGCCGTCGAGGACGAGATGCGTGGGGCTGTCCTCGAGGCTGCCAGGGCGGCGCTGGCCTTTCGTCGCGACTGGCCACGTAGCCTGCACTGAGCCGAGGGGCAATCCGCGTTGATCGCACACTGTTTGATTATCCGTGGCGTGCTGTGCCGTTAATGTCATAAGATGACGATTGAAAGATACGCCGGGCTCCGGCAAGCTTGCAGCGCCAGGAAGGCGTCATCGCTTGTCGAGTTCCGGCGTGACGGGTAGCACAGGTGGGCAAGGGGATAAGGCCCCGCGTCTTCCGACCGTCTGGATCACTTGGGAACGGGGACTTGTGCTGTATCCCCAGGAACTGAATCAAGAAGAAGGAGTTTGAAAATGAAGAATTCTACGACTGGTTTGTTGCTCGGTTCAGCGCTGGTCATCGGCCTCTCCGGCTGTGCCAGTTCGGCCTCTCAGTCCTCGTCCGGGTCCTCCGATCGCGCCTGGTACCAGCAGCCCGTGGTCTGCGGTATCGCCGGCGGCCTGATCGGCGGCGGCATCGGCTATGCCACCAGCGGCAGCTCCGATGAGGACAGCGGTGTCGCCATCGGTGGGACAACGGGTGCCGCCATCGGTGCCCTGCTGTGCGCCGATCGCACTCCGGAGCCGGTCGCCGAGCCGGAGCCCGAGCCGATGCCCGAGCCGGCACCTGCCCCCGAGCCGGAGTTCGAGCCGGTGGTGCTCTCCAGCGAGGTCAACTTCGAGTTCGATCGTGCCGCGCTGCTTCCCCAGGCCGAGATGACCCTGGACGAGGTCGCTCACCGCCTGCGCGAGAACCCCGATCTGCGCGTGAAGATCGAGGGTCACACCGACTCCGTCGGTTCCAACGAGTACAACCTGGATCTCTCCCAGCGTCGTGCCGAGTCCGTGCGTAACTACCTGATGTCCCAGGGCATCGCCGGTAATCGCATGACCGCCACGGGTTACGGCGAGGAGCGTCCGGTCGCCACCAACGACACCGACGAGGGGCGTGCCTTGAACCGTCGCGTGGAGATCGATCGCCAGTGATCTGAGCGATCGGCCATGCCGACAGCACCGGACGGGTTCCCGTCCGGTTCCGGGGCGCCTCAGGGCGCCCCGGTCGTTTTCATGATCATGGCGCGGATGACCGCGCTTCTGGTAAGGTAGGCGGCTGCCACGCCGGTCTCCGGCACCGTCTCACCCTCGTTGCTGCGTCGCGGCGAGGCGTGATGGTCGGGGAGGGCGTGGCCCGCTCATCGTTCAATGCTTCGTTCATCGCGACATGTGGTCTCTCGTATGGGCCACCACTGCGCTCAAGGACCCTTCATGCCCATCGTGACCCTGCCCGACGGCAGCCAGAGAACCTTCGACGAACCCCTTTCCGTGATGCAGCTGGCCGAGAGCATAGGCCCCGGCCTGGCCAAGGCCTGTGTGGCCGGCAAGATCGACGGCGTACCGGTGGATGCCGCCGACATCATCGACCGCGACGCCACGGTGGCGATCCTCACCGCCCGTGATCCGGAAGGCCTCGAGGTCATCCGTCACTCCTGCGCCCACCTGATCGGCCATGCGGTCAAGCAGCTCTATCCCGAGGCGAGGATGGCCATCGGGCCGGTGATCGACGACGGTTTCTACTACGACATCGATTTCGGTCGTTCGGTGACCCCCGAGGACCTCGAGGCCATCGAGGAGCGCATGAAGGCGCTCATCGACAGCGAGTACGACGTGGTGCGCGAGTACGTCGATCGCGACCGCGCGATGCTCACCTTCCTGCACCGCGACGAGCCCTACAAGCAGGAGATCGTGCGCGGGATTCCCGAGGGTGAGACCATTCGTCTCTACCATCACGACGAGTACATCGACATGTGCCGGGGCCCCCATGTGCCCAATACCCGGCACCTCAAGGCATTCAAGCTGACCAAGCTGGCCGGTGCCTACTGGCGCGGTGACGCCTCCAAGCCGATGCTGACCCGTATCTACGGCACGGCCTGGGGCGACAGGAAGCAGCTCAAGGCCTACCTCAAGCGTCTCGAGGAGGCCGAGAAGCGCGATCACCGCAAACTGGCCAGGAAGATGGACCTCTTCCACCTCCAGGAGGAGGCGCCGGGGATGGTCTTCTGGCACCCCAACGGCTGGACCCTCTACCAGGCCCTGGAGCAGTACATGCGCCGGGTGCAGGTCGAGCACGGCTATCAGGAGATCAGGACCCCCCAGATCGTCGACCTGTCGCTGTGGAAGAAATCCGGCCATTGGGGCCACTACAGCGACATGATGTTCACCACCGAGTCGGAGAAGCGCGAGTACGCGGTCAAGCCGATGAACTGCCCCTGCCACGTGCAGGTGTTCAATCAGGGGCTGAAGAGCTACCGCGACCTGCCGCTGCGCCTGGCCGAGTTCGGCAGCTGTCACCGCAACGAGCCGTCGGGGGCCCTGCACGGCCTGATGCGGGTACGCGGATTCACCCAGGACGACGCCCATATCTTCTGCACCGAGGGGCAGATCCAGGCCGAGGCCGAGGCCTTCATCGCCCTGACGCTCAAGGTCTACAAGGAGCTCGGCTTCGAGGACGTGGAACTCAAGCTCTCCACGCGCCCCGACGGCGAGCTGATGGGGGATCCGGCGATGTGGGACCGTGCCGAGGCGGGGCTCGAGGCGGCCCTGAACGCCACCGGGCTCGAGTGGGAGCTGCAGCCGGGCGAGGGCGCCTTCTATGGGCCCAAGATCGAGTTCGCCCTGCGGGATTGCCTCAATCGAGTCTGGCAGTGTGGTACCCTGCAGCTGGACTTCAACCTGCCGGGCCGGCTCGGCGCCCAGTTCGTCGACGAGGACGGGGCGCGCAAGACACCGGTGATGCTGCATCGGGCGATCCTGGGCTCCTTCGAGCGCTTCATCGGCATCCTCATCGAGCACCATGCCGGGGCCATGCCGCTGTGGCTGGCGCCGCAGCAGGCGGTGGTGTTGACCATCACCGATGCGCAGCGTGATTACGCCTCCCGGCTCGAGCACCGCCTGCAGAAAATCGGCCTGCGCGTCAAGGCGGACTTGAGGAACGAGAAGATCGGCTTTAAAATCCGCGAGCATACGTTGCAGAAAGTTCCCTATCTCCTGGTAGTGGGGGATAAGGAAGTCGAGGCTGACTCGGTCGCCGTGCGTACGCGTACCGGCGAGAATCTCGGGACCATGCAGGTCGGCGACCTCATCGAGCGTCTGAGTGCCGAACTCGGCTGACGACATCGTCAATTGTCTTAAGGAGACGTAGCGATCAAGCGAAGCAACCCAAGAGGGCGCGTTCAGGACAAGCGCCCCCCGATGAACGAGCGCATTACCGAAGATCAGGTTCGCCTGATCGACAGCGACGGCGAGCAGTTGGGTGTCGTGCCCACCAGCGACGCGCTGGAGCGTGCCGAAGCCGCCGGTATGGACCTCGTGCAGATTTCCAACGCCGATCCGATCGTCTGCAAGATCATGGACTACGGCAAATTCGTCTTCGAGCAGAAGAAGCAGAAGTCGGCTCAGAAGAAGAAGACGAAGCAGATCCAGGTCAAGGAAGTCAAGTTCCGGCCTGGCACCGACGAGGGCGACTATCAGGTCAAGCTGAAGAACCTGACGCGTTTCCTCGAAGGTGGCGACAAGGGCAAGGTCACGCTGCGGTTTCGTGGCCGTGAAATGGCGCACCAGGACATCGGCCGCAAGCTGATGGAGCGGATCGCCGCGGATCTCGAGGAGATCGGGACCGTGGAGGCCTTCCCCAAGATGGAAGGGCGCCAGATGATCATGATCATTGCCCCCAAGAAGAAGTGATCCGACGGCCAGTCGAACGGTCGGGAGGCGTCCGCGCTTCCCGTCGGCCCCGGGTTTTCTGAAAAAACCTCGAGCGGAGTTAGTCTCATGCCGAAAATCAAGAGCAACAGCGGCGCTGCCAAGCGCTTCAAGAAGACGGCCAACGGCTTCAAGCACAAGCAGTCGTTCCGTAGCCACATCCTGACCAAGAAGTCCACCAAGCGTAAGCGGCATCTGCGTGGCATGAAGCAGATTCACGACGCCGACAAGGCGCTGATCCAGCGCATGTTGCCGAACCTGTAACCCTTGGTAGACCCCCTTAACGTCAGGAGATAGCTATGACTCGTGTCAAGCGTGGCGTCGTTGCCCGTCGCCGTCACAAGAAGATTCTCAAGCAGGCCAAGGGTTACTACGGTGCCCGGTCGCGGGTTTTCCGCGTGGCCAAGCAGGCCGTCATCAAGGCCGGCCAGTATGCCTATCGTGACCGCCGCCAGCGCAAGCGCCAGTTCCGCGCCCTGTGGATCCAGCGCATCAACGCCGGTGCCCGGGTGCACGGTCTCTCCTACAGCCGTTTCGTCGGTGGCCTCAAGAAGGCCGGTATCGAGATCGATCGCAAGGTGCTGGCCGACCTGGCCGTCAACGAGAAGGCTGCCTTTGCCGCCATCGTCGAGAAGGCCAAGGCTGCCCAGTAAGTGACATCGACCGCGACCGCGCCCGGCACTCGCCGGCCGGTCGCCGGCGTTGCAGGGGAAGAGCAGCCGCTCTTCCCCTGTTTTTTTGCAAGCGACATCATTGCAGGACCACAGACTTCGGAGCTCAACGGATGGACCACCTTCCCACTCTGGTCACCGAGGCTCGCCACGCCATCCAGGCCGCCGACAGCATCCCGGCGCTGGAAGAGCTGCGGGTGCGCTATCTCGGCAAGAAGGGCGAGATCACGGCGCTGCTCAAGGGGCTCGGCAAGCTGCCGGCGGCAGAGCGCCCGGCGGCGGGCGAACGCATCAACCAGGCCAAGCAGGCGCTCGCCGAGGAGCTCGAGGGGCGCCGCCACGCCCTGGAGAAGACCGCGCTCGAGGCGCGTCTCGCCGCCGAGCGCATCGATGTGACCCTGCCGGGGCGCGGCCAGCCCAGCGGTGGCCTGCATCCGGTCACCCTGACCCTGGAGCGCATCGAGGGGCTCTTCACCCGCATCGGCTACGACGTGGCGGTGGGGCCGGAGATCGAGGACGACTACCACAACTTCGAGGCACTCAACATCCCCGAGCATCACCCGGCGCGGGGCATGGCGGACACCTTCTACTTCGATGCGACCCGCCTGCTGCGCACCCACACCTCGCCGGTGCAGGTGCGGACCATGAAGGAGCAGGCGCCGCCGATTCGCATCGTCTGCCCGGGGCGGGTCTACCGCAGCGACTCCGACCTGACCCACACGCCGATGTTCAACCAGGTGGAGGGGTTGCTGGTCGACGAGGACGTCAGCTTCGCCGACCTCAAGGGTACCATCGAGGACTTCCTGCACGCCTTCTTCGAGCGCGACGACCTCTCGGTTCGCTTCCGGCCGTCCTATTTCCCCTTCACCGAGCCGTCCGCCGAGGTCGACATCCAGTGCGTGATGTGTGGCGGCGAGGGGTGTCGGGTCTGCTCCCACAGCGGCTGGCTCGAGGTCATGGGCTGCGGCATGGTGCATCCGGAGGTGTTCCGCCACTCCGGTATCGACGCCGAGCGCTACAAGGGCTTCGCCTTCGGGATGGGCGCCGAGCGGCTGGCGATGCTGCGCTACGGGGTCAACGACCTGCGCCTGTTCTTCGACAACGACCTGCGCTTCCTGCGCCAGTTCGCCTGATCGCACGGCATTACACACGGACCTTGGCAGAACACAGGATTGACCATGAAATTTTCCGAACAGTGGCTGCGTGACTGGGTCTCGCCGCAGCTTGCGACCCAGGCCCTGGCCGACCAGATCACCATGGCCGGCCTGGAAGTGGACGCCGTGGAACCGGTGGCCGCGTCCTTCGAGGGCGTGATGGTGGCCGAGGTGGTCTCGAGGGAGCCGCACCCGGATGCCGACAAGCTCAATGTCTGCCGGGTCGACGACGGCAGCGGCGAGACGGTCCAGGTGGTGTGTGGCGCGCCCAACGTCGCCGTGGGCCAGAAGGTGGCCTTCGCCCGGGTCGGTGCCGTGCTGCCCGGCGACTTCAGGATCAGGAAGGCCAAGCTGCGCGGCGTCGAATCGCGCGGCATGATCTGCTCCGCCTCCGAGCTGGGGCTCGAGGAGGAGACCTCCCACGGCATTCTCGAGCTGCCGGGCGATGCGCCGACGGGCGAGAGCTTTCGCGCCTTCATGGGGCTCGATGACCACACCATCGAGGTCGACCTGACCCCGAACCGCGGCGACTGCCTGAGCGTCAAGGGCATGGCCCGCGAGGTCGGGGTGCTCAACCGCCTGGCGGTCGAGGGCCCCGAGATCGTCGCGGTGGCACCGACCCATGACGAGACCTTCCCGGTGCGCGTCGAGGACGAGGAGCGCTGTCCGCGCTACATCGGTCGCCTGATCAAGGGCGTCGACGTGAGTGCCGAGACGCCGCTGTGGATGGTCGAGCGGCTGCGACGCAGCGGCATCCGTGCCATCGACCCGGTGGTCGATGTCACCAACTACGTGATGCTCGAGCTGGGGCAGCCGCTGCACGCCTTCGACCGCGCCAACCTGCATGGGGCGGTGATCGTGCGCCTGGCCCGGGAGGGCGAGCGCCTGGTGCTGCTCGACGGCCAGGAGATCACCCTGACCGACGCCACCCTGGTGATCGCCGACGAGCGCGGCCCGCTGGCGATCGCCGGCGTCATGGGCGGCGAGCACTCGGGGGTGGGTACCGAGACCCGCGACATCTTCCTCGAGTCGGCCTTCTTCTCGCCGTTGGCGGTGGCCGGTCAGGCGCGCCACTATGGCCTGCATACCGATGCCTCGCATCGCTTCGAGCGGGGCGTCGACCCGCAGCTGGCCCGTGAGGCCGCCGAGCGTGCCACGCGCTTGCTGCTCGAGATCACCGGGGGCGAGCCGGGACCGCTGATCGAGGCGGTCAGCACCGAGCAGCTGCCCGGCGAGCGTCGGGTACGGCTGCGCGCGGCGCGTCTCGAGCAGGCACTCGGCAAGGCGTTGCCGTCCGCCGAGGTCGGCGAGATTCTCGAGCGGCTGGGCATGGCGGTGGAAACGACCGCCGAGGAGTGGGTGGCCTGGGCGCCGAGCTGGCGCTTCGATATCGCGATCGAGGAGGACCTGATCGAGGAGGTGGCGCGCATCCATGGCTACAATCGCCTGCCGGTGCGCCGCCCGGCAGCGCGGCTGTCGCTGCGCCCCGACCACGAGGCACGCACCCCGCTGGGCCGGCTGCGGCGCCAGATGGTCGCCCGTGGCTATCAGGAGGCGGTGACCTATAGCTTCGTCTCACCGGAACTGCAGCAGGCGCTGCTGCCCCGGGTGGTGTCACCGGTGCTGGCCAACCCCATCTCCAGTGATCTGTCGGTGATGCGGGCGAGCCTCTTCCCCGGCCTGGTGCGGGCGCTCATGCACAACCTCAACCGCCAGCAGACCCGGGTACGGCTGTTCGAGACCGGTCTGGTCTTCCGCGGCGAGCTCGACGAGTTGCACCAGACGCCGATGCTGGGGGGGCTGGTGTGCGGGACCCGCGAGCCCGAGGGCTGGGCCGGGGGCAGGGACAGGGTCGACTTCTTCGATCTCAAGGGGGACCTCGAGAGCCTGCTGGCGATGGGCGGGGAGCCCGAGGCCTGGCGCTTCGAGCCCGGCGAGCATTCGGCCCTGCATCCGGGGCAGTGCGCCCGCCTCCTGTATCGGGGCGAGGAGGCCGGCTGGATCGGTACCCTGCATCCGGCGGTGCGGGGACAGCTGGGCCTGAAGGTCGATGCCCTGCTCTTCGAGGTGCGCCTGGATGCCCTGACCCAGGGCCGGGTCCCGTCCTTCTCGCCGCTGTCCCGCCATCCCGAGGTGCGCCGCGACCTGGCCTTCCTGGTCGATGAGTCACTGCCGGTACAGGCGCTGCTCGACAGCATCCATGGCCAGGCCGGGGAGTGGCTGACGGAGTCGCGGCTGTTCGATGTCTACCAGGGGCAGGGAGTGCCGGAAGGGCGCAAGAGCATCGCCCTGGGCTTGACCTGGCAGCATCCTTCGCGCACGCTGAATGACGATGAAATCAATCAGTTGGTTGACGCCATCGTCGCCGAAGCACGCCAGCACCTGGGCGCTGAGCTGCGTGGATAGCTGTGAAGATCGCCGTGAGGCCGATGCAGCCACCAGCCGGCCGGCGGGGCGGATCCACCGCGAGGGAGTGAACATGGGCGCATTGACCAAGGCGGAACTGGCTGAACACCTGCACGCCGAACTCGGCCTCTCCAAGCGCGAGGCCAAGTCCATGGTGGAGGCCTTCTTCGAGGAGATCCGCGCCTGCCTGCGCGAGAACGAGCAGGTCAAGCTGTCGGGCTTCGGCAACTTCGACCTGCGCGACAAGCGCGAGCGGCCGGGACGTAACCCGAAGACCGGCGAGGAGATTCCCATCTCGGCGCGACGCGTGGTGACCTTTCGCCCGGGACAGAAGCTCAAGAGCCAGGTCGAGAGCTACCACGGCGACGCGCCCTGAGCGTCGCCCTCGTCAGCGAAAACGCCACCCGACGGGTGGCGTTTTCGCGTCGGCGCAGTGTGGATCAGACGCCGCCGCTCTCCATCATCCAGGTGACGACCACCTTGAACACGTAGCCCAGCATGCCGGCGCCGAGAACGACGAACAGCATGAGGGTGCCGAAGCGCCCGGCCTGGGACTTCTTCGCCAGATCCCAGATGATGAAACACATGAAGAGGATCAGGCCGCCGATCATGATCGGCGTGACCCAGGCCTCGAAGGTCTGCTGCATATCGCCTCCGTGCAGGGGGAAGAGAACCCGAGCATTATACTCGGCCAGCGCCCGCGGTGCAGGGCGCCGGCTGCGGCCGGGTGTCCCACCCGCCAGTGTGGTCGGGATGCGCCACGACCCGGCAGCATGTTAATATCCGACCGAAATTCTCAGGTAAATCCATGACATGCCCATGCTGAAGATCTTCGTCGGTACCATGTACGGCGGCGCCCTGGACGTCGCGGAGCAGGTCAAGCCATTGTTTGAACAGGCCGGCTACGAGGTGGCCATCTTCGATCAGCCGACCCTCGAGGACCTGACCGGGTCGACCACCGACCTGGCGCTGTTCTGCGTCTCCACCACCGGCAGCGGGGACTACCCCGGCAATTTCGTACCCTTCGTGCGCGAGCTCGACGAGCGGAGCCCGTCGCTGGCCGACCTGCGCTACGGGCTGATCGCCCTGGGCGACAGCTCCTACGGTGACACCTTCTGTGGTGCGGGGCGCAGCCTCGACGAGCTGCTGGCGGGGCAGGGGGCGGTTCGCCTGGGTGAGCGCCTCGAGGTCGATGCCATGGAGACCTTCATGGCCGACGACGAGGCATTGCCCTGGGCCGAAGAGTGGATCGAGACCCAGCAGCTGAAGGTGGCCTGAGATGGGGGCCAACCCCACCCCCGAGCGGCTCAGCCTGATGCTCGGGCTGGTGCTGCTGATGCTGGCCACCGTGCCCCGTTTCCTGGCGGGCGGTCACGAGACACGGCTGTCGTTGCTGCTGATCGCCGTGGCGGTGGTGGTGGTGGTGGCCTTCATCCACTGGCGGATGCTGGCCGGCGATGCGCGCCGGCGCTTGCCGGGCCTGCTGGGCCGGCTGGGGCTCGGCCTGCTGGCCGGGCTCGCCGGCATGGGCGCCTGGCATGCCCTGTTCACCGACTGGATCGGCTGGCAACTGCTGCTCGCCCATGGCGCCACCCTCGGCCTGCTGCTCCATGCCCTCTGGCTCTGGTGGCGGGCCGAGAGGGGATGAGGGGCGCGGGTCACGCCAGCCGGTAGCAGGGCTCGTAGTCGCCGGCGAGCTTCATGCGACCCTGGGCGACGAAGGAGGTGAGCAGCTCGTCGAGACGCGTCATCAGTTCCGGTTCGGCATGCAGCTCGAAGGGGCCATGGGCCTGGATGGCGCGAATTCCGTGCTCCTTGACGTTGCCGGCGACGATGCCCGAGAAGGCGCGGCGCAGGTTGGCGGCCAGCTCGTGCACCGGCTGCTGACGATGCAGGGCGAGCCCGGCCATCGCCTCGTGGGTGGGGGCGAAGGGCTCCTGGAAGTGACGGTCGATGTTCAGTCGCCAGTTGTAGTAGAAGGCATCCTGGCGGGTCTTGCGGTAGTCGGTGACGGTGTCGACTCCCTTGCGCATGGTGCGCGCCACCTCGGTGGGGTTGTCGATGATGATGCGATAGAGCCGACGCACCTCCTCGCCCAGGGTGTAGACCAGGAACTCGTCGATGCGCCGGAAGTAGTCGGCGGAGTCGGCGGGGCCGGTGAAGATCACCGGCAGCTCCATGTCGCTGTTCTGCGGGTGCAGCAGGATCCCCAGCAGATAGAGGATCTCCTCGGCGGTGCCCACGCCGCCGGGGAAGACGATGATGCCGTGGCCCAGGCGCACGAAGGCTTCCAGGCGCTTCTCGATATCGGGCATCACCACCAGTTCGTTGACGATGGGGTTGGGGGCCTCGGCGGCGATGATGCCGGGTTCGGACACGCCCAGGTAGCGGCCCTGGTGGCGGCGCTGCTTGGCGTGGGCCACGTTGGCGCCCTTCATGGGCCCCTTCATGGCGCCGGGGCCGCAGCCGGTGCAGATGTCCAGCTCCCGCAGGCCCAGGTGGTAGCCCACGTCCTTGCTGTACTCGTACTCCTCCCGGGAGATCGAATGGCCGCCCCAGCACACCACCAGGCTGGGGTCGCGCCCCGGCTTCAGGGTGCCGGCCTTGCGCAGGATATGGAAGACCGCGTTGGTGGTGCCCTCGCCGGTGGTGAGGTCGAAGCGTCGGTGGGTCTGGATCTCGTTGTAGACGTAGACGATGTCGCGCAGGATCGACGAGATGTGCTCCCGGATGCCGCGGATCATCTTGCCGTCGACGAAGGCCTCGGCCGGGGCGTTGGTGAGCTTGAGGCGCACGCCGCGGTCCTGCGGGATCACCTCGATGTCGAAGTCCTGGTAGGCCTCCATCAGCGCCACGCTGTCGTCGGTGGGGTTGCCGCAATTGAGCACGGCGAGGGCGCAGCGGCGCAGCAGATCGTGCAGCCCGGTGCGCGAGGTGTCGTGGAGGCGACTGACCTCGTGCTGGGAGAGTATCTCCAGGCTGCCTTCCGGCGAGATGGTACTGGAAATGGTATCGGGCATCCTGGGCGTCCTTGTCGTGAACGGAGTCGTGCTTGGCCGGCATCACGGGCCGGGTGTCAGTGAAGATGCTACCATGGCCGGTCGCCGTCGCGCAGCGGTGCGACGGGGCGGGCGAGCTGGTAGAATGCCGTGCTAACAGCCTGTCGGACTTAACGCTGATCTACTGCGAAACCCGGGCTTTCGGCCCATTTTATTCGATCTGATTCGTTAAATGGCTCGCTATTCGCCTCATCAGATCGATAAACTTGACTCGAAATCCGTCTTTCTCGCGACGATCGGTCAAGTCCGACAGGCTAGCCGGCTCCCGCGAGTGATGTGCCCATCCATGTTCAATGCCCTGTACTTCCGTACCTTCATCACCCTGGTCGAGACCGGCAGTTTCACTCGCACGGCCCGCCAGCTGGAGATGACCCAGCCCGGGGTCAGCCAGCACGTGCGCAAGCTCGAGCAGTACCTGGACAAGCCCTTGCTCGATCGCCACGGGCGCCGCTTCACCCTCACCGAGGCGGGGCGTCGTGCCTACGACTATGCGTTGAAGCTGTTCGCCGAGCACGAGCAGTTCCGCCACTCCCTCGATGCCGACTCGCTCTTCTCCGGCGATTGCCGACTGGCCTCGCCCGGCAGCGTGGGGCTGATGCTCTATCCGTTCATCCTCGGCCAGCAGCAGATGTACCCCGGGCTGACCGTGAGCTACAGCTTCGCCTTCAATCACGAGATCGCCCAGGACGTCCTGGCCGGTCGTTACGATCTCGGCATCATCACCGAGGAGGTCAGGCAGCCCGACCTGAACGTCGAGCCGTGGCACCGCGAGCCGCTCTGCCTGGTGGTGCCGGCCGACTTCGCGGGGAGCGACCTCGCCGACCTGATGGGCATCGGCTTCATCAGCCATTCGGAAGGCATGAACCACGCCGGGGCGCTGCTGCGCAGCAACTTTCCGGCGGAGTTCCGTTCGATGAGCCACTTCCGCCGCCAGGGGTTCACCAATGAGGTGGGCATGGTGCTGGACGCCGTGGCCCGTGGCCTGGGGTTCACGGTGGTCTCGCGGCTGGTGCTGGAGACCTCGCCCTGGCAGCGCCAGGTCAAGGAGCTCGACCTGCCGGTGCCGGTCCACGAGACGTTGCACCTGGTGAACCGCGCCGGGGTCGAGATGCCGCGCCGATATGCCCGCCTGCTGGAGGACTTCCGCGAGCAGCGGCGCCAGTCGCTGTACGGCTACAGCGAGCAGCCGGGCTTCGGCTAGGCGGGGCGCCGCCCGCACTCGCCCATGGCGGTCTGCCAGACGAAGAGGCCCCGTGGTTGTGCGGCCTCTCGCCAGTCGTGTCCTTCAATCCCGATAGGCGTCGATGCTCGGGCAGGAGCAGATCAGCTGCCGGTCACCGAAGACGTTGTCGACCCGATTGACCGCCGGCCAGACCTTGGCCGCCTTGACGGCCTCGGACGGGAAGGCGCCTAGCTCGCGGGAGTAGGGACGCTTCCAGGCGTCGTCCATCAGGTCGGCCATGGTATGCGGGGCGCGCACCAGGGGGTTGTCATCGACCGGCCAGACGCCATTCTCGACCTTCCTGACCTCCTCGCGGATGGCGATCATGGCGTCGCAGAAGCGGTCGATCTCGTAGCGTGATTCCGACTCGGTGGGCTCGACCATCAGGGTGCCGGGCACCGGGAAGGACATGGTCGGGGCATGGAAGCCGTAGTCCATCAGGCGCTTGGCGATGTCCTCCTCGCTGATGCCGGACGCCGCCTTGAGCGGGCGGATATCGATGATGCACTCGTGGGCCACGGTGCCGTTGACGCCGCGATAGAGCACCGGATAGTGGGCCTGAAGCCGTCGGGCGACGTAGTTGGCATTGAGGATCGCCAGTTCGGTAGCGCGTGTCAGGCCACGGGCGCCCATCATCTTGATGTAGGCCCAGGAGATCGGCAGGATCGACGCCGAGCCGAAGGCCGCTGCCGAGACCGCGCCACAGTCGGCATTCACGCCCTCGAGGGGGGTGACCACATGGTTGGAAACGAAGGGCGCCAGATGAGCCTTGACGCCGATCGGGCCCATGCCGGGACCACCACCACCATGGGGGATACAGAAGGTCTTGTGCAGGTTGAGGTGCGAGACGTCGCCGCCGAAGTCGCCGGGACGTGCCAGGCCCACCTGGGCATTCATGTTGGCGCCGTCGATATAGACCTGGCCGCCATGGGCATGCACGATCTCGCAGACCTCGCGCACATTGGTCTCGAAGACGCCGTGGGTAGAGGGGTAGGTGATCATGATCGCCGACAGGGCATCGCCATGCCGTTCGGCCTTGACGCGCAGGTCGTCGGTGTCGATGTTGCCGAGCTCGTCGCACTCCACCACCACCACCTTCATCTGCGCCATGGCCGCCGAGGCGGGGTTGGTGCCGTGGGCGGAGCTGGGAATCAGGCAGACGTCGCGGTGGCCCTCGCCGATGGCGGCCTGGTAGCGGCGGATCGCCACCAGGCCGGCGTACTCGCCCTGGGCGCCGGAGTTGGGCTGCATCGAGATATGCTCGTAACCGGTGATCTCCACCAGGAAGGCGGCAAGCTCGTCGATCATCTGCCGGTAGCCGGCGACCTGCGCCTTGGGGGCGAAGGGATGGACGCCGGCGAACTCCGGCCAGGTGATCGGGATCATCTCGCTGGTGGCGTTGAGCTTCATGGTGCACGAGCCCAGCGGGATCATCGCATGGGTCAGCGACAGGTCCTTGTTCTCCAGGCGCTTGAGGTAGCGCAGCATCTCGGTCTCGCTGCGGTAGCGCCGGAAGGTCGGGTGGGTCAGGAAGTCCGACTCGCGGCGGCAGGCCGCGGGAATGCCGCTCGTCCCCTCGGCGACGATGCGTTCGTCCAGGGCGGCCACCGAGAGGTCGTGTTCCTCGCCCAGCAGCACGTCGAAGAGGGTGTCCAGGTCGTGGGTGGTGGTGGTCTCGTCGAGGCTCACACCGACGTCGCCATTGCCGAAATAGCGCAGGTTGATCTCGTGGGTCATGGCCCGGCCATGAATCTTGCCGGCATCCACGCCGCTCAGGCGCAGGGTGTCGAACCAGCTGTCGTGGGCGAGTTCGACGCCCCTGGCCTTGAGCCCCTGGGCGAGGATGGTGGTCAGGCGATGGATGCGGCCGGCGATGGTGCGCAATCCCTCGGCGCCGTGGTAGACCGCATAGAAGCCGGCGATGTTGGCCAGCAGTGCCTGGGCGGTGCAGATGTTGGAGGTGGCCTTCTCGCGGCGGATGTGCTGCTCGCGGGTCTGCATCGCCATGCGCAGGGCGGTGTTGCCACGGGCATCCTTCGACACCCCGATGATGCGGCCGGGAATCGAGCGCTTGAGCTTGTCGGTGGTGGCGAAGAAGGCGGCATGGGGGCCGCCGTAACCCATGGGGACACCGAAGCGCTGGGAGGAGCCGACCACGATATCGGCACCCAGGGCGCCGGGCTCGGCGAGCAGTACCAGGCTCATGATATCGGCGGCCACACAGGTCATGATGCCACGCGCCGCGGCACCGGCGAGCAACGGGGCGAGATCGCGTACCCGGCCGCCGTCACCGGGGTACTGCAGCAGGGCGCCGAAGACGTCGGCATCGGCCAGCTCCTCGGCGGGGGCCACGATCAGCTCGAAGCCGAAATAGGCGGCGCGGGTGCGTACCACATCGAGGGTCTGGGGCAGGACGTCGGCGGCAACGAAGAAGGCATCGCTCTTCGCCTTCCTGTTGGCGCGCTTGCACAGCGCCATGGCCTCGGCCGCGGCGGTCGCCTCGTCGAGCAGCGAGGCATTGGCCAGCTCCATCCCGGTCAGGTCCATGACCATCTGCTGGAAGTTGAGCAGCCCCTCCAGGCGACCCTGGGCGATCTCCGGCTGGTAGGGGGTATAGGCGGTGTACCACCCCGGATTCTCCAGCACGTTGCGCTGGATCACCGGCGGCAGGTGGGTGTCGTGGTAGCCCTGGCCGATGTAGCTCTTGAACACCTTGTTCTGGCGGGCCAGGCGCTTCAGGTAGTCGAGTGCTTCCGCCTCGCTGCGTGGGGGATCCAGCGCCAGGGCGCGGCCGAGGCGGATGTCGGCCGGCACGGTCCGCTCGATGAGCGACTCCAGGCCATCCAGGTCCAGGGTGGCCAGCATGGCGGCGACATCATCGTCGCTCGGACCATTGTGACGCTGGAGAAAGTCGTCGTGTGCGGCCAGTTCGGCCAGTCGGCGGTTGTCGAGAGCCATGGAGCACCCTGTGTTGTCTGGACCTGCCGCAGCGGGGCGGTCGGCGAAGCAGTGTCCCCGGCCGCGGTGGCCGGGGGGCGAGATCGGCGAAGAGATCAGTCGTCGGCCACGGCCTGGTAGCCGTCGGCATCGAGCAGGGCGTCGAGGGCGGCGGCATCGGTGATGCGGACCTTCATGATCCAGCCATCCTCATAGGGCGACTCGTTGACCGTCTCGGGGGCATCCTCGAGGGTTTCGTTGACCGCGACGATCTCGCCGGCCACGGGGGCATAGAGGTCGGAGGCGGCCTTGACCGACTCGATCACACCGAACTCCTCATTGTGCTCGAGGGCACGACCCACCTCGGGGAGCTCGACGAAGACCACATCGCCCAGTGCCTCCTGGGCATGGTCGGTGATGCCGATGGTCACGGTGCCGTCGCCGTTGTCGAGTACCCATTCATGGCTTTCGGCATAACGAAGGTTGGCTGGGATTGAGCTCATCACGTTTTCCTATACGAAAAAGGTTTACCGGTTTTGCGAATGCTAACGCCATTGACGGCGTTTGGCGAGTCCGTCCGCGGCATTGCCGGAGGCGGTACCTGCAGGGCAATGCCCGCCTCTCAGGGTGGCTCGACGAGTGCGTGGCGTCCAGTGGCGTGCAGTCCCGGGCCCGTGGCGGCGGTCAGTCGACAGATGGCGGCACGGCTCTCTACGCTTGTGGGGAGCCGTGTGGCGTCCGCTGCGGGTCCCGGCGTCGACACGGTTGCGTGGGGCGGGAGCGCCGCGATAGAGTGCCTGTTTCCAATAGGAAACAATTTTCTCCGCGGTCTGCCGGCGCTGGTCGCCGGAGCATGATGAGGGAAGGCCTGCCTCAGCGTTCCACGAGACTGGTGTGATAACGGCATGATCCGCTATGGTACGCGGGTTCATTCTATCGATCATCTGTCAGGAAGTGCCTTTGACATGATGATCACCTGCTCGGGTTGGCCTGCGGCGCAGCATGGCAGGCCATAACAACAAGTGAAAAGGGAGACGTTCGTGGAAACCTTGAACAGTATCTTCGGTGCCATCAACAGCGTGGTCTGGGGCCCGCTGATGCTCATCCTGCTGCTCGGGGTGGGCCTCTATCTGCAGATCGGCCTGAAGCTGATGCCGATCCGCAAGCTCGGCATGGGCTTCCGGCTGATGTGGCAGGGGCGTGAGCGCAAACCGGCGCCGGGCGAGAAGAGGGCCAAGGAGGAGGAGGGGGAGATCTCGCCCTTCAACGCCCTGATGACGGCACTTTCCGCCACCATCGGTACCGGTAACATCGCCGGGGTGGCCACGGCCATCGCCCTGGGTGGTCCCGGTGCGGTGTTCTGGATGTGGATCACCGCCCTGGTGGGCATGGCCACCAAGTTCGCTGAGGCGGTGCTGGCCGTGCGCTACCGTGAGACCGACAGCACCGGCTACCACGTCGGCGGGCCGATGTTCTACATCAAGAACGGCCTGGGCAGGAAGTGGCTATGGCTGGGTGGTGCCTTCGCCTTCTTCGGGGCCGTGGCGGCCTTCGGCATCGGCAACACCGTGCAGTCCAACTCGGTGGCCGATGCTCTCTA
This sequence comes from Halomonas kalidii, assembly GCF_030010475.1. Lineage (NCBI taxonomy): Bacteria > Pseudomonadati > Pseudomonadota > Gammaproteobacteria > Oceanospirillales > Halomonadaceae > Halomonas > Halomonas kalidii. Next base: position 246,795 of record NZ_JASCQN010000032.1, on the reverse strand, counting down.
CTCGACCTTCAACATTCCCCACTGGCTGACCGGTGTCGTGATCATGGTGCTGGCCGGTGCGGTGATTCTCGGCGGCATCAAGCGTATCGCCAAGGTGGCGGGCAAGCTGGTGCCGCTCATGGGCATTCTCTACGTGCTGGCCGGTCTGTTGGTGCTGATCGTCAACGCCGGCCAGATCGGCGAGGCCTTCCGCCTGATCTTCTACTACGCCTTCAACCCCGTGGCGGCGGCCGGCGGCTTCGCCGGGGCGGCCGTGATGGCGGCGATTCGCTTCGGCGTGGCGCGCGGCATCTTCTCCAACGAGGCTGGACTCGGCAGCGCGCCCATCGCCCACGCGGCGGCCAAGACCAAGAATCCGGTTCGTCAAGGCCTGATCGCCATGCTCGGGACCTTCATCGACACCATCGTCGTCTGCACCATCACCGCCCTGGTCATCCTCACCTCCACGGTGTGGATCGAGGGGGAGGAGGGTGCCTCGCTGACGGCGCTCTCCTTCGACGCGGCGTTGCCGGGCTTCGGCAACCAGATCGTCTCGCTGGCCCTGGCGGTCTTCGCCTTCACGACCATCCTCGGCTGGTCCTTCTATGGCGAGAAGTGCTTCCAGTTCCTGTTCGGCACCCGCTCCATCATGCTCTATCGGGTGCTGTTCGTGCTGGCCATTCCGCTGGGTGCCATGGCGCAGCTGGGCTTCATCTGGCTGATGGCCGACACCTTCAATGCCATGATGGCGATCCCCAACCTGATCGCCCTGGCCCTGCTGTCGCCGGTGGTGTTCAAGCTGACCCGCGATTACTTCGACGGCAAGGAGATCCTGCCGGGCGAGGAACTGGACCACGACCGCTAGAGAGCGGCCTGCGTTGTGCCCCACGACACCATGACCCATGAGGAAACGACATGAGCGAACTCAAGCGAACACCGCTGTATGACCTGCACCTGGAGTTGGGGGCGAGGCTGGTACCCTTCGCCGGCTTCGAGATGCCGGTGCAGTATCCGCTCGGTGTCAAGAAGGAGCACGAGCATACCCGTGCCGCCTGCGGCCTGTTCGATGTCTCCCACATGGGCCAGGTCCTGCTGCGTGGCCCGTCTCCCGCCGAAGCGCTGGAGACCCTGGTGCCGGCGGACGTCGTCGGTCTGCCCGAGGGGATGCAACGCTATGCGCTGTTCACCAGCGAGGAGGGGGGCATCCTCGACGACCTGATGGTGGTCAACGCCGGCGACCACCTCTACCTGGTGGTCAATGCCGCCTGCAAGGATCAGGACACCGCTCATCTGCGGCGTGGCCTGCCCGATCACGAGGTCGAGGTGGTCGATCGTGGCCTGCTGGCGCTGCAGGGTCCCGAGGCCAAGGCGGTGATGCAACGGCTCTGCCCGGACGCCTGTGACATGGTCTTCATGCAGCATGGTCGCTTCGAGATCGCGGGTATCGAGGTGTGGGTCAGTCGCAGCGGTTATACCGGCGAGGATGGCTTCGAGATCTCGGTGGCCGCCGCTGACACCGAGACCCTGGCCCGCCGGCTGCTGGCCGAGCAGGAGGTCGAGGCGATCGGCCTCGGTGCCCGTGACTCGCTGCGCCTGGAGGCCGGGCTGTGCCTCTATGGGCATGACATCGACAGCACCACCACACCGGTGGAGGCGGGGCTGACCTGGGCCATCGGCAAGCCACGCCGTCGCGGCGGCGAGCGGCCCGGTGGTTTCCCCGGGGCCGACCTGATCCTGCATCAGATCGAGGCGAGGGACCATCGCCGCAAGCGCGTGGGTCTGCTGGGCGAGGGGCGCGCGCCGGTCCGCGAGGGTGCCGAGCTCTATGACGCCAACGGCCATCACCTCGGCGTGGTTACCTCGGGTGGCTTCGGCCCCGGCGTGGGCCGGCCGGTCGCCATGGGCTATGTGGCCAGCGAGGCCAGCGAGGTCGGCACCACGGTGTATGCCGAGGTGCGCGGCAAGCGCCTGCCGATGACAGTGAGCAAGATGCCCTTCGTGGCGCCCGGCTATTATCGCGGCTAGTGGGCTTATACCGTTATCTTGCGTGCTGTGTCGTCCCCTCCGCCATGGACTCGACAACGACGGCCACCTCCTTGGGAGGTGGCCGTTCTCTTTGGTGCGCCAGGCAGTCGATTCGACACCTGCCGATCCGGCCGCTGGTATCCCTCATTGTGTCTGCAGTGACTCGCCCTTGGGTGTATACATTTGACGGCAGTGGCGTAGGCAATCGATGCCCACTTTCGGCGATACACTCCAGGATGTATTCACACGCCGACAGGAGTGTTGGCAATAAGCGACCCGCACCGGTGAGCGATTCCGGGATGTGATCTCGCGACGACGGGGGTGTAGTCAAGTGGCGACTGTTCTACTTAGAGAAAGCAGACTTTTCAAGTCAATTTATGGAGATAGGCGTATCTCTCCCATAGAATTGCCGGCAATTTTGAGCTCACTCATGACAGGGCGGGCTCGGCAGACGACAGGATGTCATCTGGTCAGGGCAAGGGAATGCGCCCGTTGAAATCCCCGGGCGGTAGCGTGTCTGAAAGCGCAATACTTGGCCTATTATTCCCCTGTCGACGTTCATGCTGCTTGCCCATGCCAGAATGGCAGGCACCGCCATCAATGTAGAGATTCCACATGTCAAGGATAGTCCAGTTTCTGCGCAAGCGGTCCGCACGGAACGGCATGGCCGTTCTGGGGCTCGCCCTGCTGCTGGGAGGGTGCGCGGCCCCGGGAGGATTCTTCGGTTCGCAGCCGGGCGGCGTGGTGCAGGGTGGCCGGGGGCAGCCCCTGGACGAGAACGCCAGTGACTTCCTCTCCCAGTCGCCCGGTGGTGCCGTGATCACCCTGGCCGAGAGTCCCTGGGGCCGCGACGTCGAGGTCGTGGCCGACGAGCCTTATCACGCCGCCAGTGGCCGGAAGTGTCGCCGGCTGAGCGTCGTGTCGGCGAGCACCGGTCCCCAGCAGGCGGTCGCCTGTGAAACCACGCAGGGATGGGAGACCCAGCGCCTGGTCACCGAAATGCTGAGTACAGGGAGTGCTCGATGATGCTGCAAGTAAAACGCTGTTTGCCCCTGCTCGTCGGTCTGTTCTGCGCGCTGTTGGGGTCTCTGGCCCATGCCCAGACCGTCAACCCGCCCAGCGGCATCCTGCCGGAGCAGCAGCAGACTTCCTCACCGTCCGAGGAGGTGGATGACACACCGCGTGCCGACTGGCGAAGCGGTACCTATGGTCCCGTCCCTCAGGATCGCCTCGACGAAGCCGCCGACCGGCTTCCTCCCTTCGGCGCCAACCTCTTCGAAGGGGGCTTTCGAGGCACCGCGGCCGACGGCTTGAATCCCGGTTACCGCGTCAAGCCTGGCGACCAGGTGACGCTGCGTGCCTGGGGGGCCGTGGAGATCGACCGGGTGCTGACCGTCGATGCCCAGGGCAATATCTTCATCCCCAGCATCGGCCCGCTGGAAGTGCAGGGGCAGAACAGCGAGCAGCTCGACTCGAGCGTGCGTCAGGCGATCCAATCCGTCTATCCCGACAACGTCGAGGTCTATACCAACCTGCAGGGCGTGCAGCCGGTGGGCGTCTTCGTCACCGGCTATGTGGAGAACCCCGGGCGCTACGCCGGCACCCCCAGCGACTCGCTGCTCTACTTCCTCGATCAGGCCGGTGGCATCGACAATGAGCTGGGCAGCTTCCGCAATATCCGCGTGATACGCGACAACCAGGTCGTGGCCCGCGTCGATCTCTATGACTTCCTGCTCGACGGCGAGATCGCCCGACCCCAGTTGCGTGATGGCGATACCATCGTGGTGGAGGAGCGTGGCCCCTCCATCGCCGTGGTGGGCGACGTGCAGCGCGAGTATCGCTACGAACTCGTCGGTGAGCGGCTGACCGGCGCGGAGGTGGCCAACCTGGCCCGACTCAAGGCCGGTGTCTCCCATGTGCTGGTGCGCGGCTCCCGCGATGACGGCCCCTTTGCCCGCTACTTCCCGCTCAACGCCTTCAATGGGCAGACCGTGCGCAGCGGCGATGAAGTGACGTTCAGCGCCGACCAGCGCGACGAGACCATCGTCGTCCGGATCGAAGGCAGCCATTATGGGCCCTCGCGCTATGCACTGCCGCGTGATGCGCGCCTCAGCGAGCTGCTCGATGCCATCGCGGTACCCGAGGACATGACCGCCGGTTACAGCGTCTCGCTGCGCCGCGACAGCGTGGCCGAGCAGCAGCGTCAGTCGCTCGAGGATAGCCTGCGCCGCCTGGAGACCACCTATCTCGGCGCGCCGACGCGCACCGATGAGGAGGCCCGCACCCGTGTGCAGGAGGCCAAGCTCATCCAGGATTTCGTCGCACGGGCCCGGGAGGTCGAACCCTCCGGCCGGCTGGTGGTCGCCCAGGACGATCGCATCAGCGATATCCGCCTGCAGGATGGCGATGTCATCACCATTCCCGAGATCAGCGACTCCATCCTGGTCAGCGGCGAGATCGTCGTGCCCCAGGCGGCCGTCTACAACCCGGGCATGAGCGTGCGTGACTACATCGAAGCGGCCGGTGGCTTCACCCAGCGTGCCGACGATGACCATATCCTGGTCGCGCGCCAGAACGGCGCCGTGGTCAACGCTCGCAACATCACCCTGCGGCCCGGCGACGAGATCCTGGTGATGCCCAAGGTGCCGAGCAACAACCTGCAGCTCGCCTCCACCATCACCCAGATCCTCTACCAGATCGCGGTGGCCACCAAGGTCGCGCTCGATATCTAACCCCGACGGGCCGATGCCGCCATGGCGCGGCATCGGCTCGAGGCGCCCGGTTCTCCCGGCGCCGGCGAGCCCCCAAGCCAATCCTAACCCACAGGCCGTCCCTGCGGCCGGTATCGACTCCCATGCCTGACATCGACTCCACCAACGGTGCCCGTACCCCGTGGCAGGTCACGCGTAGCGTCTGGTTCGCCATGTTCATGCGCGAAACCGTTTCGCGCACCATGGCCGACCGCTTCGCCTGGTTCTGGATGATCTTCGAGCCGGTCGCCTTCGTCGGCATCTTCATCGCGATACGCAGCATGATTCGCGGCGATCGCTTCGTGATCGGCGCCGACTTCATCCCCTGGCTGATCGTCGGACTGATGGGCTTCTTCCTGTTCCGTGAGGGCATGAACCGTCCGGTGGGCGCGGTAGAGGCCAACCAGGGCCTGTTCGCCTATCGCCAGGTCCTGCCGATCGACACGGTTCTGGTCAGGATCGCGCTCGAGGGACTGTTGCGCTCCTTCGTGTTTATGCTCTTCATCGCCGGTGGGGTCATGCTCGGGCTCGACCTCTTCGCCGATCTGCCCATGCTCGCGATGTGGGCCTGGCTGTCGTTGTGGGCGCTGGGCGCCGGCATGGGCCTGGCCGTATCGGCGGCCACGGCGCTGGTCCCCGAGATCGGGCGCGTCGTGCGGATGCTGTCGCTGCCGCTGATGCTGCTCTCCGGGGTCATCATTCCCATGGCCTTGAAGCCCTACCATATCCAGCAGTTGATGCTCTACAACCCGATTGCCCACGCGGTCGAGTTCCTGCGCCTGGGCTTCTTCGAGAACTACAAGGCCGTCCATGGCATCAGCCTGCTGTATGTGTGGCTTTTCGCGCTGTCGATGATTGCCCTGGGCTTGATTCTGCACCTGCGCTTCGCCGAAGAGCTGAAGGCCAAGTGACGCCATGATCGAGCTCAAGGGACTGTACAAGCGCTACCACAACCACCTGCACAACGAGTGGGTGCTCAAGGACATCAACCTGACCATTCCCCAGGGCGTGAGCGTCGGCCTGGTGGGCCCCAATGGGGCCGGCAAGTCGACGCTGCTGCGGCTGATCGGCGGCATGGACTCTCCCGAGAGAGGGGCGGTGGTTCGTCGCTGCCGCGTCTCCTGGCCGATCGGGCTCACCGGGGGCTTCAAGGGGTCCATGACCGGCCGCCAGAACGTCCAGTTCGTGGCGCGCGTGCACGGCGGCGGCGTGCAGGGCGTCAAGCGAGTCATCGATTTCGTCGAATCGTTCGCCGAGATCGGCCCTGCCTTCGACCGCCCGGTGCAGACGTACTCGTCCGGGATGCGCTCGCGGCTGGCCTTCGGCCTCTCCCTGGCCTTCGATTTCGACGTCTACCTCTCCGACGAGGCCACCTCGGTCGGGGACAGGGCCTTCAAGGCCAAGGCCAAGCAGGCCTTCCGGGACCGGGTGGGGAAGGCCAGCCTGATCATGGTCTCCCATGGCGAAGCCATCCTGCGGGAGATGTGCCAGGCCGGCATCTTTCTCCATCAGGGCAGGGCCCAGTGGTTCGACGAGATAGACGACGCGATCGCGGCCTACCACGAGGCCAGCGGCATGCCGGATTCGGCGCCTCTGCTGGCGGCCAGAAGGGCGACCTGGGAGGCGCGCCAGGAGCTGCGGACCGTCAAGGCGGCCCATGCCGAGGCGCAGGCCGCGGGTGCCGACCAGGTGCAGCTCGATACCCTGATGGAATCGGTGACGCACAAGCGCCAACTGCTCAGGCAGCGCAAGGCGGAGCTTGCGGCCGTCAAGGAGCAGGCCGATGACGATGATTGAGGTTTTTCTACAAGGCCTGATGAATGAAAGCATTCTTTAAACGTAATCCCTACTGGGGAATCTGCATCGCGGTGATCGTGCTGGTGAGTGCCTACTGGACGCTCTGGGCCACGGATCGCTATGTCTCGCGTACGGTGGTGGTGCTGGAGAGCCCGCAGCTCGCCTCGCCCGACATCTCGATGTCCTCGATCCTCGGCGGCGGAGGTGGTTCCAGCGACCTGCTGTTGTTGCGCGAGCACCTGCTGTCGGTCGACATGCTGCGCCGGGCACAGGAAACGCTGGATCTCCGTGAGCACTACTCCAGCCACGGTGATTTCTTCGCGCGGCTGCGTGACCCCGATGTGCCCATCGAGGACCTGCATCAGTACTACCAGAGCCGGGTGCAGATCGACATGGACGAGTATGCCAATGTGCTCAAGATCGAGGTGCAGGCCTTCACGCCGGAGTTCGCCCACCAACTGGCCTCCTTGCTGCTCGAAGCCGGCGAGGAGCACATGAATGAGATGGGGCAGCGCCTGGCCGAGGAGCAGGTGCGCTTCCTCGAGCAGCAGTTGGGGCGCCTCAGCGAGCGGCTGGATGTGGCACGTGCCGACCTGCTCGACTACCAGAACGAGCATGGCCTGGTATCGCCCACCAACACCGTGGAGAGCCTGAACCAGGTGGTGGGCACCCTGGAAGGCGAGCTGGCGCGCCTGCAGGCACGGCGCAGTGCCCTGGGCAGCTTCCAGAGTGCTCAATCCTCGGAGATGGTGAGGGTGGAAAGCGAGATCCGCGCCCTGCGCGAGCAGATCGATCAGGAGCGCGACCGCCTGGCCCAGGCCACGGGAGACTCGCTCAACCGGATCTCGTCGGAGTATCAGACGCTGGAGCTGCGGGCTCAGTTCGCCCAGGAAACCTACTCCAGTGCCATGTCCGCCCTGGAGAACACCCGCATCGAGGCGGCGCGCACCCTCAAGCAGGTATCGGTCCTGCAGAGCCCGGTGCTCCCCGAGTACGCCGTCGAGCCGCGCCGGCTCTACAACGCCACGGTGTTCGGCATCCTTGCCCTGTTCGTGACCTTCATTCTCAACATGATCGTGTTGATCGTGCGTGATCATAGGGACTGATCCATGGCCAAGACGTTTCTGGTGACGGGAGGTGCCGGCTTCATCGGCTCGGCGGTGGTGCGCGAGCTGATCGGAACGACGGAGCACCGGGTGATCAATGTCGACAAGCTGACCTACGCCGGCAACCTGGCATCGCTGGAAGGCGTGGCGACGAGCCCGCGCCATCTCTTCGTCGAGGCGGACATCTGCGATACGCCGACCATGCAGCGTCTCTTTGCCGAGCAGCGGCCCGATGTGGTGATGCATCTGGCCGCCGAGAGTCATGTGGATCGTTCCATCGATGGGCCGGCCGAGTTCATCCGGACCAATGTGGTCGGCACCTCGGTACTGCTGGAGGTGGCCCGCGGCTACTGGAATGGCTTGCAGGAGCGCGAGCCCGGCAAGGCGGCCGGGTTCCGCTTTCATCACGTGTCCACCGACGAGGTATACGGCGATCTGGACGATCGCCGGGGCCTGTTCACCGAATCCACCCCCTATGCACCCAGTTCCCCCTATGCCGCCAGCAAGGCCAGCGCCGACCACCTGGTGCGGGCCTGGCAGCGCACCTACGGGCTGCCGACCCTGATCACCAACTGCTCCAACAACTACGGTTCCCACCATTTCCCCGAGAAGCTGATCCCGCTGATGATCCTCAACGCCCTGGCCGGCAAGCCGCTGCCGGTCTATGGCGATGGCCAGCAGGTCCGTGACTGGCTCCATGTGGAGGACCACGCCCGTGCCCTGATCAGGGTGGCGAGCGACGGCAGGGTCGGTGAGACCTACAACATCGGCGGTCACAACGAGCGGAGCAATCTCGCCGTCGTCGAAGCGATCTGCGACCTGTTGCAGGAGCTGGCCCCGTCGAATCGCTCGTATCGCGATCTGATCACCTTCGTCGACGATCGACCGGGTCACGACAGGCGCTATGCCATCGATGCCGGCAAGATCGCCCGCGAGCTTGGCTGGGTGCCGCACGAGACGCTCGAGAGCGGGCTGCGCAAGACGGTCGAATGGTACCTGCTCAACCAGAGCTGGTGGCGGCGCGTGCAGGAGGGCCGCTACCAGGGACAGCGTCTCGGCCTGGCCGATACGGTCTCCTGACCTGCTCGACTCGACCTGACCTCTTCAACTCGATGGCATGGATGGCATCAATGAATATTCTGGTCACCGGAAGCACCGGCCAGGTCGGCTTCGAGCTGCAGCGTCAGCTCAGCCTCCTGGGCCGAGTCCTGGCCCCCTCCCGTCACTCGCTCGATCTTGTCGACGCCCGGGCGGTCGATGCCTGGCTGGCACAGCATCGCCCCGATCTGATCGTCAACGCCGCGGCCTACACGGCGGTAGACCGGGCCGAGAGCGAACCGGCGCTCGCCCGGCGCCTGAACGCCGAACTGCCTGCCCAGCTGGCCCGGCATGCCGAGCGGCATGACCTGTGGCTGGTACACTACTCCAGCGATTACGTCTATTCCGGCCGCGGCGATACGCCCTGGCGGGAAGACGCGTCCCCGGCACCGCTCAATGTCTATGGTCAGACCAAGCTGGAAGGCGACCTGGCCATCCAGCACAGCGGCTGCCAGCACCTGATCTTCCGTACCAGCTGGGTCTACAGCGCCTACGGCCGCAACTTCATGAAGACCCTGCTGCGGCTGGCCCTGGAGCGCGATGAGCTCGGGGTGGTCGCGGACCAGGTCGGCGTTCCCACACCGGCCCGCCTGATCGCCAGGGTCACGGCCCAGGCACTCTCCCTGCGCCTGGCAAGCGGCCTCTATCACCTCGCGCCTCGCGGCAAGACGAGCTGGCACGGCGTTGCCCAGGCCATCTTGCGGCTCGCCGACTCCCAGGGCGTTGCCATGACGCTGTGCCCCGATGCGGTCATGCCTGTTCCCACGACCGACTATCCCACCCCGGCCTCGCGTCCGCTCAACTCGCGGCTGTGCCTCGACAAGCTCGAAGCCGCCCTGAGGACGCCACTGCCCGACTGGGAGGCCCAGTTGGCACTCACGCTCGGAGAGTATCTCTCTCACCCCACGGGCGCCCGCCTGAGAGAACCCATGGAGCAGACGTGATGACGCGGAAAGGCATCGTGTTGGCCGGCGGGGCCGGCAGTCGGCTCTATCCCATAACCCATGGGGTGTCCAAGCAATTGCTGCCGATCTACGACAAGCCGATGATCTACTACCCGCTCTCGGTGCTGATGCTCGCCGGGGTACGGGAGGTCCTGATCATCTCGACCCCCGATGACCTGCCTGCCTTCCAGCGCCTGCTGGGCGATGGCGCCCAGTTCGGGATATCGCTCGAATACGCCGAGCAGAAATCGCCCGATGGCCTGGCACAGGCCTTCCTCATCGGTGAGCGCTTCATCGCCAACGATCCCGTGTGCCTCGTGCTGGGCGACAACATCTTCCATGGCCAGCACTTCACCGGCCAGCTGCAGCAAGCGAACCGACGCCACCGGGGTGCCACCATCTTCGGCTACTACGTCAAGGATCCCGAGCGATTCGGGGTGGTGGAATTCGGCCCCGAGGGGCAAGCCATCTCCATCGCCGAGAAGCCGACCCGGCCCAGGTCGAACCATGCCGTGACCGGACTCTACTTCTACGACAACGATGTCGTCGAGATCGCCAGACGCGTCCGCCCGTCCCTCCGTGGCGAGCTGGAGATCACCTGCATCAACAATGCCTACCTGGCTCGCGGCGACCTGCAGGTGGAGTGCCTGGGCCGCGGCTTCGCCTGGCTGGACACCGGCACCCACGACAGCCTGCTGGAAGCCGCCCAGTACGTGCAGACCATCGAGCACCGCCAGGGGCTGAAGGTCGCCTGCCTGGAAGAGATCGCCTGGCGCAATGGCTGGATCGATGACGACAGGCTCATCGCCCAGGGCGAGGCCCTCGCCAAGACCGGCTACGGCCAATACCTGCTCGATCTGGCGACCCCGGCCCCGTAGGCGGCCCTGCCGGGGCCGCCGGCCCCCAAGACATGGATGTTCAGTGCAATGGAAGCAACGCCTCTCGCAATCCCCGACGTTCTGCTGATCACCCCCGGGGTGCACGGCGACGAGCGCGGGTTCTTCATGGAAAGCTTCAACCAGCGTGCCTTCGAAGCCGTTACCGGCGTGGGCGCCACCTTCGTTCAGGACAACCACTCCCGCTCTGCACGCGGGGTGCTGCGTGGGCTGCATTATCAGGTCGAGCAGCCCCAGGGCAAGCTGGTGCGGGTCGTGGCCGGAGAGATCCTCGATGTCGCGGTTGACATCCGCCGCGGCTCCGCTACCCGCGGGCAATGGGTGAGTGCCCGCCTGTCCGCCGCCAACCACCGGCAGCTCTGGGTGCCCGAAGGATTCGCCCACGGCTTCGTGGTGCTGAGTGACACGGCCGACGTGCTCTACAAGACGACCCACTACTACGCACCACGGTTCGAGCGTTCCATCCGCTGGGATGACCCGGCGCTTGCCATCGATTGGCGACGCGAGGAGTGGTGCTGGGGCAGCCAGCCGATCCTGTCGACCAAGGATCGCCTCGCTTCCGACTTCCACGCCAGCGAGATCCTCTGACCATGTTCAGCCAATATCAACAAGCCGTACGCGATGCGCAGGACATCGATACCTTGCAAGCCTGGAAGACGTTTTCCCTCGCCTTCTGGGACGAGCCGAACCACGGGTTGTCCGAGGAGCTCCAGCAGCATCTCTTCCACGCCGGGTTCCTGCGCAGCCGCTGGGCGTTGTACGACATGGCGGAAAATGGCGTCGAGGGCTACCTGAGCGACTTTCAAGCCCTGCGCCTGCAGGCCGCCAATGCCAAGTACCAGGCGGTCATGGCCGACCGCGTGCTCTGTTCCCATGTGGTAAGCAACTACTGCCGCGCCCCGCAGATCTACTGCGTGGTGAGTGCGGAAGAGGTGCAGTGGGCAGCCTCGCCCTGGTGGCGACAGCGAGACCAGGCGTCGGGCGGTCTGATCGTGCACCCCATGCAGCCAGGGGTGGTCGCCTCCTATCAGCGGATCCTGCTGCAGGATGGCCGCTTCCAGGGGCCCCTGGGCGAGGGGCGCAGCGACGAGCTGGTGCAGGCCCTTCAGCAGCAGGCACGCCGACAGGGTTGCGCCTACGTACTGACCGAGCACGTCCCCCAGGGCGGCTTTGCCGATGAACTCGCCCCCGGTCACCTGAACCTGCTCAATGTGCTGCTGGTCCGCGAGCCGCACGAATGGCGGCCACAACTCGCTGCCGCCACCCTGGTGATCGGACGGCGGCGCGCGGACGGCAGCGCCGCCCTGCGGGTCGAGGAGGGCGCCCTGAGCGCCTCCGTCGACGACGAGACCGGCCTGATCACCTCCTGCAAGGGGCTGGACGAGCGGCGTCACAAGCTCTGTGACTTTCCGACCCATCCGCAGACGGGGAGTCGCCTCGTCGGGCAGCGACTGCCCGGCTGGCGAGAGATTCGCGAGATGCTGATGGCCTTCTTCGACGAATCCTCGTACCTGCGCGCCTGCAGTCTCTCCTTCGTGCTCACCGACGAGGGACCGAGTTTCTTTGCTGCCTGCGAGGGCCATCTGGCCACGCACCAGATCCATCGTCCCCTGCTGGGCGATCCCTTCATCGCCAGCCATATCAGCCGATTGGGTGCCTGATGCCGAACCCGGTACTCGATGAAGCCAAGCGCAGGCTGCTGCGCGTCGTGGGCCATCGCCCGACGCTGCTGCGTGAGGAGATCGTGCGCAGCGGGTACTTCAACGCCGAGTGGTACCTCGGTAATCACCCCGAACTCCAGCAGGATCCCCTGGCACAGCGGGACCCGTTGGGCCACTTCATGAGCCAGGGTGCCCGGCAGGGCCTGAGCCCGGGGCCCGGTTTCCATACGGCCTGGTATCTCGAGGAGTACGAGGACGTCCGCAGCGCCAGCATCAACCCCCTCATCCACTACCTGCGACATGGGCGCCATGAAGAGCGACGGCCCACACCGCACCTGGCGGGAGTCCGCGAACGCTTGCCATATCTGAGCGGGGGGCGCCACTCGCGGGTCATCTACGATACCAAGCGCAGTGCCGACCTCAGTCACGAGGGACGCGTGCAACGGCTGGACAAGGCCGAAGGTGTGGAGATCTGGCGGGCGTTCAGCCGGGAGTTTCTGCTCGGGTCCCGCTGGCTGGCCCAGGAGGACGCCGAATACCTGCACAACCGCGGCTTCCTGCCGGACAAGAAGGCGCTCTACCGGTTGCCGAACGCCCAGGCCGATGCCTATGTGAGCGACCTTCAGGCCCGCCTGCTACCGCTGACCAACGGCAATGCCCGCCAACTGCTCGAGACCCCGGCGCTGCAGTTTCAGCTGTTCGCGAGGCGCCTGCCCATGCGGCCGCCCACTGCCGCCGCCGCTTCGACCTCTCGCCTGAAGGTATTGATGATGCTCGATCCGGCGAGCGCCGCACTGATTCCGCTGGCTGCCGTGGTGGAGCGCACCGAGTGCCCCCTGGGGCGACACTCGGCCAAGAGTTATCACCTCTCGCTCAACACTGGTCGCGTCAAGAGCGTGGTGCGCTACCGGGCCAACACCATCCTGACCGGCCCGCGACTTCCCAGGCCCTGGGAGCGGGGGCGCTATCAAGAGGCGTGGCGATTCGTCGAGAGAGAGATTCTGGCCGTGATCACTCACAAGCCCATCTTCACCTTCGCACAGATCGACATCGAGATCGGCGGTGATACGCCGCGGTTGATCGAGCTGAGCAGCCAGCCGAGTGTCGTTCCCTTTCAGGTGCATGGCCCCTTGATGCAGTCCGAGGCGGCCGTCGAGTTCATTCGCGAATTTGGAATCTAGGTCAGCCATCATGATGCAATTAACGCCCAGCAAGTCAGTATTGCTAAGACGCTCGATACCGCAGCCAGCGCGGCCGTTCTCCAGGGCCAAGGTGGCAACGTCACTGGACCTTCCCAGGGACCACCACCAGCAGTTCATGGCTAGCCTGAGTGGCCCGAAGGCGCTGGCACTGCACAAGCGCTTCACGCTCGACTTCCATGCCGACCCGGATCTGGAGCGTCTCAGCGAGAAACAGGCGAACTTCCTCTACAAGCGTGGATTCCTTCCTGAAAAGGTACGGCTATACGGACTCACACCGGACAATATCGATCTCTACCTCAGCGACGTTCAGCGCTGGCTGACGAGGCTGGTCAACGGGTCTTACAGTATCGTCTTCAATGACAAGGTACTGTTTACCCAGGTGTTGGGCCGTTACTGCCGAGTGCCTGACATCATCGCCACTTTCCGCAACGGACGAGCCATTCCCTACAGTCCGATTTGGGATCGTGTCGTCAACGGTCAGGATGACGGACGCATGATGGTCGCCAAGCCTCTGGGGGGAGGTGGCGGTGGAAGTGTCTACTTCATTCGTACCGATCGTCACCATGCGGTGGTGGAAACCAACGATGATAGCAACTCCCGTATCATCGTGAAGGTGGATGAACTCGCCGAGGTGCTGGCCGGCCAGGAAGTTCCCTTCATCCTGAACGATTACATACAGCAAGGTGTCTTTACTAAAACGCTGTTTCCATTGACGGTCAATACGCTTAGAGTGTTGGTCGTTCGCAGCCCGATCACGGGACAAGCCAGGGTCATGCGGGCGGTGCAAAGGATTGGTACGAGCGAGTCCTATCCCATCGACAATTTCTCGTTGGGAGGACTGAGTTCCGAAGTCGACCTTGTTAGTGGTGAACTCGGCTGCGCCGTGGCGGCCGAAGGAAAATACAAGGGGCATGGCTGGGAGTGCCATCCCGATACAGGGGAAAGGATTCGCGGCAAGCGTGTGCCGGACTGGGAGAATATAAAGCACGGAATATGTCGTGTATTCAATCAGTTACCCTACGTCAAGTACTGCGGTTTCGATCTCGTCATCGATGACGAGGGCGTCGTGGTCCTCGAAGGAAACAGCTATAGCCAGGTTCGACTTTTTCAGATGAACAGGCCACTGCTTGAATGCCAGGAATTGGTCGAATTTTATAAGAAAGAAGGACTTCTTGGGAATTACAAGGAGAAGCAGGAAGCAATAGCAGCAGGGTGATGCAGGAGGGGATTCTTGCAAAGTGATAGTCGGAGCCACAAGGAGGTCCTAGAGATGATTACTCAAGTCGATATCTTCACGTTGAAGAACAAGCCTGTCACCAAGGCCGACAAGGAGAAGGGTGATAGCCTCAGCGGAAGGGAGTCCGAAGCATACTCCATCTTCTTCAGGGTGACGGCCGAAGTGGATGGAAAGGAGTACGTTGGACTGGGTGAGGCAAGGCCCTCCAGCATCAGCGCGGAAACCCTGTCCCGTGCTACCCGCTATGCAAAGAAGTTGGCACGAGGGCTTACCGGAAAGACGCTGCCCGTACCGGCCGGTGAGCAGAAGCCGACCCGGCAAGTGCGTGAAGTGGTGCAACAGGTCGTAAGCGAGATCTTCGGCTACACCGAGGAGGGCATCAGCCAGCAGCGGCCCAGCCCATCGGTATGCTTTGCTGCCGAGTGTGCACTGCTGGATATCTTCGCCAAACAGCAGGGAGTCTCGGTGGGGCAGCAGGTGGCTGATGCCAGTGAAGATGGCATGGTGCGCAATGTGTTCAATGATCGCCTGAAGAACACCGAGAAGTTGCTCTCCGACATTGCAGGCGGGAAGGTCGTGGAGGGTTGGTTGCGTCGTGGGCGTCGCATCGATGCCGACAAGGCCAGTGCCTTGGTGAACTCTCTGCTGTTCGCATTGGGCGGCAAGCAGCATGCCGTCCAGGGCATTATCCTCAACGCTGGCCAACGGTGGCAGCTGGATGACTGGAAGCGCTTCTGTGACGATATCTCCCTGACCGGACTGGTCGAGAAGCTGGGCGTCGAGGTCGTGGTCGAGGATCCCTTCGCCGAGATTTCAGATACCTTCTATCGCGAAGCCTTCGCCTATGCAAAGGGCAAGCGGATCCGCATCATGCTGGCCAAGCCCATCTGGGGGGTCGAATCGATTCGCACCCTGGCCCCCTACATGCCCTATGTCGATCTCAAGGTAACGCCCCAGAAGGCCGGTGGCTTCCATGAGGTGCTGGAGACCGAGCGCGAAGCCAAGACGTTGGGCTTCAATGGCGGCATCTTCCTGGGCAACCTGCCGAACACCACCAACTTCAACACCCTGGTCATGCTGGCGCTGGCGAGAAGCCTGGAGACATGTCGTTACTTCCCGGCCACGTTCCAGAAGGAACGCAAGGTACGCCTGGTACATCCCCGTGCAGAACGGGAAGGCCATCAGCTGGTCGCGCCCGAGGGCGCCGGCTGGGCGACCAACGTCTGCCGTTCCGCACTCAGGCGGCGCATGATGTTCCATCGTGCCTATGGAGCCGAAGGCCGGATTCCCGATCGTGACGCCCGCAAGGCACTGCTCAGGAGTGCCTTCGATGACCGCTTCCTCGGGCGCGAGGCCGAGCAGGGCAAGCGATTCAAGTACAGCGACGAGAAGCTGGCCAAGGCGCTGGAAGGCGCCAACTGAGAAACATGCCGGGCGGAGTCATCCGCCCGGCTTTTTGAAGATGGTGCGACATGCCGCAAGAGAACTATAGCGTCAAGCGTATTGAGCTGGTCGCTTACTCGAGACCTCACGCCGAAAGGCTGACCTCGATGGTCGATGAAAGGTTGGCCAGGCGTGAGGTGAATTACTACCTGAAAGTGACCATCGGCGCCCATGACCGTGAGTTCACCGGCGCCGTGGAAGGGCTGGTCGGTCAGCGTCCAGGCAAGCCCATGACCAGTCGTTACTGGGAGTACCTCGAGACGGTTGCGTCACGGCTGATGGGAAGCCAGCTCGATGCCGAGGCCCTGGCCAATGGACAGCTGGGGCCTCAGGTGAAGGCCTGGGTGGAGCCCACGGCAGAGCTGATCGACGACGCCAGGGCGCTCGATCTGCGCCAGTGGGCCAAGGTTCAGCGTGCGGTCTCCAGCATCCACAAGGCACTCAAGCACCTCTTCACCGACTTCGCCCGGCGGATGACGGACGCTACCTGTGGAGCACCACCTGCGGCCCTGGAAGACGAGGCGCTGGTCGAGGCGCTGTTCACCCGTGCCGAACAGGTGCTTTACCTTCCCGAGGGCGAGCCACCGACCTACACCTATCAGCCACGGTTGCAGGGCGTGCTCCAGGAGCCTTCTCCGCCACTGCACCCCAATGCCTTCGATGACACCCCCCTGATGCTGCCGCTTGGCACCATGGATGCCAAGAGCCACTTGATGGAGCGCGAGTGTCTTCGCCAGGGCTTCAATGTGTTGCGCACCGGCAAGGGCGTCTTCACTGCCGACAAGGGGGGACAGCGCTTCTACTTCAAGCTCAGCCGTTCCCCCCTGGTGTCGGTGGATGCCATCGCCCTGTGTACCCACAAGGAGGCGACCCGCGAGTTTCTGGCGCCGCTGGGATTCCCGGTACCCCGCGGTCGGATGTTTCCCTCGGGGGGATATGACAATGCCACCCGCTATGCCAACCTGATCGGCTATCCGGTGGTGGTGAAGCCGGCCACTGGGGTGCGCGGCATCGGGGTGGTGCCGAATATTCGCAGCGATGAGGAGCTGCGCAGCGCCTTTCACGTGCTGGAAACCAGCAAGCTGGGGCACGATGACTTCATCGTCGAGAAGCACATCTTCGGCGAGGATTACCGGATCATGGTGATCGGCGGCAAGGTGCGCGCCGCCACGTTGCGGGCACCGGCCTCGGTGACCGGCGATGGCAAGCATACCGTTGCCGAGCTGATCCTGATCAAGAATCGCTATCGGCAGAGGATCCCCCACCTCAAGTCCCGGCCCATCGTCTATACGGAGTCGACCCAGTATCAGCTCGACAAGGTCGGGTATACGCTGCACTCCGTGCCGCCGCTCGGCGAGCGCGTCAATCTCTCCGGTTCCTGCAATCTCTCCCAGGGGGGGGATAGCGTCAATGTGCATCACGAGATGCATCCCAGCATCATCAAGCTGGCGGAAGACGCGGTGAAGGCCGTGCCAGGCCTGGATTACTGCGGCATCGATTTCCTGATCGAGGACCATCGCAAGCCAGTGGGAGAGACCGACATCGGTATCTGCGAGTTGAACGCACATGCTGCCATCGGTACGGCCTGTTACCCGATGTTCGGTGACGCCGTGAATGTTCCACGCCAGGCCATCGAGGAGATCCTGCATAACCATGACATGCCGCTGACACCGCTGGATGATGACCAGATCACGGTGAAGGTACGGGTCCGTGGCAAGGTAACGGGGGTGGGGTTCCGTAAATGGGTGGCCCGTCACGCCCGGAAAGGGGGGCTGAACGGGTATGTGAAGAATCGCGACAAGCGTACGGTGGAGGCGGTGTTGCAGGGTTCCCTGGTCGCCATTTCCTCACTGACCACCGCCTGCATTCGCGGTCCTTCAGAAGCGCTGCCGACCTCGGTCAGGGTCGTGCACGTCAACGAGTCGCCGCACGATGGCTTCACCCTCATACGCTAAAGGCGAGTCCCCCCATGGATGTCAGAATCGATAGCTTCGGTGCCTTGCTGGATAGCCTGCCCAGCATCGCCAAGGAAGGGTTGCTGATTCATGCTCAGCGCCTGCCTGCCAGTGCCCGCACCCTGCTGCTACCCCGGCAGCTGGCATATTACTATGATCACCCCGCCAGCGATGGCGAACCGGTTCAGCAACCCGCCGGCTTCGTGTGTGGCGTCAATGGCCGCAACCTGCTGCCGGCGGTGAATTTCTGCCAGGACATCCGCGCCTGGCGTGCGCGCCTCGAGCGCCATGGAATCAAGGTGGTCAGCGCTGCTTCCTTCTCGGGGCGCTCACAGCGCGACCACCAGCGTTATGCCAAGAAGCTCGGTTATCCGGTGGTCCTGAAGCCGGTGATCCGTAATACCCTCTACGAAGAGTACATCAAGGATATCAAGAGCGAAGACGAGCTGGAGTTCCTGTTTCGCAAGTCGCGAGAGCTGAAGAAGAACAAGGCCAGTGATCTCGCGGCTTCCCCCTATGCAATGACGCGCCTCTCGGAAGACCACGTGGATGAGCACGGCCGACGCTACCTGCCGCTCAGTGTCCGTTACATGCTGGAAAAGCAGCTCGAGGGGCGACAGCTGCGGCTGATCATGGCCGAAGGCCAGGTAGTGGCGGCTGTCCACAAGTATCCGCAGGACCAGGTCTGGCAGATAGTCGAGACGTTGCATGAGAGCTATCGCGTCCTGGGAGAGAAGGTGGCCGGTGTCATGCAGGGCATGGCGTACCTGCGTATCGACCTGATCGTCGATGATCCGTCCACCGAGGCACAGGACGGCAATCATGCGGTCATCGCTCTCTCGGAGCACCTCAAGTGCTACAAGCTCTATTACGACCACCCCGCACTGACCCAGCAGCTACTGGAGCGGGTCGCCGGAGGCGCGCCGGGCCGCTCGCTGGATGCCCCGATGCGATTCGCAGCGGTACTCGCCGGCATCAGCCATGGACAGCGGCTGGAGAGCGAATTGATGCGAACCGGGCGAGCCATGGGCCTCGAGCTGACCCTCGAAGAGTTGGATGAAGTGACAGGACGCGTGCGCTTCCAGGCCGTTGGCCCGGCCTGGGCTGGCTGCGCCTTGACATGGGTCTACGCCAATGGGCTGGGCATCGAGGAGGTGCCGACCAGCGTGGATATCCAGATGGATGGATAAGAACGAGGGCGCCAGGATGACAGTGCACAATGAAATCTTCGACTATGATGGGATAAAGGAGTTTCTGAGTGGAGAACTGAACAAGTTCTCGAGCCCCATCCATCTAAGAATACAAGATAAAAAGATAAAGAACCTGAACTCCTTCATGATCGCTGAAGAGTTTCAGCGGCGTGGTCATTTCGTCGTATGGGAGAAGAAATCTCAAATCGAGGTAATCGGGTTTCAGCCGAAACTCATGTTCTCCTTTTCTCATCTGAAGGGATTCTCTCGCCTGGCAATAAGGTTGCTGAGAGATAAAGGTGTCTTCAAGAAAGCCTTGAGGAAGGCAGGAATCAGCGTTGCTCCTGACATCGCACTGTCCAAGGACGAGAAGGAAAGGGGCAGGCGATTCATTGCCGAGAGTGAAGTGGCCTGTGTCATCAAACCGGCATGTGGGCACAAGGGGAAAGGAGTTACTGTTGGTGTAAATACCGAGGCTCAATTCGATTATGCCTGGGAGCAGGCGCTCGAGAACAACCGAAATAATAGTAATATCCTCATAGAAAAACAGTTTACGGGAGGGGTGGAGGCTCGTTTCCTTGTGGTGGGTGGGAAATGCGTCAGTGCCTGTCGACGAATTCCGCCAATCGTCGTTGGTGATGGGGAGAGAACCGTCGATGAGTTGATCAAGGAGAAGAATAAAGAGAAGAGAAGAAGCCCGGGCCTGATCATACGCCAGATCAAGCTCGATGAGCATCGGCTCGAGCTGATCAAGGCCCAGGGGTTCTCCCTGAATGACGTGCCAAAGCTTGGCACCTATCTGCTCATCGATTACAAGGCCGGTGCCAGTACCGGAGCCGATACCCTGGAGATCAGCGACTTGGTTCACCCCCGCTATTGCGAGATTGCCGAGCAAGTCTCTCGGGTAGCCAAGGATATTCCTGTTCTTGGCGTGGATATTATTTCGAGGAATTTTTCTGAAGCACCAGTGAGGGACAGCTATATCGTCCTGGAGGCCAATGTCGCGCCAGGATTGAGTGGCCATTGTTATCCCAGCTATGGTGAGAAAAAAGATATTATCACACCTATAGTCGATTATGCCCTGTCGCTTGCCAAGCCGGTCAAGGTAACTAATACCCCTATATGCGGTATGGTCGAGAAGCCATTGGGGCAAGAGACTTCTGCTCGCTTTTCCCGAAGCTGTCAGGAGCTGTTGCAGGGCGGTAGAGTGATGCAAGGCGAGCAGATGACCAGCGAGCTTGACCATGCAGGGTTAACTACATTGGCGACACGAATCTACGAGCATAACAGGCAGGGAGAGTCATTGGTGTTCTTTGAAAAGCCTCCATCGATGGTCAAGCCACTCACCATTACCTTTTGCGGTGACACGAGTCTTGGGTATTATTATCTTGAAAAATCCAAGAGAAAATATTCCGAGGCCCACGAGCGCTTGAAGAATGATCCCATGTCGTTCTTCGATGGCGTCAAGCCTGCTCTCGAGGGAAGCGATGAAATCATCGTCAACCTGGAAACCGTGCTGAGTCATGAGCCAGGCGAGCCTATTGAGGGTAAGGAGTATCCTGGCTGTGATGATCCGGATGTCACGCTTCAGGTACTCAAGGAGCTGGGGGTGACAGCCGTCACTCTAGCCAACAACCATGCCATGGATTTCGGGCCTGATAAGCTGCTGGCCATGATAGATAAACTGGAGAGTCATGGCATCTCGGTCATCGGTGCCGGCCGGAATCTCGAGGAAGCCCGCAAGCCCTATCGTATACACGTGCAGACAGAAGATGGGGTGAGGAATATCTATATATTCAATGGGATGCGTTCTTCCAAACGCTATGTTGGATATGGTTTCTTTGCGGAGAAAGACAAGCCGGGCATTGCCAGTACTAATCTCAAAGCCATGTCACGTGAGATTCAGAAGGTCAAGGCAATAGATTCGGACAGCATGGTCATAGTTTGTCCACACTGGCAAGGCATCGACTATCAAGATACGGGCGAGAAACATCAAGAGTGGTGTCGGGCTATTATCGATGCAGGTGCGGATCATGTGGTGGCGCATGGCTCACATAAAGCCGATGCCATAGAGACGTATAAAGGCGGGCGAATCTTTTACTCGATCGGAAATTTTGTTTTCAATTCTCCTGGAAGATACAAGGCCAAGCAAGCTGATCCATATAGCCTTGTTGTGAACCTTACTGTCGATAAAATGTTCCGGCCAAACCTCAGTGCCGAAAGAATATGCACCGACAACAAGCGGTCTGGATTTAATTCCTTTATAGTTGACGAAAAAGTTGACACTACTAAGGAGTCAGAGGGCGTCGAGCTATATAGTGGGATGGACTACTCTCTACAGAAAATTCGCAATGGCAATGCTCTTGTCATTGTCGATGGTAACTGGAGTAAAGGTAGGAGGGTTCATTCTGGTCAATACGGAAAGGATGATCATGAAATCACGGAGAGAGCAAAAAGAAGCAATGTCCGGGAGATCATTTCCAGCCGTGAGTTTGATGGTGAGGGGATGCCCGTTAAATATGTGGACAACACGTTAAAATATTTTCTAAATGCGGGCAGTTCATCAAGGGAAAAGTTCAAAGGAAAGGTTATAGCAGTCACCGGGTCTGCTGGAAAAAGCAGTACGGTATTAATGCTGTCACATGTGCTGAGATCAATGGGCTTCTCAGTACTTAGTACTGGTGATAATCATAATACCATATATGGAATTTCTGCACTTCTGTCTAACCTGAACGATAATTATGATTTTTGTGTTGTGGAAGCAGCATTGAGTGGGTTCTATAGGTATGAGAATCACGTTGGAAAAATTATTTCTCCAGATGTTTCCATCATCACATCCATAGATGTCAGCCAACCAGAGCTCATAGATTCTTCAGAGAAAACGGCATATTATAAATCGAAAATATATGAGTGCCTGAATGAAGGAGGTGGGGCGGTTTATTGTAGCAACACAAAGCACTCTCAGTATTTGGCTTTCATGGCAAATGCCTTTGGCACCAAACCGGTTTCTTATGGCGATGGTGATTCTAATGTTTCGCTAAAAGATTTCGATGTAGGGGCTGATGGAAGCGGGAAAGTTCTATGTTCTATTGATGGTGAGGCCATTGAGTATACAATGCCTACTCCAAGCCGTGCGATGGCATATAACTCATTGGCTGTCTTGTCGGCATGCAAGGTTCTTGGCTTGAACCTGGTTGAAGCAGCTTCGAAACTGGCAACGTCGCCAAAAGAAAAGAGGGTTCTTGATTTCTATTCCGGTACCTTGTTTGGCAAGCATGTGGAATTCATTGATGACACAAAGAATGCAACTATAAACTCTGTGAAAGAAGTCCTTGAGGTTTTCTCGGCCAAGAAGGCGGTCGGAAAAAAGATCTTTATTATTGGGAAGCTTGTTCATCTGGGCGAGCATGAGCGAGATGTTTATGCTGGTATAGGGGCTCTACTTGAACAATACAAGCCTGACCTGGTGATAGGGCTTGACGATGAAGTCAAACCGGCGGTGACAGGGCTGGACGATCTAGTGTTTCGTGGAGTATTCCGTGATACAGATGAATTGATGGGTGAGCTTTCTGCACTAGTGGAGGATGGGGATTTAGTAGCAATAAAGGGGTCGTCTCGTGGTACTGGTATTCGTAGGATTGCTGACAGAATCATATCTGAGATGAAATAAACGATCTATCATTGTGCCTTACTATCTAAAGGAACGTTTTGGTGATTCATACTAGCCGCCTGAAGAAGTCAGATCACTACGATTATAGAAGGCTTGGGAAAATAATTTCTCAGGACCCTGTCCATGCCACATTCTCCAATGTTGCAGCACAGCTGGGGGTGTCATGCCTGAAACTTTCCAAGTCCGTTTCCATCCTCTCTCAGGATAATGAATTCGTTATTTACAGGCTCAATGAGCCAGGAATAAATTCTATAGTTTCGGCAAAGCTATGCCGAGACAAGAAGATTGCAAGTGACATTGTAAGAAGGGCTGGCCTGAACGCTCCAGAGTCGTACTCGTTCAGTATGAGCAGCAAGGAGTATGTCAGCAAGATTCCACCCGATTTTTTTCCATGTGTAGTGAAACCCCACTCTAGCTACGGTGGGAAAGGAATTTCTCTTGATATAGACGATTACGAAAAGCTGGCAGTTGCCTTTGATAGGGCGGCGTTGGAATCAGAGACGGTTATTATTGAAAGACAACTGACCGGAGACGATTATAGGCTGTATGTCGTTGATGGTAGTGTTGTTGCAGTGAGTCAAAGATTTGAAGCCCACGTTGTTGGCGATGGGCGGCACACGGTTCTTGAGCTGGTAAATGAAAAGAATAGAAAAAGGAGGAAGAATCCTAGGCTTAGAAAACTACTGATAAAGATTGACGATAGAGCTGTAGATATTCTCAAAGGACAAGGGTTTGCCCTGGATGATATCCCTGAGAAGGGAAAAGTCGTGAAGCTGAGAGATGTAAGAAATGTGAGCTCTGGAGGTGAAAACCTTGATGTCACGGATTTCGTTCACCCATTATTCTGTGATATAGCCGCGAAAATAAACTCTCTTTTCCCCGGGCTTTATTCGAGTGGTATTGACCTGATTGCCGAAGACATAAAAAGATCCCCCGAGGACCAAGACTGGGGGTTTATTGAGATTAATGTCAATGGCTCTATCGTGCACCACAACCTGGGAAACTACGATTCTTCCAGGAATGTCGCCAAGTCTGCGATATCCGGACTTTTTTATCCATCCTACATGAATGACAAGAAAAGTGTAGTATTGGATTTCAAATATGACAAGGCTGACCAGGCCGAGATAGAGGAGTTGTTGAGGAGAGAAGCCGCGCTGCGAGAAGTGGCCGGAGAGGTTGACTTTTCAGACGGGGAGTTCAAGGTCAGTCTTTCTGGAAGAAAGAAGGCTGTTGATGATATAACAACCACTTTGCAATGGTTCCTGAAGAAAGATGTTGAATTGCCATTTTTAAACAATGGAACCAAGTCGCTGGGTGGAAGCAGAGGATTCTATTCGTATAGCGGTACATGTGTTGCTCAGCCGGTTTCTTATGGAGAGAGGCGCTCTCTGTTTAGTCGATCAGGTTCATTGCATCAGCAGTTGATTGTAGATGCTGCTTTGGCTAGAGGACTTCGTGTTTCTCGGGATAGCTCTAGGTTTATCAGGGTTGAAGGTGGAGAGGAGACCGTATGGTTCTATAACTCGATGCCGGAGATGACAACATACGGGGATCGCTACATCTCTAACAGCAAGCATTTGACAAAAGTCTTCCTGTCATCATTGGGGGTTAATGTCCCGCAGGGAGAGATATTCGGAAAGGAAAAAGTCGAAGATGCGTGGAGATTTGCCAGGAAGATAGGGCTTCCTGTTGTAGTAAAACGCTCGGGAGGGAAGGGTGTAACGGCTAATATCAAGGATGAGGATGGCTTCAGGTCTGCTTGGCATCATGATGTCAGCAATGTTGTTGAACGCCATGTTGATGGTGGCGACTACAGGTTGTTTGTTGTCAATGGTAGAATAGTCTGTGCGGCCAAGCGAGTTCCTGCATATGTCATTGGAGATGGCACTATCTCTATCAAGGAACTGGTGAGGCAAAAGAATAGAAAGAGGAGGAGTAACCCTTATTTAGGGGCAAAGGCGTTTGTGATTACCAGGAAGATGGAAATGAGCCTCAAATCACAAGGGCTAACTCCTGATGCAGTATTGGATGAAGGAAGAGAAATTCAGTTGGCAAGTGTCGCGAATATTGCAGGCGGTGGGGAGAGTCATGACATAACAGAAAACGTCCACCCTTCCTGGAATGATATTGTCAAGAATGTACAAGGAGCGTTTTCCGGCTGTATTCACTTTGGGGTGGATTTATTGGTTAAGGATATATCCTTGCCACCCGAGGGTCAGGTGTGGGCAATCAGTGAAGTCAACACCAATCCGGATATTGCAATGCACCACTTCCCAGCTTCTGGTGAGCCAAGGGATGCTGCCGGGGTACTTATTGATCATATCATGCAGCGATGCCTGATGCCCTCTGTGAAGCGTAGAAAGAGGGTTGTATTTGCCAAGGCCTCTGGAGATGTCCAAGGGGTTGGGTATAGGAAATATTTGGCCAAGATTGCATCGCGATATAATGTAAGCGGTGGAATTGTCAACCTGGATGATGGCTCTGTTTACTTTGAATTCAGAGGGCATGGAAATGCCATTGACTACCTATTGAGCTGTGCGCGGATAGGAACACGAAGATCTAACGTGGATAATGTTGAGTTACTGGAAAATAGCGTTGGTGTGAATGAGTTTGATATAAGCTTCTGACAACCTTCTATGGAGAGGAGGGGGTGATGGATTTTCGTTCCAACGTCATGGCTGTTTCATTGGGATGTCACTCTGTAGAAACATTCTTGATATATGTTTACATGCCCGATATGCCACAGTCTAAGATATAAGGTGGTCATATCCGGTTTATGCTGTTATTTATCAATTCTCGGGAGTGATCCATGGACGATTTTGTCAGCTGGCCGCAACCCTTTTCACCTGCTGCGGTGAAAGATGCCTTTGGTAAACCCTTATGTGGCTACTGTATATCTCTGGAAGCCTGGAGGAGAGGGCTGAGTGTCAAGGTGAAACACGCTGGGTATAATAAATACACGATATCCAGCAAGGAGAGAACACTGACCTTCAACAAGTCGCTCTTGGTGAAGGATAGAAACCGCATACGAAACTTATCCAAGAATAAGCATAAGGTTAAAAAGCTTCTGTCGGAAAATGGCGTCAATGTTCCTCGCGGTGAAGTGTTCGGTTCTGACTCCAGCCTGGATGATGCACTTTCATATGCTAGAAACATTGGATATCCCGTTGTTGTAAAGCCATTGGTTGGTAGTCTTGGAGATGGGGTTTTTACGAATATCCTCACGGATGAGGATTTCGTGGCTCATTATAAGTATCTAAGGGATGAAGAGAATGAGCCTTACATAATAGTTGAAAAACACTTTTCCGGTAATGACTACAGGGTGTTCGTCATTGGCAGCGAGGCAGTGGCTATTGTCAAAAGAATACCTGCCAATGTCAAGGGGGATGGCAAGAGTACGATAGATCAACTCATCAAGAAGAAAAATGCGTTTAAAAAGCTTAATCCCTTCCTTTCCAAAGGGCTGATCAAGAAAGACAGAGAGGTGCTTGATTTCATAAGGAGGTCTGATTACAGGCTTGATAGCGTCCTTCCCGAGGGGGAAGTGCTATTTCTCAGGGGAAAGGCAAATGCATCGGCAGGCGGCGATACTGTTGACTTTACTGATCAAATTCCTCTGAAAGTGAAAAATGCAGCGGTTCAGGCTGTGCAAGCCATAGATGGACTCGAACATTGTGGAGTCGATGTTCTATTTGATGAGGAAAGTGAGGAGTATTGTGTTCTTGAGCTTAATACAAGAGCTCAGGTAGGGGTCAATATGTACCCCGTTGTGGGAAAAGGTAGAAACGTTCCTAAACTTCTCGTGGACCACTATTTTCCAGAGTCGAAGGGGAATGCTTTCAATTTCTCCACTCGGATAGCCTTCAATAATAAAAAAGTGATCGGTGCATTAAGAGGGGGGGTTATAAATGAGGTGTCGCTGGCCCCGTTTCCTAAGCTTAGCAGCATTCTTCGGAGAAAATTTGTCTGCTCGTATGCCAAGGCTTCTCCTGATGCTGTGCCCGACATGATTGCGAAATTGGCTGGTCGCTATGGCATTTTAGGGTTTGTGAGCGCTCCTTCCGAAGGCAAGGTCGAGGTGGTTGCAGTTGGGACAAGGGAAAAGGTAAGAAATTTCAAGAATAAAATCGCGTCTCAGCCGGGGCTCTCCATAGACACAGAAACGAGATGGCGTCGCACAGTGAAAAACTGCTTCGAATGCCGATGAGGTATCAAGAGGAGGGTGAATGGCACTCGATCGCTTGCTGAGAATACTTCTTCGCCAGCTCATGAGGCCCATCATCAGAAAGCTGCCGATGCCAGTCGTGATTGGCCTGGTGGCAGCGGTGCTGGTGCTTATGTTCGCTTTTCGATGAGTCCCCTGTGAAACAACTTCTGCCCCGTGCTGCGACCACCAGGGCCGCAGCCAGCCATGACGTGCCCGTTGCCTTGGCGGCCTTTCCGAGCTTCACCTCCTTCCTGGCCGAGCCGGATGGTCTCTCCTGGACACGTGCCGCACATCCTGCTCGCAAGGGGACGGCACCGCAGCCGCCATCCTTCCGCGTTGGCATGGATGCCCTGGTGCGTCGCTATCAGCGAGAGGCGTCGTTACCGGGCGTGCGGCCATTCAATCGGCTCGCCAATGATCGTGGATGGGTCGGGCGGCGCATGAGCGAGCTCGGCGTCGCCACGGCGCGTATCCTGCGTGACGATTTTCCGCTGCAGAATCTGCGCGAGGCCCTGGAGGGCATCGAGGAGTGCGTGATCAAGCCCAGGCAGGCGCACAGCTCCCGCGGCGTGATGTCGTTGCGTCGCCTGGGCGAGGTGACCTTCACCTGCCTGCAGCAGCGCTGCGAGCTCAGCCTGGTCGAGATTCTCGATTACCTCTATCGCGACATGCGCGAGCACCAGTTTCCCAACCACTGGCAGCTCGAAGAGCTGCTGCTTCCGCCTTCCGGGCTGCTGCGCCCGGTGGACGACTTCAAGTTCTATGCCTTTCGGGGCCGCGTGGGCCTGACCCTTCAGGTATCCCGGGCGACCCAGGGCACCCACTACCGGTGGTACGACCGTGACTGGCTGCCGGTGCAAACGGGCAAGTACGCAGAGGCACTCGATCCCGCGCTGCTTCCCCCTCGTGCCCCGGACGCCATGCTGGCACTGGCCGAGCGGGTGTCGGCGGCCTTGCCGACGCCGTTCTGTCGCATCGACCTCTACGAGGCCCGTCAGGGTCTGGTGCTGGGGGAGCTGACGCCGGAACCGGGAACCTACCATGCCTTCGGCGAGCAGGCCGATCTCTATCTGGGCGCCATGTTCGAGATGGCGCAACATCTCTAATCCCTTGCCGCAGGTAAGTGGCCAATGAATCTATGGACGAATGTTCGAGAGACCCTGATCAGCACCGCGGCGGAGTCTCACGATACTATCTTTGCGGCGATGAGGACCCGGGCGCTGGGGCCCTTGCTGATCGCCAGGGAAGCCGAGCGCGATGGCGCGAGGATCGAGTGGCTATCGCGCTATATGTTCGTTGCGCGTGTGGAAGACGTCGATATCCTGTTCCACGACAGCCGCTCGCTGGATACCACGGTGGCAGCGACCTTTTCGGGCCGCAAGGACCTGACGCGTGTGCTGCTGCAGCGGTCGGGTATTCCCGTCGCCCCGGGTGGCGTGGCCAAGAGCCTGGCCAAGGTCTCGGCCATGCAGAAGCGCTTGAATGCCCCCCTGGTCATCAAGCCGAAGACCGGTACCAAGGGGTACGGCATCTCGGTGGGCGTACAGACGCCCACCGAGCTCAAGCGGGCGTTCCGCCGAGCCAACAAGGCGAGTGCCGGGGTCCTTGTCGAGCGCCAGATGTCGGGGGTCGAGTACCGCGTGCTGGTGGTCGGTGGAGAAGTGGTGGGTGCCCTGGGCAAGGATGCGGCCCATGTGGTGGGCGATGGGCATTCCACCATCGCCGAGCTCATCGAGGCAAAGAATGCCCTGCGCGCCAGGAACCCCCATCTCTCCACACGCTTGATCAAGGTGCGCAGGCATATCCGCACCAACCTCGAGCGGCAGCAGCTCGGCGTCGAAAGCGTGCTGCCGGAAGGCCGGAAGGTCTATCTCCGCCAGGAAGCCAATTTCTCTGCGGGCGGGGAGACGCTGGATGTCACCGACGCACTGCCCGCATCCGTCAAGGCGCTAACGGTGGCGGCGGTGGCGGCCATTCCCGGTCTGGAGCTGGCGGGCGTTGACATCATGCTCGACCGCGAGGCGCCCGATGAGCGCCAGGCGGCCTGTGTGCTGGAGATCAATACCAATCCCGGTATCGGTGGCCATCACTTCCCTGCCGTCGGACAGCCGCGCAACGTGGCCCGTGCCATCTGGCGGCATACTCGCGCCATGATGACGGCGCGCCAGGCCTGGCGCGAAGGACGTCGCCCCCGATGACTCTCGTGCCGAGCGGTGGGGTGATGCGCTGGATAGGGCGGCTGGGCCACTTCCTTTCCCTGTGGCCCAACCGGGGAGAGCGGGGCCAGCTTGCGCTGATTCGCCGACATGGCATGTTCCAGCCTGACTTCTATCGAGCGCAATTGCCGGCCTGGCGACGTCCGCTGGCCTGGCGGCCGGCGCTGCACTTCCTGCGCCATGGCTGGCGGCAGGGCTATGCACCGGATCCTCGCTTCGCTCCCCAGTGGTATCTGCAGCGCTATGCCGACGTGCGTCAGGCCAATGCCAACCCGTTGGTGCATTTCCTGCGCCATGGCGTCCACGAAGGGCGCCGCCCGTCTCCCCATGGGGTACTGAGCGATCTGCCCTTCCTGCGCGCCTCGGCGATCTGGTATCACCAGCAGCTCTGGCATGGGCATGCCCAGGTCGCCTTGCCGCGGTTGCAGGCCCTGGCCAGGAAGGGCGATGGGGCGGCGCACTGGTATCTCGCAGGCTGGCACTATGGCCATGGCCGTTATCGCGAGGCACTGGCGCACCTGGAACTTGAACGTCCCCTGGCGGCCTGCCCCTTCGCCCCCTATGTGGCCCAGGCGCGGGTGAAGTGCCGGCTGAAGCTGCGGCAGGATGCCGAGGCATTGGCCGAGCTGACGGCCGGCAGGCTGGGCGACGAGCCCTCGGTCCGCGCCCTGGTCGAGGCGAGCCTCGTGGTGCGGCCTGCCGAGCAGCGGTTGATCGCGCTGAATCGATTGTTTGAGCGTCACAAGCTGGCACCCGTGCGCCTCCGGCGAGGGGCGAGAGTCGGCCTGTCCGGACTGGAAACGCGACGGGTCACTGCCACGCCACGCCGCCAGATGCCGCTGGTCTCGGTGGTGGTGCCCGCCTTCGAGGCCGAGGAGACCCTGGAGGTGGCGCTGGATAGC
This sequence comes from Halomonas kalidii, assembly GCF_030010475.1. Classification (NCBI taxonomy): domain Bacteria; kingdom Pseudomonadati; phylum Pseudomonadota; class Gammaproteobacteria; order Oceanospirillales; family Halomonadaceae; genus Halomonas; species Halomonas kalidii. Next base: position 216,517 of record NZ_JASCQN010000032.1, on the reverse strand, counting down.
CTGCTGGCGCAGAGCTGGCCCCACCTCGAGATACTGGTGGTCGATGACGCCAGCAACGATGGCACGGCCGAGCTGGTCGCCCGGCGCGCCGAGTGCGAGCCGCGGCTGAAGCTGCTGCGACACGAACGCAACCTCGGCGCCTACGCGGCGCGCAATACCGGCATGCGTGCCGCGCGTGGCGCCTACGTCACGGTGCACGACAGCGACGACTGGTCGCATCCCCAGAAGATCGAGCAACAGGTCACCGCGCTGCTGACGCACCCCGACGCCAGGGGCGCGCTATCTTTCTGGGTCCGGGCCGACCCGCAGCTGCGTTTCGTCGGCCCCTGGCACCTGTGTGGTGACTGGCTGGAGGTCAATCCCTCGTCGCTGATGGTGCCCCGCAAGGTGCTCGATGAGCTTGGCCTGTGGGATCCGGTGCGCGTCGCGGCCGACAACGAGTTCGTCGAGCGGTTGACGCGCCGCTATGGCGAGCCGGCGCTGTTGAGGGTCTGTCCACAGGTGCCGCTGGCATTCTCGCTGGTTCAGCCCGACTCCCTGACCCAGCGTTCGGCCACGCACGTGCGCACGGTGAACAATGGCTTGCGCCACCTTTACCATCAGGCGGCGCGTTGGTGGCATGGACGCCAGGTGGTGCCGGTTCTGGATGCCCGACACCATCGCCGGGCCTTTCCGGCGCCTCTGGGGAGCCTGCCACTGGCCCCCAGAGAGTTCGACCTCGCGGTGCTGGCCGACCTCTCGGCGCGCAATCCCGAGCTGAAGGCAGTGCTCGAGTGCGTGTTACAGCTGCGTCAGGCGGGGCTGGCCGTGGCGCTCTGCCCCTGGTCGCGGCCGGATGACTTCGCCTCACGGCGGGTGGCCGATGAGGTCTGGGAGCTGTGTCACGAGGAGGAGCTGGCCGTTGCCCATGCCGGGATCACCCTGACCGCCGGGCAGTTGCTGGTTCAGGCGCCGGGGACGCCGGAGAGCTGGCCGGACAGCGTGCCGCGGTTGCGCGTCGAGGAGGGGATACGCTGGCTGAACCGGGAGCCCTTGCCGGAACGGCTGGCCGTGCCCTTGAGGGCCTACCTGGCCCAGGGGGGCAGAGAGGTCGAGAGGCCCTGTGATGGGGGTGATTGAGCCGTGGCGCCGGCATGGCTGGCGCCACCCCTGGCTGCTTCTGGCGGCGCGGCGTCTGCTGGATCGCGCCTGGTACCTGGCGCGCTATCCCGATGTGGCCGAGTCGGGGATGGATCCGCTGCAGCACTTCCTCGACTTCGGCCTGAGGGAGGGCCGTGAGCCGTCGCCGCACCTCAGCCTCAGCGGCTATGGCTGGCACCATGGTCGCGGACGCTGGCAGGTCGGCGAGGCGCTGCTCCATTACTGGGCATGGGGACGCCGGCGCGGCCTCGAGCCCCTGCCCCTGGTCGCCGGCCGGGGCGGTGGCGAGGGAAGCCCGCGGCTGGTCGTGTGTGCCCATGACCTGGGCCCGCGGCTGTTCGGCGCCGAGCGCAGCCTGCTGGACGTGGTACGGGGACTGGAGTCCCTGGGGGCCGAGGTGGTGGTGGCCGTGCCCAATGCCAGCCACCCGGACTACCTGGCCGAGCTGCTGGCCCATTGCCGTGCCGTCAAGGTACTGCCCTACGCCTGGTGGCATGCCCATCGGCCGGCCTGGCCCGACAGCGTCGAGGCCTTCCGGCGGCTGCTCGCCGAGTGCCGGGCCGAGGGGGTCTATCTCAATACCCTGACCCTGGAGACGCCGGCACTGGCCGCCCGGGCCCTGGGCCTTCCGGTGATCACCCATGTGCGCGAGCTGCCCGCCCATGATCCGGCGCTCTGCCGGACCCTGGGGGCCGATCCGGCGTCGGTGGTGGCACGAGTGGTGGCGATGTCCGACCTGATCGTGGCCAACTCCCGCTGCACGGCCAGGGCGTTCGAGGGCCAGGGGACGGCCGTGAAGGTGGTCCCCAATACCCTGGCCATGGAGGCGTGGACGGCGCTGACGCCGCCCGGGCCGGAGGATGGCCGCCCCCTGCGCGTCGGCATGCTCGGTAGCCTGGTGGCCAAGAAGGGACTTGCGGACTTCGCGGCCCTGGCCGCGGCGCTGGCGTCGCGGGGCATCGAGGCCGAGTGTCGGTTGTACGGGGCCCCCACCCCGGAGCTGGAGACGCTGCTGGCCGCGGATCGGTCCCACCGGCTGGTTCATCGAGGCTATGTCGAGGATCCGCGCGAGGCCCTGGCCGAGCTGGACGTGGTGGTGAACCTGTCGCGTTTCCAGGAATCCTTCGGGCGCACCGTGCTCGAGGCCATGGCGGCGGCTCGGCCGGTGGTGGCCTATGCCTGGGGGGCGCTACCGGAGCTGGTGGCCGAGGGGCGCACGGGGGGGCTGGTCCCCTTCGGCGACCCCGAGGCGGCCGCGGCGAGCATCGCCGAGCTGGCCGGCCATCGCGAGCGGTTGGCCACCATGGGTGCGGCCGGCCGCGAACGGGCCCTGACACACTACGGACAGGCGGCATACCTCGATGCGCTCGGGCGGGCCATCGAGACGCTGTTTCCAGTGACGAGAACGAAGCGATTATCGACGTGAACAACGGATTACCGAAGCTGGGCGTGGCGGCCATCGTCAAGAACGAACTGCCCGACCTGCGGGAGTGGATCGCCTTCCACCTGGCGGTGGGGGTATCGCACTTCCTGATTGCCGACAACGGGAGCAACGACGGGACGCGCGAGTATCTCGCACTGCTCGAGTCCCTGGGGCTGGTGACCCTGCTCGAGGTGCCCACGGTGGGTGACGAGAAGCCGCAGTTGGGCGCCTATCGGGCGTTGCTGGCGCGCTGTCCCGAGGCGCTGGACCTGCTCGCCTTCATCGATGCCGATGAATACCTGCTGCCGCTGGAGGGCGTTGCAGGGCCACCCTCCCTGTTGCCGTGGCTGGCGCGGATCTTCGCCGACGCATCGGTCGGTGCGCTGGCCCTCAACTGGGCCTGCTTCGGCTCGTCGGGAGCGCGCTTCCGTGAGGAGGGGCTGGTCATCGAGCGCTTCGTGCAGCGGGCGCCGCGCCGCTTCCGCACCAACCGCCACTACAAGAGCATCGTCCGGCCCGAGCGCGTGACGGCAATACTCAATCCTCACCATGTCGCGCTGGACCATGGCCACTACGTGAACGCCAGGGGACAGCGGCTCGAGCCGCTGGAAGAGCGCCCGGGCCTCAGTCGCAAGGTGGTGTGGGGCGGTGCTCGGGTCAACCACTACCTGATCAAGTCGGTGGAGGAGTTCCTGCTCGGCAAGTCGCTGCGTGGGAGTGCGGCGACGCCGGACTACCACAAGGGACGCGACTATTTCGAGCGCTTCGACCGCAACGACAAGACCTGTCGCCTGGCCGAGCGGCTGGCGCCCGAGGTGCATCGCCAGTTGCTGGCGCTGCCGGCGGAGCGCCAGGGGGCCCAGCGTGAGTCCCGCGGGCATCGGCGCGGGGCGCTGCGTCGGCTCGTGCGGTGGCTCCCCGCGGGCGAACGTGCGCGTGTCGCCGCGGTGCTTCCCGAGCCCATCGCCGAATGGACCCTGGAGTCGCCGACCGCCAGGCGCACGGTACGTACGCCACGCGGCCTGCTGCTCCAGGGCCGAATCAGCCTGGCCGAGGGGATCGACGCCAGGCGGGCGTCGCTGCGGGTGAGCTGGGAGGAGGAGAGCGACCTGGTCTATCCCCTGGCCTTCGACCGCCGCCAGGATGGCCGCTATGCCGCGCACTTCCGTGTCGAGGTGCCGCGTCCGGCGGGCGGCCTGGTGCTCCACCTGGTACTCGATGACCGGGTGCTGGAGCTCGAGCGCCTGTGCATCGATGCCGAGGCGGCGACGGTCGGGGAGGGCGGCGTGCTGGTCGGCCGGGAGGGATGGCTGTTCCTGGATCGCGATACCAATGCCAGCGTGCATCAGCACTGTGGCCACCTGCGCTTGAATGCACTGGGGCGGCAGCGCTGGGCGGCCTATGGAGAGGGGCTCCAGGGCCTCGCGGCGTCGCTCGGGGCGGCCTGCGCCCTGCTGGCGGCGCCCAGCAAGGAGCAGGTGATGGACCAGTACCACCCGTTGCCGGCGGCCGGGGAGGGGCCGGTGGACCAGGTGGCGGCGATCCTGCCGACCGCCCTGCTGGTCCACCCACTGGCGCCGCTTCGGGCCCTGGGGGATGCGGCCTATTACGTGACGGATACGCACTGGACGCATCGTGGTGCGCTGGCCGCGACCCTGGCGCTGCTGGAGGCCCTGGGGCACGACCGCCTGCCGGCCGAGCGACTGTTCGCCGCCGACGAGTATGCGCCCTTCCGGGTCAAGGGCGACCTGGGCGGCAAGCTGCCGTCGCCACGAACGGCACCGGCGCAGCGCCAGGTCTCCTTCTCCCATGAACCCTACAAGTGCTACGACAATGGCTTGCCCAACATGGGGCGGATGATCGTCTGGCAGAATCCCGAGGCGCTGTATGGGCGGCAGCACTGCCTGCTGTTCGGCGCCTCGTCGAGCCTCTCGATGTTCCAGTATCTGGTGCGGCTGTTCGGGCGCCTGACCTTCGTGCACTCGGCCGGGAGCATCGACACCTCGCTGGCCCGGTCGCTGGCACCCGATGTCCTGCTCGCCCAGACCAACGCCCGCTTCATGACCCGCGCCCCGAGCCTGACGTTCTCCCTGGCCGATGCCATTGCCCGCAAGGCGCAGGAACTACGCGGTAGCGAGGCGCCGGTAACGCCCGGTCGGCGGGCCACGGTGGCGCCGTCGGAACTGGTGCGACTGGGGCTCGTGACCTGGGACAGGGCCTTGCCGGCAGGGTGGTTCGAACCATGACGCACGAACCCGCTATCACGGTGTCGCTGGGCATCGACGTCAAACTGCCGCTCACCCCCGGCCATGGGGTGCACTGGCTGGCCGAGGAGGGGGCCTGGGACGTCCGCTCGGAGGAGGCCGAATTCCAGACCACCCGGGGGCTGCCGCTGCCCGGCTGGTACATGATCGAACTCACGGCCGAGCGCTCGGTGACCACGGTGGCCTCGGGGTTGCTCCTCGAGGCCGGCAAGCGCAGCGTCCGCATCGACATGCCGCTGCGGGTCGGCAAGGTCACCAAGCGGCTGGTGTACGTGCCGCTCGGGGTCAGGCGGATCCGCTTTCGGCCGATGAATGCCGAGGGGCGCTTCCGGCTGCGGCACTTCCGGCTGGTGTGGGTGACCCCCGCCTTCGCCCGCGATCGGCTCGTGCGGCGGCTGATCAATGCCCACGCCGCCTATCGTGACCGGACCCCGCGCCAGGTCGTGCAACGGCTGCGGGAGGCGGCGTGCCGCCAAGCGCTGAGCTGGCGGCAGGTAGCGCTGCGCGAGTACGAGACCACCTTCGTCAGCCTCTGTTCGCGGCGCAACTACCGGCACTGGGTCGAGACCCTGGAGCGCCGCCCCGATGCCCTGGCGGTTCGCGACGGTCTGGCAAGCCTGTTGCCCCCCTCGGTGCGGGTGGTATTGCCGATGGGGGCGACGAACTCGCCGTCGGCCTTGCAGGCCACCCTGGCGAGCCTGCGCGGCCAGGCGGTGACGACCTGGCGAGCGGTGGCCGTGGTCGCGGATCCCACCCGGCAGGCCGCGCTGGCCGACGAGCTGGCGCGGGAGCCCGGGCTGAGCGTGGCAAGGCAGGCGTGTCCGGCGCCGGATGAGTGGGTGCTGTGCATGTCGCCGGGGGATCGCCTGGCCGACCAGGCACTGCATTCCCTGGCCGCGGCGCTCGAGGCGAATCCGCGGGCCCAACTGGTATATGGCGACGAAGACCGTATCGATGCCGAGGGGAGGCGCCAGGCGCCCCGCTTCAAGCCGGCCTGGAATCCCGATCTGCTGCTTTCCCAGGCCTACCTGGGCCGGGCGGTCTTCTTCCGGGGCGATGCCTGGCAGGCGTTGGCGGCGGGGCGCGAGCCTCCCGGGGGGCGTGCGCCCGAGCCCTGGGTGCATGAGCTGGCCCTGGGGTTCCTGGCCAGGTGGGGCGGGCAGGCGGCCACCCGCTGTGCCCATGTCGGCAGGATCCTCTATCACGCGGTGGACGCCCTGCCCGGTGTGCCCGCCGCACACTGGCCGACGCTGGTGGGGCACCATCTGCAGGAACGGGGGCTGATGGCCGAGGTGGGCCCGGGCCTGCTGACGGGGAGCGTGCGGGTGCGCTGGCCGTTGCCCGAACCGGCGCCCCTGGTGAGCCTGCTGGTACCGACCCGCGACGGGGTGGAGATCCTTCGCCCCTGCGTCGATGCGATCCTCGAGCGCACGGCGTACCGGCACTTCGAGCTGCTGATTCTCGACAACCAGAGCCGGTGCCCCGAGACCCTGGCCTACATGGCGGCGGTGTCGCGTCGCGACCCGCGGGTACGGGTGTTGCGCTGGGATCACCCCTTCAACTATTCGGCCATCAACAACTTCGGCGCGTCCCAGGCACGGGGCAGCGTCATCGGGTTGATCAACAACGACGTGGAGCCCATCGACGGGGCCTGGCTGGACGAGCTGGTCAGCCAGGCGTGCCGGCCGGACATCGGCTGCGTGGGCGCCAAGCTCTACTACCCCGATGGCACCATCCAGCATGCCGGGGTGATCCTCGGCCTGGGCGGCGTGGCCGGGCATGCGCATCGCTTCTTCCAGCGGCATGAGGAGGGCTATGGGGGGCGCCTGAAGCTGGTGCAGAACCTCTCGGCGGTGACGGCCGCCTGCCTGCTGCTGCGCAGGGAGGTCTTCGACGCGGTGGGAGGGCTCAACGAGTCCGATCTGGCCGTGGCCTACAACGATGTGGATCTCTGTCTGAAGGTCCGCCAAGCCGGGTACCGTAACCTCTGGACCCCCCATGCCGAACTCTACCATCACGAATCGGTGTCCCGCGGCGCGGACGATACACCGAAGAAGCGGGCCAGGGCGCTGCGGGAGGCCGACTACATGCGTCGTACCTGGGGCAAGTTGCTGGATACGGATCCCGCCTACAACCCGAACCTGACGCTCATCCACGAAGACTTCTCGCTGCGCTAGGCGTCCGGCCGCCGGCCGAAGCCTGGCAGGCATGTCAATGACTGAAAGGAGCACGGCAAGCCGATGCACGCGCGCTGGGTGGTACTGAGCGACGGGGCCCGGCCCACCGAGGACATCTACTTCCTCGCGTCGGCGGCGCCGGTGCTGCAGGCCGAGGGAGCCTGCGTCGAGCGGTCGGTGGCCCGACGGCGGCGCCTGCCGCTGTGGCCGGGAAGTGCTCGCGAGCGGCGGCGACTGGCGGGGGCCAGGGTGATCCTGTGTCGCGCCCTGGCCCCCGATTGGCTGCACTGGCTGGAACGCCACCGCACCGAGCTGGCGGGCGTCCACTACCTGATCGACGACGATCTCCCCGCCGCGGCGTCGGATACCACCCTGCCGGCGGCCTACCGGGCGCGGATGGCACGCATCGCCAGCCTGCAGCCGCGCCTGCTGGCGGTCGCCGATGAGGTGGTGACCTGCAGCGAGGCACTGGCGGCCCGCTTTGCCGGGCGTCATCCCCGTGTGTCGGTGCTCACGCCGCCGCTGCTGGCGCCCTTGTCTCCCCTCCGGCATTTCTCCCGGGCGCCCGGCGCCGAGTCGCCCTGGTGGGTGGGCTTCCACGGGACCCGGGCGCACCTGGCCGATCTACGCCATATTGCCCCGGCGCTGGTGCGGCTGCACCGTGAACGGCATGACGTCGCCTTCGAGGTGATGCTGGGGGCGCACGCACCGGCCGAGCTCGGCGCCTTGCGGCGCTGTGACTCCCCACCGCCTCTGTCGTGGTCGCGCTTCCGCGACTATCAGCGGCGGCGCCGGCTTCACATCGGCCTGGCACCGTTGCTGGATACGCCTTTCAACCGCGGGAAGTCGTTCATCAAGTTCCTGGACATCGCCGCCATGGGCGGAGTGGGCATCTATTCGCGCCGGCTTCCCTATACCGGGATCGTCGAGGACGGCGTCAACGGCCTGTTGGCCGATGACTCCCCGGAGGACTGGTACCGCTGCCTGGCCTGGCTGCTCGATCATCCCCGGGACGCCGCGCGGATGGCCAGGGCGGCGGCCGATACCGCCCGGCGGGTCGGGGACGTCAGACGCGCCGCGGACTTCTGGCGGGCACGTTGAGCCTGCGCTTCGGTCCCCGATGGCGCCCGAAGCGCGCTGCGGACGGCTCACCGGCGGCCATATCGAGGCGTCGATGATCCTTCCAGCTCCTCCATGAGGGTATGGAGGGTGGTGTCGATCTGCTGCCGTGTGTGGTCGCAGCCGAGGAAGAAGCGCAGCCGGGCGCTCTTCTCGGGCACGGCCGGATGAAGGATCGGCTGCACGTTGATGCCCTGCTCGAGCAGGGCATGGGAGAGTCGGGCGGCGAGCGCTGAGTTGCCGACGATGATGGGCACCACGGCCGTGCCGATGCTGTGGCCGGTGTCGAGGCCCAGGGCGCGGGCGCGCTCGAGGAAATAGCGCGAGATCTCGTGCAGCCGCGCCACCCGGTCGGGTTCCCGCTGCATCAGCGTGAGTGCCTCGAGGGCGGGGGCCGCCACCTGGGCGGGCAGGCCGACGCTGTAGAGGAAGCCGGGGGCCAGGTAACGCAGGGTCTCCACCAGCGCCTGACAGCCGGCGATGTAGCCACCGCAGGCGGCCAGGCTCTTGCTGAGGGTGCCCATCCAGATGTCCACCGCCTCGCTCTCCACCTGGAAATGCTCACGCAGCCCCAGGCCATGCCCGCCGAGCACGCCGAAGGAGTGGGCTTCGTCGACCATCAGCCAGGCCTGGTGACGCTGCTTGATCTCGATGAAGCGGGGCAGCTCCGGGACGTCGCCATCCATGCTGTAGAGCCCTTCGATGACGATCAGCACGCGCTCGAACCGGTGGCGGTGGCGAGTCAGCAGGGCATCCAGGGCCTCGCTGTCGTTGTGGGGAAAGGCGATTCGCCGGGCGCCGGAGAGCTGGGCGCCCACCAGGGCGCTGTTGTGAATGTATTCGTCGTGCAGGACGAGGTCCTTGGGCCCCAGCAGGTAGCCGAGGGTGGAGACGTTGGTGGCGTGGCCGCTGACGAAGGCCACGGCATCCTCCGCCCGGTAGGCGTCGGCCAGGGCTCGCTCCAGCTGGCGGTGGACGGGGCGTTCGCCCGCGACCACGCGGCTCGCGGAGACCGAGGTGCCGTAGTGGGCCACGGCGTCGCAGGCGGCGCGGTTGACCCGGGCATCGCCGGATAAGCCCAGGTAATTGTAGCTGGCGAAGTTGAGGCACTCGCGGCCGCCGATGACCGAGGTGGCACCGGCGTTGCCTTCATGTACCTTGAAGAAGGGGTCCGTCAGGCCGAGCCTGCGGGCCCCTTCGCGCATCATGGCGATCTGCTGGTAGCCGGGATGGGCGTCGAAGCGGGTGAAACGCTCGGCTACCCGGGCGGGAGGGGCGGTGTCCCGCTCGCCCTCCGCTGCCTGGTCGACGGGCGGCGCGGGCCGCTGACGCTGGCGGGCCTGCGCCAGCAGTCGCTGCTTGAGGTCGTCGTGGGAGGTGCTCACTGGTGGGCCTCCTCGGTGGGTTCGGTCGTGGTCAGCGCCGCTTCGACACCGTGCCGGGCGGCCAGGGCGGCGAGTTCGCCGTCGTCGGCGTCGGCGCCCTCCGGTCGCTGGAGCTTGCCGATCAGCACCCCGGCCAGCTTGTCGAGGGTCGAGGCTTCGCTGAGCACCATCACCGGCACCTGGACGCCCAGGCGTGACTCGATGGCGGTCATCAGCTCCACGCCCATCAGGGAGTCGAAGCCCATGTCGTAGACCGAACGGTGCACGTCGATCTTGTCCTCCTCGATGAGCAGGATGCCGGCCAGTTCGGCCCGCAGCAGGTCGGTCACGGCACCATGCAGCTCCTCCGCGGGCAGCTCGGCGAACAGGGCGGCGAGATCGTCGTTGTCCTCTTCGGCCCGGTCGTCGTCCTCGGCCTGGCGGGCGAGCTCCTGGAAGCGGGGGGCTGCCTCGGTGGGCAGGAAGCGGGACAGGGCGCCCCAGTCGAGTTCCAGCACGCCCAGGCTGGGGCCGCCCAGCTGGTCGTCGTGATGCATCAGCAACTGCTCCAGCACGCGCAGGGCGTCGTCGGAGTGCAGCGCCGCGCCGCCCAGGCGTTCCTGCAGGGCATCGCGGGTGCGGGTGTTGCGGGCCAGGAAGCCCACGTCATCGATGGCGCCCCAGCGCAGGCAGGTGGCCGGCAGGCCGCGGGCACGGCGGCTGGCGGCGAGGGCCTCGAGCCAGTGGTTGGCGGCCACGTAGCTGGCCTGGCCGGGGTTGCCGAACAGGGTGGTGGCCGAGGAGTAGAGCACGAAGAAGTCCAGGGCGTCGTCGCGGGTCAGGGCGTCCAGGTGGCGGGCACCCTCGACCTTCGGCGCCAGCACGCGGCGGATGCGTTCGGCGTCCAGGTTGCGGATCAGGCCATCGTCGATGACGGTGGCGGCGTGCACCACGCCGCGCAGCGGCGGCAGTCGCTCGCGGCACTCGTCGAGCAGGCACTCGAGGGTCGCCCCGTCGGTGATATCGCAGGCGACGGCCTCGACCTCGACGCCCTGGGCGCGCAATGCGGCCACGCCGGCCTGGGCCTCTTCCGAGGACGCGCCGCGGCGGCTGACCAGGATCAGGTGGCGAGCGCCACGGCTGGCCAGCCACTGGGCGGTCTTCAGGCCGAAGCCGCCCAGGCCGCCGGTGACCAGGTAGCTGGCCCGGGCGGGCAGGCTCAGGGTGTCGCTCGACAGCGGGGCCGGGTGGCGGGCCGGGGCGATCGGCTGTTCGTGGGTGACGACCACCTTGCCGATCTGGCGCGCCTGCTGCATGTAGCGGAACGCCGCGACCACCTGCTGGGTGCTGAAGGCGGTGTAGGGCAGCGGGCTCAGGGTGCCGTCGTGGAACAGCGCCATCATCTCGCCGAACAGCTCGTGGGTCAGCCCGGGCTGCTCCTTCATCAGCTGGTCGGAGTCGATGCCGAAGTAGCTGAGGTTGTTGCGGAAGGGCCGCAGGCCGATGTGGGTGTTCTCGTAGAAGTCACGCTTGCCGAGCTCGAGGAAGCGACCGAAGGGGCGCAGCGCGCGCAGGTTCTGGTTGATCGCCTCGCCGGCGAGCGAGTTGAGCACCACGTCGACACCGCGCCCGCCGGTCTCCTCGAGGATCTCCTCGGCGAAGGTGAGCGAGCGGGAGTCGTAGAGACGCTCGATCCCCTGCAGGCGCAGGAAGTCGCGTTTCTCGTCGGAACCCACGGTGGCGTGGATCTCGGCGCCCAGCCACCGGGCGACCTGGATGGCGGCGATGCCGACCCCGCCGGCGGCGCCGTGGATCAGCACCTTCTCGCCCGGGGCGAGCCGCGCCAGGTGCTTCAGCGCGTAATAGACGGTGAAGAAGGTGGTGGGAATGGTGGCGGCCGCGGCGAAGCTCACGCCCTCGGGAATCGGGGCGATGGCGTCCCGGTGGGCGATCAGCCGGTCGCTGAAGCTGGCGGGGCCGAAACCCACCACGGCATCGCCCACCGCCAGGTCCTCGACGCCGGGGCCCACGGTCGTGACGATGCCGGAGAATTCCAGCCCCAGGGTGGGACCGGCGAAGCCGTTCTCGATGGCCTCGTCGGAGAGCAGGCCGAGGGTATACATGACGTCGCGGAAGTTGAGGCCGGTAGCCTGCACGCGGACTTCCACCTCGCCGGCCGCCGGGTCGGGCAGCGGGCTGGGGGTCCAGGTCAGGTGGCGCAACTGGCCGGGTAACGAGAACCCCAGGGTCATGGCACGCCGCGGCGTGGCGTCGGGTCCGGCGGCCCCGGGCGCCGGCAGGGTGCGGAGCCGGGTGGCATGGCGCTGGCCCTGGGCGTCGAGGACGATCTCGGTCTCGGCGTCCGGGGCGGTGAGCTCGGCGACCAGGGCATCCAGCACGGCATCGTCCAGGGCGGCCTCGCCGATGGGCAGGTCGAGCAGGTGCACCGCCTGGGCGGAGGACTCGTTGGCCAGCGAGCGGCCGAAGCCCCACAGGGCGGCATCGGCGGGCGCTTCGTGCGCATTCCCCCACATCCCTGCCACGCCACGGGTGACCAGCCACAGGCGGGTCTGGTCGCCGAGCCGCTCCAGGTCCTGTGCCCAGCGGGCGGCTTGCGCACAGCGCTCGCCACCCTGGCGCAGGTCGACCAGGGCGGTGGGCGGCGGGCTCGCGGCATCGAAGGCCTCGCTCACCCTGGCGGGCAGGCCGCGTGCCTCGAGGGCGGCGGCGAGGCGCTCGGCCAGGCCATGGCCGGCGCCGTCGGCGATCAGTTGGTAGGCGAGCGGTGGGGTCTCGAGCGTCGGCGCGGGCTGGCCGGGCAGACGGGCATGCAGCAGATAGGCGCCGCGGCCTTCCTCCTCGAGCGGGATGGACTGCAGGTCGGTGGCGCCCAGGGCCTCGAGCCGGGCCATGACGTCGGCCAGCTCGGTGGCGTGCAGGGTGGTGCCGCCGTCGTGCAGGCCGGGCGTGGCCAGCAGGGTATCGAGCCAGGCGCTGGGATGCAGGCCCAGCAGCAGGAGCTGGGCACCCGGGGCCAGGCGGGCAGGCAGGGCGTCGAGCAGGCGGCGGTTGCGCTGGCGATGGCCGATCTCGAGGCTGACCAGGGCGAGCTGGGCCGGTGTGGCCTGCTCGTCCAGAGCATCGAGGCGTTCGATGTCGATCAGCGGATGACGCTCCTGGAGCTGCTCGGCCTGGTGCCAGGAGGCATCGTCCACCGCCAGGACGCGGTAGTCGCAGCGGTCGGGGTCGATCAGGTCGCAGAGTCGTTCGCCGAGTGACGGGGCGCTGGGACCGGCCTCGATCAGGCTCAGGCGTTGCCCGGCGGGCAGGCCGGCGAGTACCTGGCCGAGGGCATCGCGCAGCCCATCGGCCAGGGCCTGCCAGCCGGCGTTGCCGAGCAGCTGCCGGTTGAGCAGTGCCAGGCCGTCGATGTCGAGCCCCAGGGTCTCGGCATTGGCGTCGCCGGCGAGCAGCGCCGGCAGGTGCAGGCCGAAGCGTCCGAGGCGCTGGATCGGCGCGAAGTAGTCGGGGTAGTCGCTCATCAGCAGCTGCCAGATGGTGGTGGCCTCTACCCCGTCCTCGTCGTCGTGCAGGGTCCAGCCCCGTTCGTCGGCGGTGAGGCGTCCGGTGTTGCCGAGCAGGCGCAGCAACTGGTCGAGCAGCGGCTGGACATCGAACCGGCTACGGATCAGCTCCCGGTAGCGGGCGTGGCTGAGTCGCTCCCCACCGGCCAGTTGATGCAGGGCCCGGGTCGCGAAGGCTTCGGCCAGGCTGTCGAGCAGCGGATCGACCTCGCCGGCGAAGCGTCGCCCGGTGAGTCGGCCGAAGTCGTCCAGCAGCCCTGGCAGGGCGGCGTGCAGTGGGCCGAGATCGAGTGCCGCGGGTCGCCGTGGTGCCGGGGTGAGGCGTACGTCCAGGTAGCTGAAGCGCTGGTGGTGCTGGCGCTTGAGGCGCACCGCCTTGAAGCGGGTCTCGCTGAGCACCGCCACGGCCTGGCCCTGTTCGTCGTAGAGTTCGAAGTCGGCGGTGAAGGAGTGGGGCGAGCGCTTGCGCATGCGGGCATGGGCCAGCGCCGGCACCCCGCCTCCGGGCCGGAACTGCAGGCGCCCGACGCGTACCGGCACGAAGGCCAGGCCGTTGTCGTGCAGCCCCTGGCGTGCCAGCAGCGGGATGAAGAGCTGGAAGGCGCTGTCGAGGATGCCGGGGTGCAGATGCAGGGCATCGAGGTCGTCACGGATCGCCGCGGGCAGCGCGATCTCGCCGATGATGCTCTCGTCCTCGACCCAGGCATGGGCGATGGCCTGGAAGGCGGGCCCGTAGTGGAGCCCGAGCCGCTCGGCCATGCCCAGGTGGTCGGCCAGGGTGACATCGGGCGCTCGCTCGGGGCGGGCCGGGGCCGGGCGGCGCAGCAGGAAGCCGCGGCTCTGGGCCATGAGTCGGGCCACGGCGTTGAGCTGCCAGTCGCCGCCGGAAACCGGCTCACGGGACCGGATCGTCAGGCGGCCGTCGGCCGGCTCGGCATGCACCCGCACGCGGCGGCCGTTGGCGCCGTCGAGCAGCAAGGGAGCGCGAATCTCCAGCTCCTCGATATCGATCAGCGGGAGTTCCCTGCCATGACGGGCGGCGGCCAGCGCCAGCTCAACGAAGCCGGCACCGGGGAAGACCGCGCCTTCGCCGACCACATGATCGGCCAGCCAGGGGAGGCGGCCGGTGTCGAGTTGGCTCTCCCAGGCATGGGGCTGCTGCACCAGTCGGTAGCCGAGCAGCGGATGTTCGTAGTAGCGGTCGAGCAGGCCCTGGCCGTCGCCGGTGCCCTTGACCCAGTGGCGCTCGCGCTGCCAGGGGTAGCGTGGCAGGTCGACGGAGCGCCCCTCCACGGGGAACCAGCGTCGGGCGTCCACGGCGGTGCCGGAGAGCAGGGCCTGGCCGACCGCCTGGGTGATGCAGCGCTCGGCGGGCCTGGCGCGCTCCAGGGTGGGGATCACCAGCCCGTCGCGTTCTCGCTCGCCCAGGGCGTCAGCGAGATAGCGACGCAGGATCGGGTGGGCGCCGATCTCGATGAAGGTGTTGATACCCTCGTCGATCAGCGTCTGGATAGCGGAGGCGAACAGCACCGGCTTGCGGATGTTGTGCCACCAGTACTCGGCCCCCAGCTCGTCGCCGGCAAGCGCCGAGCCGGTCACGGTGGAGACGTAACGCCGTTGCTCGGCCCTGGGGTGGAGGCCGGCCAGGGCATCGATCACGCCGGCTTCGATGGGGTCCATGGCCGGGCTATGGAAGGCGTAGTCCAGGGGCAGCCGCGTGGCGAAGGTGCCCCGTTCGCTGAGCGCTCGCTCGAGGTGACCCAGTGCCTCGGGGTCGCCGGCTAGGGTGATCCCTCGTGCGCTGTTGATGCCGGCCAGGTGGATGCCCTCATGCTCGGGCCGGGCGAGCCATTCTTCGATCTCGTCGGCACCCATGGCCACGGCGCTCATCTCGCCCTGGCCGCGGGTCAGGCCCTGGAAGTGGCTGCGGTAGTGGATGACCTTGACCGCATCGGCCAGGCTCAGCGCGCCGCAGGCCCAGGCCGCGGCCACTTCGCCGACGCTGTGGCCGACCACGGCCTGGGGTTCGATGCCGTGCTCGCGCAGCAGGGCGGTGAGGCCGACCTGGACGGCGAACAGTGCCGGCTGGGCGATCTCGGTACGCACCAGGCGCCCGTCACCGTTGCGCCCCTCGAGTTCGGCGCGCAGCGAGAAGTCGCCGAGGCGCTGGAAGAGGGCATCCACCTCGTCCACGGCGGCGGCGAAGGCCGGTGCGCTGGTCAGCAGGTCGCGGCCCATGGCCTCCCACTGGCAGCCGTTGCCGGCGTAGACGAAGGCCGGGCCCTGGGCAGCCTCCAGGCGCTGGCCGCGGGCCAGCCCGGCGGGGAGCTCCTCGGCCTCGGGATCGGCGAAGGCGGCGAGGACCCGGGCCGCCTGTTCCTTGCTCTCGGCGAACAACAGGGCGCCGTCGCGGTGGTGATCGCGGCGCCGATGGAGGGTGTGGGCGATATCATAGAGGTCGTCGTCGCTCTCGGGCAGCCAGTCGGCGAGCCGGGCGGCCATGGCCTTGAGGGCCGGCTCGCCGCGGGCCGACAGGCGCAGCGGTAGCGGGCCCGGGGCGTCTGGAGCCTGTCGCTCCGGCACCTCGGGAGGGGTTTCGAGAATGACATGGGCGTTGGCGCCGCCGAAGCCGAAGGAGTTGACCCCGATCACCAGGCGACCCTCGGGCTTGAGGGGCAGGGCCTGGGTAGCCACACGCAGGTTCCACTCGTCGAGCTTGATGCGCGGGTTGAGCCTGCGCACGCCGATGGTGGCCGGCACCTCGCGGTGGCGAAGGCTGTAGAGCGCCTTGGCCAGCCCGGCCACCCCGGAGGCGCCCTCCAGGTGGCCGAGGTTGCTCTTCACCGAGCCGATGGGCAGCGGCTCGCGACGCTGCTTGGCCAGGGCCTCGCCGATGGCGTGGGTCTCGATGGGGTCGCCGACCGGGGTGCCGGTGCCATGGGCCTCCAGGTAGTCGATCTCGTCGGGCGAGATGCCGGCCTGGTGGTAGGCCTTGCGCATCAGGGCGACCTGGGCGCTGGAGCTGGGCACGGTGAGTCCCGACTTGTGGCCGTCGGTATTGACCGCCGAGCCCGCCACCACGGCGAGGATGCGGTCGCCGTCGGCGATCGCCTGGTCGTAGTCCTTGAGGAGGAAGAGCCCGGCCCCCTCGGAGCGCACGTAGCCGTCGCCGGCCTCGTCGAACACCTGGCAGCGTCCGCTGGGCGAGAGCATGCTCGCCTTGGTGAAGACGATGAAGCCATAGGGGTGCAGGTGCAGGCTGATGCCGCCGGCCAGGGCCATGTCGGCCTCGCCGTTGCGGATCGCCTGGCAGGCCTGGTGGAAGGCCACCAGGGAGGAGGAGCAGGCGGTGTCCAGCGATATGCTCGGCCCGTGCAGGTCGAACACGTAGGAGAGTCGGTTGGCGGCGATGCTCGAGGTGTTGCCGGTGGCCGAGGCGGCATCCAGGGTGCTCAGGTCGTCGGCGACCCGGTAGGAATAGTCGATACTGGCGATACCGACGAAGACGCCGCACTGGCTGCCACGCAGCCGCGAGGGTGGCAGCCCGGCGTTCTCCATGGTTTCCCAGGCCAGCTCCAGCAGCAGGCGTTGCTGGGGGTCCATGGTGGCGGCCTCGCGCGGCGAGATGCCGAAGAAGGCCGCATCGAAGCCGCTGATGTCCCCCAGGCTCCCGGCGGCGAAGGTGACGCTGGTGCCGGGGTGGCGCTTGTCGGGGTGGCGGTAGGCCTCCTGGCTCCAGCGGTCGTCGGCGACGCGGGTGACCATATCCTTTCCGGCCTTGAGATCCTGCCAGAACGTTTCAGGCGTCGTGCCAGGAAAACGGTGGGCGGCGCCGATGATGGCAACGCGTCTAGTCATGTCGTGCTCCTGATGTTGCTGGGTCTTCCCTGGGTCTTGCTCTGTTCGTTCCTGGCTGTCCCGGGCCTGTCCCACGACAGGCGGGGCTCGCAAGCAGCGTGTCCTGCAGCACCGTCCCCAGGTCGGCGACCGCCCGCTCGCGGGGCGGTGTCGAGCCGATGGCCTGGGGGGACCAGATGGCGTATCGGGTGTGGCCGGGGGGCATCCCGTGGCGACGGTAGGCCTGCGGCATGATGGGCACATGGTCGCCATACCAGCACAGCAGGCTGGGGCGCGACTGGGCGGCCAGGATCCGGCGCAGTCGTTCGATCATGCGGTCGGCATTGACCAGGTGGCGCAGGTAGATGGCCAGGTCGTCATGCTCGGCCGAGCGCGCCGCCTGGGGCGTCAACAGGGCGTAGGCCTCGTCGGGCACGGGACGCTCCAGATGCAGCGGGCCGTGATTCTCCATGGTGATCACGAAGACGAACAGCGGCCGATCGTCCTCGCCGGCGAGCAGCCTGCCCACGGTCTCGGCGACGGCCAGGTCACCGATATACTGGCCATCGCGATCGCTGGGATCGAAGTCCGTGATATCCAGGAACCGCTCGAACCCCAGTCGTGGCATGACCCGGTCGCGCAGGTAGAAGCCGGCGGGGTAGGGGTGGACGCAGACGGTGCGGTAGCCGAGCCGGCGCAGGTTGGCGACCAGGTTGGGGACCGACCGGCGTGCCAGCTGGCGATAGGGGTTGAAGCGATGGATGCCGAGTTGCGACTCGCCGAGGCCGGTGAGAAA
Source organism: Halomonas kalidii (assembly GCF_030010475.1). Taxonomy (NCBI): domain Bacteria; kingdom Pseudomonadati; phylum Pseudomonadota; class Gammaproteobacteria; order Oceanospirillales; family Halomonadaceae; genus Halomonas; species Halomonas kalidii. The sequence continues at coordinate 198,813 of NZ_JASCQN010000032.1, read as the reverse complement.
GGCGCTCTCGGTACGCACGGTGTTGGCGCCCCAGGCGGGGACGTGCAGGGGCCCATGATGCAGGGCCTCGCCGCACAGGGCATCGAAGTGGGGCAGCAGGTCCGGGCGTACCAGCGGGCACCAGGCGCGGGGATCGAAGAAGGATTCGCTCTGCACGACCACCAGGTCGGGCAGGCGCTTGCCCGCCGGGGGGTGGGGGGAGGTGGCGAAGGGGGCGACAAGCCGCTCGGTGTCCAGCGGCCTCAGTGCCAGGCGGCCATAGGCCCAGAGGGCGCCGCATAGCCCGAGCCGCTCGAGGTCGCGCTGAGGCGCCAGTGTGGCGGCGGGCAAGCGACGCAGGCCGAGCCACAGCAGCGGCAGGGCGAGCAGCAATGGCGATGCCACGGCCAGCAGGTAGGTGCCGGTGCCCAGGCGGGTGACCAGCGAGGCTTCCAGCCACAGGAAGGCGGCGATGGCTGCGGCCCCGGCGCTGCCGGCGGCGATGGCCAGGCCGATGCCGAAGAAGGGCACATAGAGCCGGGGGTGGCGCAGGGCATCGAGGAAGTACTCGAAGTCGTGGCAGATAAAGGGTTCGTTCAGGGTCCGTGACTTGACGTTGCTGGACTGCACCACCACCAGCTGCAGCGCGGCGATGAGGCCGGCGGCGAACCAGGGGCGTTGCAGGACCAGCAGGAACAGGGCGAACAGCGTGAGCCAGCTGGCCAGATGGAGGGCCAGGGTGACGGGGGGCCGCCGCCAGGGAGGACCCACGGCGGGGCGCAGCAAGGCCTCGATGGCGAAGCTGAGCCCGAGGCCGGCGAGCAGGGGCAGCCAGAGTACCGCGATCATGGCTGGCCTCTCCCGTAGCCGAGTAGCCGCAGCAGGCGCTGAGAGACCGAGGCGGGCAGCACCGCGAGCCACCAGCAGCCATGATGCAGCAGGAGCGGGAAGGCGATGCGGGCCCGGTTGCGCGTCACGCCGCGGCGGATGGCCCGGGCGGCGCGCTCGGGTGACCAGAGCCAGGGCTTGGGGCCGGGCATGGCGTCGCACATGGCCGAGCGCACGTAGCCGGGCATGACCACGCTGACGCCCACGCCATGGGGCGCCAGGTGGCCGCGCAGTCCCTCGCCGTAGGCCTTGAGCCCCGCCTTGCTGGCGCTGTAGGCGGGGGTGAGGGGCAGTCCGTGCCAGGCGGCCAGCGAGCTGACGAACACCAGTTGACCGCTGCCGCGTCGCACCATGGGCGGGGCCAGGCGATGCGCCATGGCCAGGGGGGTGCGCAGGTTGATGGCCAGCAGGCCGCTGGTCTCGGGCCAGGGCTCGAGCTCCCCGGCCGGGCCCGCATGGGTGTTCTGGCCGGCGTTGGCGATGACGATATCGGGCAACTGCCGCTCGGCGAGGTCGTCCAGCCAGTCGCTCAACTGGCGGTCGTCGGTGAGGTCGATGTCGCAGAGCTCCACCCGGGCGCCCCGCGCGCGGCAGGTGTCGGCCAGGGAGGCCAGCATCTCCCGGCGACGCCCGTGCAGGACCAGGCGGGTCCCGGGGGCGGCGTATTCCCGCGCCAGGGCGCTGCCGATGGCGCCGGTGGCACCGGTGATCAGGACGGTACGCGATCTGGCCACGTGACGCTCCTTGCTCTCCTGGGCCTGGGCCGTTGGCGGGGGCCTTCGCTCGATGAGGCGGGCGACAGCAGGATCTCCAGCGGCGAGCGCTCCGCCTCGAGGGCGCGCACGGCATTGGTGACGGCCAGGTCGATGCCCGGCCGGCAGTAGAAGCCGCCGTTGAGTTGCACGGTATGCATGAGGGTATGCCGGAAGCAGTCGAAGAGTTCGGCACCGGGGGGCGGCGGGTGCTGCCAGAACTCGTCCAGGCGGCCCTGGAAGGTCAGGCCGGTGAGGTGGTAGATGGGGTCGCTGAGGGCCAGCGTCGGGCGCTGGTGCTCCAGGGAGACGATGCCTACGGTGCTGTTGATGGTGACGGTGCCGGCCGTCCGCTTGAGCAGCACGTTCAGGTCGCCCGACTCCAGGTAGACGATGCGGCCCTCCAGGCCGTAGTGGCGTTCCAGTCTGGCTACGCTGCGGGCATGGTCGTCCAGCCCGGTGTCGAGGGGGTGGTTCTTGATGCACAGCAGGGCATCGCCCGGGGCGTGAGCGGCGAAGGAGCCCATGACATGGTCCATCACCTCATGCATGTTGGCGTAGGGCGAGTGGTCGCGGATCTGGGCGTCGCCGTTGAGCTGCAGGGGCAGCACGAAATAGGGGCGACTACCCTCGACCAGCTCCTGGATGCGGCGGGCGTCCCGAGGCTTCCAGAAGCGCAGCTGGGTGAAGCGCTTGAGGTAGCCGGCATATTCCACCGGGGCGATGACCGGGGCGTGATTGCGGTAGTGGGGATGGAGCAGCGGATTGGCCAGTCCCGCCAGGTGGTAGAGCACGTCATGGGTGGCGCGCACCCGGAAGGGCGAGCGGAAGCGCACCGGTTTGGGCAGTGGCGGCAGGCGCCGCCCGACCTCGAGGAACCACCGGGGGTCGCGGGGCAGCAGCGAGTGGCCGTTGACGCCCTCCCGCTCCAGGGTGATCCAGAAGGGGCGGAAATAGCCCTCCTCGAAGACATGGGAGCGAATGCCGACCGTCGCGGCCTGCTCGATGGCGGCGCGGTGGACGGGGCGTCGGTCGCCGAACACCACCTGGTCGGTGATGGCGTGGCGCTGGCAGAGGTCGGTCAGGAAGGCCGGCAGCTCCGTGGGGCGGCCGCGGAACGAGTGGACGGGGCCGATGCCGCGCCGCCAGTAGGCCAGGTCGCCGGCGTTGTAGTGCACCTTGACGACGCGGTGGCCATCGGCGGCGAGCCGAGCGGCGAGGCGTCGGTGGAAGGGCGAGCAGACGCCCTGGAGGAACAGGAAGGAGCGGCGTGGCAGCGTCACGTCAGTGTCTCCCGATGAAGGCGTTGCGATAGCGGCGGTAGAGGCGTGTCTTCCAGCCGAGGGGCCGGCATCGAGCGCGCTCCCTCTCCAGCAGGTCGACGGCGGTTTCGGCGTTGCAGAGCTGTCGCGTGCGCGGGTCCACGTAGACCGGGTAGCGGATCAGGGTCCCGGCCACCAGGGCATCCAGGGACAGGCGGCGCCGGCGTCGTGGGCAGTGGCGCTGGTCCCGGGTGAGCCCCCAGCCGGCATAGAACGGGAGACCGTAGGTGGTGACCTGGCGACCACGCAGCAGGGCCTCGAAGCCGGCCAGGGAGCTGATGGTGTGGACCTCGTCGACCTCGTCCAGCAGCGTGGCGATGTCGACCTCGCCGACCTCATGGTCGTAGAGGGCCCGCTCGGCGGGTGACAGGGCGCCCTTGCGGGCCCCGCTGGTCACGTCCGGGTGGGGCTTGTAGAGAAGGCAGGCGCCGGGGTTGGCCCGGCGCACGGCGGCCAGTAGGGCCGCGTTGGTGCGCACCTCGCCGGCGCCGCGCGCGATCGAGGCGTCGGTTTCCACCTGGCCGGGCACCAGCAGGCGCCGCCGGCCATCGGCCGCTGGCAGGCTATGGGCGCCGGCCAGGTTGTACTTGGAGAGTCGCAGACGCACCAGGCGCTGGCGCAGGGCGGCGGCCCGCTCGAGCAGGTCGGCATCGAAGTCGCCGTGTTCGAGCAGGTGCTCCAGGTCGCTGGGGCGCGCGGGGTCGTAATAGATGCCGCGCCGGTCGAGCACCAGCGACAGCGGGCGGGCCAGGTCGACGCCCAGGCCCACCGAGCGGATGAAGCCGTCCTCCATGCGCCACAACGGTACGCCGGCTCGTTCGCAGGCATCATGCAGGGCGTCGTCGACCCCCGGCGACCAGGCCAGCAGGCGCTCGCCTGGGGCTGCCTGGCCGGGGGCTGCGGGGCCGCGTCGGTGCCGGCAGCGGGCGTCGTCACCGAGGAAGTCGCCGACGAAGCCACGCTTCCAGCCCGAGAAGCCGCAGGCGACCCAGTGGCCGGCCAGGCGTTCGCGCTGACCGCGCTGGTCGGCGATCAGGTCGATGGTGGCCTCCAGGGTGCTGGCCTGGCCGGTATAGGGATTGGCATAGCGACAGTAGCGCAGGTAGGCGGCGGCGAAGAGCTGCTCGAGCGAGCGCGTCACGCCGCGCCGGGGACAGGCCTGGCGGTCCTCGGTCAGCCCCCAGCCGGCGAAGAAGGGGAGCCCGTGACAGACCACTCGCTTGCCGGCCAGCAGCGCCTCGAAGCCGAGCTGGCTGGTGACGACGTGAACCGTGTCGACGGCGTCGAACAGCGCCCAGGGGTTGAGATCCTCGGCGATCAGCCGGCAGCGCGGGTGGTCGGCATGGGCCGGCAGGTGGCCGCTTTTCTTGCCGGCGATCACGTCCGGATGCACCTTGACCAGGATCTCGGCATCGGGATGCTCGTGCAGGGCGGCGTCGAGCATCGTCTCGAAGGTGGCGGCATCGGCACCGCCGTATCGGATGGAGGCATCGCCATGGGTCTGGTCGACGACCAGCACCCGGGGGCGCTCGCCGACGGGCAGGGGGCGGTCGGGCGCGTGGTTGTACTTCGACAGGCGATGCCTGGCGAGCAGCGCCATGCAGTGGCGCGCACGGTCGAGCTCAGCGGCGCTGAAGTCGGCATCGCGGATCAGGCATTCGAGGTCGGAGGGGCGCGAGGCGTCGTAATAGATGCCGCGGCTGTCCACCACCAGGCTGTGGGGTTGAAAGCCCGTGACGCCGAGTCCCAGGGAGCGCAGGAAACCGTCCTCCAGGGCGACGTAAGGCAGACCGCGGCGCCTGGCGAGGCGCCGGGCGCGCCGGGCGGTGGGCTTGCTGCCCCAGCCGAGGACGGCATCGAGGGCGGCGGGGCGCCCCGGGCCGATCGCGACGATCCGGGAGAACTCCGGCAGGAAGGCCGGAAGCGTGGTCAGGCGGTCGATGCCGCGTGATGTGTAGCCTGCGATGTATCCTGCCATCGGCGATTCCCTGGGCGAAGGCTCCGACCATGGTCCATCATGGTCATCATGCGGAAAGGGGGTGAAACGTACGTGATGTGGTCGTGCGCTTCAATTCGTATCGTGTCAGCATCCATATACGCTTGTGTGCGAATGGCGACACGCAAAACGCCGGTTCCAGGCCGGGACGTGGGCCTGAACGCGCACGAGTCGTGGCAACGCCTATCGCCGGCGCCCCGTCATCTCCCTACCCGATCGTTGCCGTTGGATTTGCCTAGCGCATGGCGGCGTCGTAATCCCGCCAGTAGCGGCCCATCTGGCGCTCCTCGGTCAGCGCGTGGAGCTCGAAGCGCCTGGCCAGGCGAGCACCGCCGTCACGGCTGAGTGGTTGCCACGCCAGCCGGGCACGCTGGCGGGTCGAGTGCACGAAGAAGGCATCCAGCGGCAGCGACAGGTAGAGCCCCTTGTCGAAGCTGCCTTCGCCGAAATCGCTGCCGGCATCGGTGATGGTGGTCCAGCCCCCCAGCCGCACCCCGGAGTCGAACTCCCGCGACAGGTCGACGGTGACGCCAAGGTCGCCGGCCAGGTAGCGGCCCACGCTGACCTTGGCGAGGACATCCTCGAAGCCGGTCCGCCAGTAGCCGGTGAGGTGGCCGGTCCAGGTGCTGTAGTCGCGCAGCGCCAGGCGCTGGTCGAAGTCGCGCTGCTTGACCCAGTTGACGTCCAGTCCCACCGCGACATCGCCGTTGAAGGGGCGGTAGAGGAGCTCGCCACCGACGCCCGCGAACATGGTCTCGAGCAGGCCGCCATAGCCGATGGCGTACCAGTCGCTGCCGAGGCGGGCGGTGTGGCTGTACTGCAGGTTGCTGATGCCGATGTCGGTCTCGGCCAGGTAGTCGCCGATATGGGTCCGCACCCGTGGCAGTTGCGAGTCGGCAAGGTAGCGGTAGTTGTCGAGGTTGTCGGCCAGGGTGTAGGCCAGGGTGGCGGAGAACCAGTTGCCGGCACCCAGGCGGTACTCGCTGTCCAGGTTGGCGGAGAGGCGATAGAGGTAGCCATCGGGGCCGCCGAAGTTCTGTTCGAGCACCGGGCCCAGGCTGTAGCTGAAGCGGCGCGGGTCGTTCTCGTGGAGAATCCGCCCCTGGGCCGGCCGGAGGGCACCGTGGGCATAGATACCGTGGCGGTGGTCCACGGTGTCATCGGCCGAGGCGACCGCCGCCACCAGGGCGCTGCGCTCGTGCACGCTCTCGCGCAGCGCTAGCCCTCGCTCCTGCCAGCGAAAGCGGAAGGTCTCCACCTCGCTGGCCAACTGGTTGTGCAGTATCCGTCCGGCACGCTGCTCACTCTGGGCCAGCGACGGATAACGCGCCGGTTCGCCCTCGACGATCACCGCGTTACCGTCCTGGCGTAGCCGATGGACGTCGATGCCGGCGTTGTCGGCGAGTTCGCGACTCAGGGCCTGCCAGTCCCGGGTGTGCTCGGCGGGGGCCGGGCCCAGCGCGGCCGGCGCCGGATCGCGCTTGGCCTGGGAGAGGGTCGCCAGGTTGGTGGAGAGCGAGATGCCGAGCATGGCGGTATTGCCGCGTTGCCAGCCGGCCCTGAGCTCGATGCCATCGCTCAGTCGATAGCGCGCACCGAGGTTGATCCTCGAGTCCTGGCGCTGGTCGTTGCGCTGGGGTTCCCGCTGATAGTCGTTGCCCTCGAGCTCGAGCTGCAGGACCAGGGGGTCCCAGGGCGTCTGGTACTCGATGCCCCCGAACACGGCCGCCGGTCCGCTGAACAGGCTGCCCAGGTTGAGGGTGCCGCCGTCGTCACCCGGGCTGAAGCCCGAGCGTCGATCGAAGCGATCGTCAAGTCGTGCCAGGGGGTTGGCGAAATCATCCTGGTTGCCCAGATAGCCCCAGCCGATCCCCAGGCTGACATCGACATCGTGCCAGCGCTTGTTCGCCACCAGGTACTCGGCGCCGAACAGGCCGGTGCCCCCCATGTCGCGTATCCCCACGGCGAGCTGGGGCCAGCGGCGGTTCTCCTCGCGCAGGCGCAGCTTCACGTCGATGCCCTTGTCCAGGTTGTTGCGATCCTCCGTCGCCGCCAGGTACTGGCGGTTCTCGACCTCCACATAGCGGAAGCCGGCCTCCAGCCACTCGGCCGGCTGGAAGAAGAGGTTGTAGCGTCGATAGGGCGCGGTGCGCGAGAAGGAGAAGGCGAAGTCGCCGAGTGGGGCCATGCGGGCCGTGGGCGTCTGCATCAGGCCGATGCCGCCGAAGTCGCCCTGGCCGAGATCGGCCTGGGCGGCGGTTGCCGCCAGGCCGACCGTCAGAGCCAGCGGTGAACGCAGCAGGCGGCGCCGTTGGAGTCCATTCATGGGGTCTGGCCGACATCCGTATCGGTGAAGCCGAAGCTGTCACAGCTCACGCCAGGCAGTCGCGAGGCGAGAAAGCCCGGCAGGGTGCGGTTCACCCAGTCGGCCTCCTGACTATCGCCGGCGAGCAGCAGGACGATCCGGCTGCCCGGCACCAGGGGGCTCTCCTCGCCGTTCCAGGCCGCGATGCCCAGTCGCCGGGGCGGGCTCTGGGGGCCGACGAGCCAGGCCTCGTCGGCGGCCCGCCAGTGTGCCGCGGGCTGTTCCCGCAGCGCCTGCCGCAGCGTCATGCCGGGCGACCAGGGGCGGCGGGCCACGCCGCCGAAGGTCCACAGCTCTACCCAGTCGGGCGGCTCGCACTGGCCGGCCGTGCTGAGAGCCGATACCCGTGGATCGTGGCGTGGCGCGGCGAGCAGGGCGGCCAGGTCGGCCCGTTCCGGGGTGCGGCCACCCTCCCGGAACAGAGCGCCGATCGTCGTCTGCCAGTCGGTCAGGGCCCGAGCCATCGCTGGCCGACCGTCGAGCCTGCCGAGGGTGGCCAGGGTGGCGAGTTCCTCCTGGAGTCTCAGGGCCTGGCGTCGTTGAGGCGCGAGATGCTCCCGGCGGAGATAGTAGGCGAAGGCGGGATGATCGGGCTGGGTGCCGCGGGACAGCCAGTACTCCGAAAGGCGGGGTGAATCGCTCGAGGCACTCGGTGGCAGGCCGAGCAGCAGGGCCGCCAGCGCCAGGCGACGGGCCAGGCCGGTCGGCGAGCGGTGATGGAAGGTTTCTTTATCCAGCATGGTGGTGTCTCGTGGCGGCGGCCAAGGGTCACTCCGGTGCCTCTCCGGCGCCGGCATGTGAGGTGGCGGCGTCCTCTGCATCGGTCCACCAGGGGCGCGCCACCTGCCAGCGGAGGCGCTGCCCGTCGGGCCAGGCGGTGACGTCACCGGCCCAGATGCGCCGGCTGACCGGGTCGCGCCAGAGCCGGTTGATGGTGCGGCCTCCCCCCTGCCAGCTCAGGCGCTCGGTGCAGCGCTCGAGGGCGAGGGTCGTCAACGGCAGTGCCAGTGGACGGGGAGTCCCACACTCCAGGCTGGCGTTGGCCGTGGCCAGGTGTTCCGTCCCGTCACCATCCCGCCAGTGAGCATGCAGGCGATAGCGCCCGGCGTCGCCGGGGGCGTCGCGCAACTGGCCGAGCAGGGCGGCATCGAAGCCGGCGCTGGTCATGGGCAGGCCATCCCGCAGGTGGAGGGTGGCGCGGTCACCGGCCTGCCAGTAGGTGTCGCGCCCGTTGCCGCCGCTGCGGTAGGCCATGACCATCAGGGCTTCGTTGCCTTCACTGGTCACGACCAGCGATGCATAGGGCAGGGCCTCGGCGCGTTCGGCCGCGTCACCGGTGCGCCAGGGGGCGACCAGGGACTCGCCCATGGGCGTCAGTCCCCCGCCCTGAACACAGCCGGTCAGCCCGAGGCCCAGGGCGAGTGGCAGGTAATGACACACCAGGGCCGCCTTGCGGCGGCCCTGGTGTTGCAGGCGTCGTGGGTGGCGCCGAGTGTCGTCGTCCATCAGCGGGTGCCGGTACCTGTGCCGGTCCCCGTACCCGTACCCGTACCGCCGGTAGCGCCCGTCACGACGCCGATGCCCACGGCGCCCTTGTCGATGGCGCCGGCAATGGCGTCACCGGAGTTTCCGGGGGCGTCGCCCGAGGCGCCACCGCCGGCGGTCACGCCACCTCCCGCGACCGCGCCGGGGGCCGGGGTGTCGCCCGAGTTGCCGGGCGCCCCGGGAGTCTGGGTGTTGCCGGCGCCCAGGTTGGCGTTGGCTGAAGCGCCGGCATCGACCGATGCGCCGCTGCCGAGGTCGGCGCTGCCCGCCGCATCGGCCTGGCCGGTGCCGGAGGCCTGCTGGGCGAGGGCGAGCGGCGACAGCATCATCAGTGCGATTCCCGCAACGGCGACGGTCCTTCTCGAGGGAGTCAAGGGGTGGATCATGGGGTCGTACTCCTGTGGTTGGGCCGGAAAGGCTCCGGGCTGGAGCTGGATGGAGCCGGTCCGGTACGGCACATGCCTGGGCGCCCTGTCCCGATTCGCCCCGCTGAAGGCGCCTTGCACATGGCCAAGAGCTCAATTTGTCTCAGAAGAAAGATGTAATACACGACTCATTGACAAGGAGAAAGAAACCAATAATTTCCTAGTTATTCATTTTGTAATCAATGGTAATAAATTGAAAAATTGAAAACATTAGGGATGACATGTAGTCAAAAGGGATTATGCTTTCTTCGTTCCACTGATGGCGTCCAGGGATCCGGAAGCCCTCGTCGGACTCTATACCTGATCGGTCATTCATCGCCATTCGGCTTTTTGCGCCAGAGTGTCGGTACGCTGCTGCCCGCTGGCGGCCCAGGCATCAGGGATGGTCTGATAACCCTGTGGCGGTAGCGTGCCCGGGGCCGGGCCCGGCGCTGCGCTTCCGGCCTCCCGAGGCGCCCCGATGGTGGCTGGGCTGTCTCGGGTTGCTGCCCGCACGAGGTGTGTAATTTTTGCGACAACGCCGATTTTGAATGTCGCCAATTTGCTACTTTGAGTGCGTTTGATAACGTCAGTTTCGAAAAATTTAATATTGTTAATTGGTGTTGTTTTTTTGAAATGATAGTGTCATCGAGACGAGAAGAGGATGTTGTTACCGCTGAGGTCGCATCGGCATCAGGGAAGGTAATGATAACGGCTTGAGTGAGTAGCGTAATGACGCCCAATCGGATGCGCCGGATGATGGCCGGAGCAGTGCTGGCCTCCGGCCTGATCGCCCTGCAGGGGTGCGCCTTCGCGCCCGGCGGGCATGTCGACTACCGCACGGATGCGGCCCCCATCGATGACCTGGTGGATGTCGAGCCCATCACCTTCGGGCTGGTGCGCGCCCTGCGGCGTGACGGCATCGACCCCGACCAGGACGAGGTCGGCCGAGTCAGCGAGTCGCTGCGCGGCGACATCGGTGCCTACGAGTACCGGATCGGCAAGGGCGATGTGCTGAGCATCATCGTCTACGACCACCCGGAACTGACGATCCCGGCGGGCAGCGAGCGCAGCGCCGCGGAGTCGGGCAACATCGTGCACAACGACGGTACCGTCTTCTATCCCTACATCGGCCACATCGATGCCCTTGGCCTGACCGTTGCCGAGGTGCGGGACATCATCACCCGGGGGCTCGAGCCCTATGTGGCCATGCCGCAGGTCGAGGTGCGGGTCGCCGAGTTCAACTCCCAGAAGGTCAACGTCACCGGCGCGGTGGCCGAGCCGGGGCCGATGCCGATTCGCAACGTGCCGCTGACGGTGCTGGACGCCATCAACCTGGCTGGTGGGCCGACCGAGGAGGCCAACTGGCACGAGGTGATCCTGACCCGGGAGGGAGAGGAGATCCGGCTCTCGCTGCACGACATGCTCAACAACGGCCGACTGACCCAGAACCGGCTGCTGCGGGACGGTGACCTGCTGCATGTCCGTGACAACGCCAATCAGAAGGTCTACGTGATGGGCGAGGTGCGCGATGCCCAGAGCCTGCCGATGGGGGGCAGTCGCCTGACCCTTACCGATGCCCTGTCGGAAGCCGGCGGCATCAACGAGGGCAGCGCCAGCGCATCCGGGATCTTCGTCATCCGCCGGGCCTCGCCGGAGAGCGACAAGCTGGCCACCGTCTATCAGCTCGATGCGCGCAACGCCACGGCCCTGATGCTCGGCACCGAGTTCGAGTTGCAGCCGACCGACGTGATCTATGTCACCACCACGCCACTGGGTCGCTGGAACCGCGTGATCCGTCAGCTGCTGCCCACGGTCAGCAGCCTCTACCAGACCACCCGGATGGGCAGCGAGCTAGATGGGTTCCGGGAGTGACCGGAGCCGAGGCGAGGTCATCGATCCATCCGTTCAGGACTCTTCCATGGCGAAAGACATCAAGACGGGCTCACGCCCTGCACACGACGATATCGACTTGGGGCGACTGTTCGGTGTGCTGCTGGACAGCAAGTGGCTGATCGTTGCCGTCACCGCCCTGTGCGCATTGGCGGCCATCATCCACGTGCAACTGATCACGCCGATCTTCCGTGCCGACGCGCTGGTCCAGGTGGAGGGCAAGACTGGACTCAGCAACCCGCTGGCCGAGGTGCGTTCCATCCTCGGCGAGGAGCCCAAGACCGAAGCCGAACTCGAGATCCTGCGCTCACGCATGGTGCTGGGCAAGGCGGTGGACCAGGAGCGGCTCGATATCGTGGTGATCCCGACCCGTCTGGCCGTGGTCGGCAACTTCCTGGTGCGCCGGGGCATGGAGCGTCCCGGCTTTGCCGGGCGCAGCGTGTGGGCCGGCGAGTACCTCAATGTCGGTGATTTCCAGGCCGATCCGGAGTGGCTCGGCCGCGCCTTCCGGCTGGTGGCTGCCGAACCGGGTCGCTATCGCCTCTATCACGATGACGAACTGCTCGGCGCGGGGCGCGTCGGCGAGGACGAGTCCTTCCTCGATGGCCAGGTGGCGCTGCGTGTGGCAGAGCTGGAAGCCGGCGAGGGGGCCGAGTTCACCCTCGTCAGGCGAACCCGCCTGGCGGCGATCAATGACCTGCGCTCGCGCTTCAGCGTCGGTCAGCGCGGCCGCGACAGCGGGGTCTTCAACATGACCCTGACCGACGAGGATCCGGAGCGCGCCCGGCGTACCCTCAGCGTGATCGCTCGGATCTACCTGACCCAGAACGTCGAGCGTCAGAGCGCCGAGGCGGAACAGAGCCTCGAGTTCCTCGAGGAGCAGGTGCCCCAGGTGCGCAGCGAACTCGCCACCGCCGAGGACGCCCTCAATGCCTATCGCATGGAGCATGACAGCGTCGATCTGTCGCTGGAGACCCAGTCGGTGCTCAACCAGCTGGTCGAACTGGAGGCACAGCTCAGCGAGCTGGAGATGGAGTTGGCGGAGATCCGCCGACGCTACAACGGTGCGCACCCGACCTACGCGGCACTGATGGAGAAGCGCGAGAACCTGGAGCAGAGCCGCGAACGGCTTAACGAGCAGATCCATGCGTTGCCCGAGACCCAGCAGCAGGTCCTGCGCATGTCCCGGGACGTGGAGGTGACCCAGCAGGTCTACGTACAGCTGCTCAACAAGATCCAGGAGATGAGCATCACCAAGGCCAGTACCGTGGGCAATGTGCGCATCCTCGACGACGCCGTGGCCCAGCCGGGGCCGGTGGAGCCACGCAAGCCGGTCACGGTGGCGCTCTTCACCCTGATCGGTGGCTTCCTGTCGGTGGCCTTCGTGCTGGTGCGCAGCATCTTCAATCGGGGGGTGGAGAGCGCCGAGCAGATCGAGGAGCTGGGGCTGCCGGTCTATGCCACCGTGCCGCTCTCCGAGGACCAGCAGAAGCTGGTGCGTCGCTTCAAGCGGCGGAACCAGAAGCGTGGCCGCGAGGTGGCCTGCGGCGTGCTGGCCCAGAACTCCCCCGACGACACCTCGGTCGAGGCCCTGCGGGGCCTGCGTACCAGCCTGCACTTCGCCATGCTCGAGGCACCGAACAACCGGCTGATGATCACCGGCCCCAGCCCGAACATCGGCAAGAGCTTCATCAGCGTCAACCTCGGCGCGGTGATCGCTCAGGGCGGGCAACGCGTGCTGGTGCTGGATGCCGACATGCGCAAGGGGCACGTGCACAGTGCCTTCAACGCCGCGAGCGAGGGCGGGCTCTCCGAGGTGCTGGCCGGCAAGTGCGAGCCCGATGAGGTCATCCGGCCATCGCCGATCAACGGCCTGAGCTATGTGGCCCGTGGCAAGGCACCGCCCAATCCGGCGGAGTTGCTGATGAGCGATCGCTTCGGCCGCCTGCTCGACGCCCTCGGCGAGGCCTACGACCTGGTGATCATCGACACCCCGCCGGTCCTGGCGGTGACCGATGCCGCCGTGATCGGTCACCAGAGCGGTACCACCCTGCTGGTCGCGCGCTTCGGCCTCAATCCGCCGCGGGAGATCGATGTGGCGATCCGCCGCCTCGAGGGCAGCGGGGTCGAGGTCAAGGGCGGCATCCTCAACGCCATCGAGCGCAAGGCGGCCACCAGTTACGGCTATGGCTACTACCACTACGCCTACAAGACCACCAACGGCTAGGCCTGCAGGCACGGTGGCCGATTGCCGGGCTGCCCCGCACCGTCGGGGCATTCATCAACCCCTCACACCACACCATGGAAGCGTCATGACCACTATCAAAGATCGAGTGATTGACCGGCTGGAGCGCAAGGATGCCGTGATCGGGATCGTCGGGCTCGGCTATGTGGGCCTGCCATTGATGCTGCGCTACAGCGACATCGGCTATCGGGTGCTGGGCATCGACATCGACCCGGCCAAGGTCAAGCGGCTCAACGCCGGGAGCAGCTACATCGAGCATATCCCCGGCGAACGAGTCTCCCGGGCCCGTGACGCCGGCTTCGAGGCCACCGCCGACTTCACCCGTGTCGCCGAGGCCGATGCCGTGATCCTCTGCGTGCCGACCCCGCTCAACAAGTATCGCGAGCCCGACATGAGCTTCGTGATCGATACCGTGGATGCCCTCAAGGGCCACCTGCGTGAAGGGCAGGTGATCTCGCTGGAGAGTACCACCTACCCCGGCACCACCGAGGAGGAGCTGCTGCCTCGGGTCGAGGAGGGTGGCCTGGTGGTCGGCCGTGAGCTGTTCCTGGTCTATTCGCCGGAGCGCGAGGACCCGGGCAACCCCGACTTCGAGACCCGCACCATTCCCAAGGTGGTGGGTGGCCACACCCCGGCCTGCCGCGAGGTGGGCGTGGCGCTGTACCGCCCGGCCATCGACCGGGTGGTGCCGCTGAGCTCGACCAAGGCCGCCGAGATGACCAAGCTGCTGGAGAACATCCACCGGGCGGTGAACATCGGCCTGGTCAACGAGATGAAGGTGGTCGCCGACCGCATGGGCATCGATATCTTCGAGGTGGTGGACGCCGCCGCCACCAAGCCCTTCGGCTTCACCCCCTACTATCCCGGCCCGGGGCTGGGGGGGCACTGCATTCCCATCGACCCCTTCTACCTCACCTGGAAAGCCCGCGAGTATGGCCTGCACACCCGCTTCATCGAGCTCTCCGGCGAGATCAACCAGGGCATGCCGGAGTACGTGGTCGGCAAGCTGATGGAGGGGCTCAACCAGCAGGGCCGCGCGCTCAAGGGCAGCCGGGTGCTGGTGCTGGGCATCGCCTACAAGAAGAACGTCGACGACATGCGCGAATCGCCCTCGGTGCAGATCATGGAGCTGGTGCGCGACCGAGGTGCCGAGGTGGCCTACAGCGACCCCCACGTGCCGGTGTTCCCGACCATGCGTGAGCATCACTTCGACCTCGAGAGCGTGCCGCTCACCCCCACCGCCCTGGCCGAATACGACGCCGTGGTGCTGGCCACCGACCACGACCGCTTCGACTACGACATGATCCGGGCCCATGCCCGGCTGATCGTCGACACCCGCGGCATCTATCGTGGCGATGACATCGACAAGGTGGTCAAGGCCTGAGGCCAGCCCCGACATGACCCATGAGCACAAGGAACACGCCATGAAATACTTCGCACTGATCGGCGCTGCCGGCTACATCGCACCGCGCCACATGAAGGCCATCAAGGAGACCGGCAACCATCTGGCGGTGGCCTATGACATCAATGACTCGGTGGGGGTCATCGACTCCGTCTCGCCGGACAGCGAGTTCTTCACCGAGTTCGAGCGCTTCCAGGAGCACGCCTGGCAACGCCGGCGCGATCCCTATACCGCCCTGGACTACGTGGCGGTGTGTTCGCCGAACCACCTGCATCACGCCCATATCGCCGCCGGGCTGCGCCTGGGCTGCGACGTGATCTGCGAGAAGCCGCTGGTGCCCACGCCGGCCCTGCTCGACGAGCTCGAGCGCGTCGAGCAGGAGACCGGCAAGCGGGTCTACAACATCCTCCAGCTGCGCCACCATCCCTCGATCCTCGAACTGAGGGAGCGGGTCGCCGCCGAGGCACGCCACGACAAGCATGACGTCGAGCTGACCTACATCACGTCCCGCGGCAAGTGGTACCACGAGAGCTGGAAGGGCGACCCGCGCAAGTCCTTCGGCGTGGCCACCAACATCGGGGTGCACTTCTTCGACATGCTGCATTTCGTGTTCGGCGACCTGGAGCGCAACGTGCTCCACTACGCCGATGACCACCGCGCCGCCGGTTACCTGGAGTACGAGAAGGCGCGGGTACGCTGGTTCCTCTCCATCGATACCAACGACCTGCCCTCGAGCGTCGAGGGCCGGCAGACCACCTACCGCTCGATCCTCTGCGAGGGCCGCGAGATCGAGTTCTCGGGCGGCTTCACCGATCTGCACACGGTGAGCTATCGGGAGATCCTCGCCGGCCGCGGCTACGGCATCGCACAGGCCCGCCACTGCATCGAGACCGTCGACGCCATCCGCGGCGCCACCCCCGAGCGGCCGGCCACGGGTGAGGCGCACCCCTGTCTCAATCGCTTCGCGTTGTGAGGTCGGACATGGACATGCAGAGATCACGGGCAGAGATACATCCCAGCGCCATCGTCGACGAGGGCGCCGAGATCGGCGCCGGCTCCAGGGTCTGGCACTTCGTCCATGTCTGCGGCGGTGCGCGCATCGGCCGCGGCGTGTCGCTTGGCCAGAACGTCTTCGTCGGCAACCGGGTGGTGATCGGTGATGACTGCAAGGTGCAGAACAACGTCTCGGTCTACGATAACGTCACCCTGGAAGAGGGGGTGTTCTGCGGCCCGAGCATGGTGTTCACCAACGTCCACAACCCGCGCGCGCTGGTCGAGCGCAAGGACGAGTTTCGCGACACCCTGGTGCGCGAAGGCGCCACCCTGGGGGCCAACTGCACCATCGTCTGTGGCGTCACCATCGGCCGCTTCGCCTTCGTCGGCGCCGGGGCCGTGATCAGCCGCGACGTGCCGGACTTCGCCCTGGTGGTGGGGGTGCCGGGACGCCAGGTCGGCTGGATGAGCCGCCACGGCGAGCGCCTGGACCTGCCGCTGGAGGGCGAGGGGGAGGCGATCTGCCCGCACACCGGCGACCGTTATCGCCTCGACCGCCGCACCGTCACCTGCCACCCGGCCTGAGCCCAACCCAAGGGGAAGCGACACACATGGACTTCATCGACCTCAAGGCCCAGCAGCTGCGGATCCGCGACCGCATCAACGAGGGCATCCGCAAGGTGCTGGAGCATGGCAAGTACATCCTCGGGCCGGAAGTGGAGGAGTTGGAGGCGCGCCTGGCCGATTACGTCGGCGTCCGCCACTGCATCAGCTGTGCCAATGGTACCGATGCGCTGCAGATCGCCCAGATGGCGCTCGGCATCGGCCCCGGCGACGAGGTGATCACGCCGGGCTTCACCTACATCGCCACCGCCGAGACCGTGGCCCTGCTGGGCGCCCGTCCGGTCTACGTGGACATCGATCCGCGTACCTATCTGCTCGACCCGGCGAAGCTCGAGGCGGCGATCACCCCGCGTACCCGGGCGATCATCCCGGTCTCGCTCTACGGCCAGTGCGCCGACATGGATGCCATCAACGCCGTCGCCGGGCGGCACGGCATCCCGGTGATCGAGGATGCGGCGCAAAGCTTCGGTGCCACCTACCGGGGGCGTCGCTCGGGGAGCCTCTCCTCGATTGCCACCACCTCCTTCTTCCCCAGCAAGCCGCTGGGCTGCTACGGCGACGGCGGGGCGCTCTTCACCGACGACGACGACCTGGCGGCGGTGCTCCGGCAGATCGCCCGTCACGGCCAGGACCGCCGCTATCACCATGTGCGCGTCGGCATCAACAGCCGGCTCGACACCCTGCAGGCGGCCATCCTGCTGCCCAAGCTGGAGATCCTCGACGAGGAACTGCTGCTGCGCGAGAAGGTCGCCGACTGCTACGGACGACTGCTCGGCGCCGCGGGACTCGAGGCGCCCCATGTGGAGCGTCACAACACCAGTGCCTACGCCCAGTACACCCTGGAAGTGGAGGACCGTGAACTGGTGCTGGCGCGGCTGGACGAGGCGGGCATTCCGACCGCGGTGCACTATCCGATCCCGCTCAACCAGCAGCCGGCGGTGGCCGACCCCTGTGCCGACCTGCCGGTGGGTAATGCGGCCGCCCGACGGGTGATCAGCCTGCCGATGCACCCCTACCTGGGCGCCGACGATCAGCACCGGATCGTCACGGCACTCCAGGAGGCCCTGCTGTGATGGTCGTCGGGATAAGCAAGGGGGGCGGCGCGTGCTGAACCGTCTTGCCGCCCCGGCCCGCCGGCTGCTTCCCACTCATGCCTTCGCCCGCGGGGTGAGCGTGCTGGTGGGAGGCACGGCAGGAGCGCAGCTGCTGGCGGTGCTGGCGGCGCCCCTGCTGACGCGTCTCTATACCCCGGACGATTTCGGCCTGCTGGCCGTCTTCACCGCCTTCCTGGCGTTGTTCACGGTGGTGGCGGCCGGGCGTTACGAGTTGGCCATTCCGCTTCCCGAAGAGGACCAGGACGCCGCCAACCTGGTGCTGGTGGGCCTGCTCTGCGTGCTGCTGACCGCGGGAGTTGCCCTGCTCGGGGTCCTGCTCTGGGCGGAGGCGATGGCGGCGACGCTCGGCACGCCGGAGCTTGCCGAGTATTTGTGGCTGGTACCCGTGGGGGTGCTGTTCGTCGGGACCTACCAGGTCTTCAACAAGTGGGCGGTTCGTTCGCGGCACTTCGCCCATGTGGCTCGGACACGGATCTGGCAGGCGCTGGGCATGCTGGGGATCCAGATCGGGGCCGCGCCGCTCGGGCCCGTTGCCTTGCTGGGAGGTCAGGCCACGGGGCAGGGGATCGGTGCCACTGGCCTCGCGCTGTCTGCCGTCAGGCGACCGCAGTTCAGGCACTGCTCCCTGAAGGGCGTGGCGCGGCAGGCCCGCCGCTACAGCAACTTTCCGATCTACTCGACCTGGACCGGCTTGTTCAACACCGGCAGCCTGCAACTGGCCCCCATCGTCTTCATTGCCCTCTACGGTGCCACGGTAGCGGGGCTCTACGGGTTGACACTGCGCATCCTGACCATGCCGATCAGCCTGGTGGGCCATGCCATCGGCAGCGTCTTCCTGGCCCATGCCCCCGAGGCCAGGCGACAGCACCGGCTCTCGCCGCTGGTCGAGTCCCTGCATCGGAAACTCGCCGTCCTCGGGATTCCTCCCCTGGTATGCCTCATGGTCATCGGGCCGGAGCTCTTCGCCATGATCTTCGGCGAGCAGTGGCGCAAGGCCGGCGTCTATGCCCAGTGGATGCTGCCGTGGATCTACATCCAGTTCCAGTGGTCCCCCTTGTCCATGTTGGCCAGCGTACTGGAGCTGCAGCGAGATGCCATGCTGGCCCAACTGCTCATGCTCGTTGCCCGTTTCGGCCTGCTGTTCGTCCTGTTCATGGCCGGTGCCGGTGCGGACATGGCCGTTCTCGTCTTCTCCCTGGTCAGCGCCCTCGTCTATCTCCTTCAGCAGGCATGGTTCTTCAACAAGGCAGGGGTTTCATTCGCCAGGAGCATGGGCTACGAGCTCGTCAACCTGCTGATGTTCACCGCCATCACCCTGCCGCTGATCGTCCTGTACCACCAGGGCGTCATGGACCTGATCTGGTTCATCGCGGTCGTGACGCCGCTGGCGGCCGGGTGGACATGGTGGCGGGTCCGGTAGGACAAGGGGGCGGCGCTTGATCGTCAGTCGGCATGAGGAGAGGGAACCATGATGAGGCATTTCAGGAGGCTGCATGCCGTTTGTGGCGGGGTCATGGTAGTGCTGAGAAACCTGGTGGCGGGCCGCCAGGTTTCCGGAATCGGCTGCGGGACAAGGGAGGGCATCGTCTACAGAGGCATGGAGGCAGGTGAGTATCGCCAGGTGATGGCGCTCTATGCCTCGCTGCACGAGGGAAGACGGCCCAGCTGGGTGATGAGGACTGTATGCCGATTGCTCGGCGGAAAGATGACGCTGGTCGCCGTCGCGCGGCATCGGGGGCAGGCGCGAGTGGTGGGCATGAACATGTTCTATGTCAACAGAAGAGACATTGCCGATCAGACGATCCATGAGGGCTTCATCGGGGTCAGTCCAGACATGACGGGACGGGGGGTGGCATCCGAGCTCAGGAGGATGGCCATTCACCATTTCGAAACGCAGGGGTTCAAGGGCATCTCGTCCCGCATTTCGCTCGACAATGATGCGTCCCTGGCGTCCGCCGAGAAACTGGGTTTCGTTCCCGTGGAGCGCTATCACGACGCGGTAATGAGGACCGATCGACAGTATCTGATTCGCTGGTTCCAGGATGGATCTTGAGTGATAAGGAAGGCGCATGAATGGTGACCCCCTGTTCCACCCCGGGTGGATCGAGTTCAACGAGCAGCAGTGGGGACTCGAGGCCGAGCACGTGACGCTGACCCCCGACAAGGGCGATGCCTGGCGGCTCGATACCGTGCTCTACCACAACCGGCGCGGACGGCTGGTTACGCCGCCACGCAACCCCTATCTGCCGATCCATTTCGAGTGCAGCAGCGAGCGCCCGGCCTCGATCAATCGGCGCAAGCGGATGGCGCTGACTCGTCTGGCCGAACGGCTGCGCGAGACGGGGCTGGGGGGCAGCCTCAGCCTCTCCCCGGTGGCCGACGATGTCCGGCCCTTCGAGTGGGCGCAGATGTCGGCACGACCGCGCTTCACCTACCACCTGGAGATCGCCGGGCGCGAGGCGCGTATCGACCCCAGCGCCCGCAAGAAGGCACGCAAGTGTCGCCGACTCGATTACCGCTGCGAGGTGAGCGACGACTATGCCGCGGTGGCGGGGTGTCTGTCGGGACCCGAGGCTCGCAAGGGATTCGATTACCGCCTGGAGACCGCCGAGCTCGAGCGTCTCGCCAAGCTGATGGGGCCGGATCACTTCGTCTGCTTTCTGGCCCGCAATGCGCGGGGCGAGCCCATGGGTACCCGGGTCTGTCTCTATGCCTCCGGCGGGCATGCGCTGGCCTGGTCGGCGGGCATGAAGACCGAGGCCATGAAGGATGGCGTCAACAATCTGGTGGCCGAGGAAGCCCTGGCGTTCTTCGAGGCGCAGGGCTGCACGGTGTTCGACTTCATTGGTGCCAACATTCCGCCGGTGGCGGAGATGAAGGAAGCCTGGGGTGGGCGGCTGGTCTGCCACTTCGCGATCAGCCAGCGCGGCATGCGCCAGCTGGCCCGGGAAGCCTATGTGACGGCACGTACCCTGTTGAAGAGGGAATCCAAGTGAACGACATGACTGCACTGCATGGCCCACAGCCGGCGCCTCGGACGGGCGCTGCCACGATCCCTCGTTCGCCACTCGCCCCTGCCACCACGACGGCGGACGTGGTCACCGGCTCGTCAGTGGCCGGCGCCGACCCGTTGCTCGCCTGGCTAGAGCGAGTGCTCGACGAGCGCTTCGGTCTGCCCCTGCGACTGGAACGCGATGGCCCCGAGCGGTTGGTGATGACGCTGGACGGGGCGCCGGGCCAACTGCTGTTCGACCGCCTCCAGTCGGGCTTCTTCCTGCGCGGAGGGGACCTGCCTCACGCACACTGGGACGCCGCCGCCGAAGGCTTCACCGCCCCCCTCGACCTGCCACTGCCGGCGCCGGGAGCGGACAGCCTGCCCCGGCCGCTGGTGGAGCCGGCCCCCGGCGGCCTGGCCATCCACTACGATATCCTCGGGCTTGCCTACTGGATGCTGAGCCGCCAGGAGGAGGTGGAGGTCGAGACCCTGGACCGCCACTGCCGCTTCCCGGCCAGTGCCTCCCATGCCGGCCGACACGGTTACCTGGATCGCCCGGTGGTCGACGAGTGGCTGGCGGTGCTCGGCCAGGTGATTCGCTGCCAGTGGCCGGATGTGACGCTGCGGCGCCACGCCTTCCGGATGCGGCCCACCCACGATGTCGACCGTCCCAGCCGCTACGGCTTCGCGCGCGACGTCAAGCTGGCCCGGGTGATGCTGGGGGACACCCTGCTGCATCACCGCCCCCAGGCGCTGCTGCTCGGCCCCTGGGTACGGCTGACCACGCGGCGACGCCTGCATCCCCTCGATCCGCTCAATACCTTCGACTGGCTGATGGACCTCTCGGAGCGCTACGGCCTGACCAGCGCCTTCTACTTCATCTGCGGTCGCACCGACCCGCGCAAGGACGCCGACTACGAACCGGAGCATCCGGCGATCCGGGAACTGCTCAGGGGGATTCACGCCCGGGGGCACGAGATCGGGCTGCACCCCAGCTACCATACCTTCCGCAACCCCAAGGAGCTGGCCAACGAGGCCGCCCGACTGCGCCGGGTGTGTGCCGAGGAGGGGATCGAGCAGGCCGAGTGGGGCGGACGCATGCACTACCTGCGCTGGCAGACCCCGCTGACCCTGCAGGGCTGGGCCCAGGCGAAGATGGACTACGACAGCACCCTGGGCTATGCCGAGTCGCCGGGTTTCCGCTGTGGCACCTGTTTCGACTATCCGGCCTTCGACCCGGTCAAGCGCGAGGCACCGCCACTGCGAATCCGGCCGCTGATCGCCATGGAGGGGTCGGTGATGTCGCCGCTCTACCTGGGGCTGGGAAACGGCGAAGAGGCGTTCGAGCGCTTCGCCACCCTCAAGGCCCGCTGTCGTGCCATGGGCGGCAGCTTCACCCTGCTATGGCACAACTCCGAGCTGACCACCGGCGCCCAGCGCGCGCTCTACGAACGCGTGCTGGCGGCATGAGGGGGGCATGTCCGGCGTGGAGTTCATCCCATGATCCTGTCCGGTGACAGCCTGGCCGCACGCGCCTCCAGCGTCGGCTTCTTCGTGTTGTTCCCGGGGTTCATGATCTACCACACCCTGGTGGCCCTGGGGCTGATCCCCGCCTTCCTCGGTGGGCTGTTCGGGATGGTGTCGGTGCTGATGTTCGGCATCTACGTGGTGGTGCTGCCGTCGCAACGCCACGTCATGTTCTCCGCTACCCGGGGATTCGCGTTGCTGGTCATGGCCTTCTTCACCTATGTGCTGTGCTGGTCGGTTGCCAGCTACGGCCTCCAGGGAGGCGGCCAGCTGCGCGCGGCGATGATCCAGTCACTGGAGACGATGGTGCTGTGGCTGGTGCTGTTCGTGATGGGCTACCGGGTGCCGCTTGACTCCCTGGCCCTGGCCAAGGCCTTCCGGATCGCCTTCCTGGCGACGACCGGTTACCTGCTGTTGTTCGTGGTCACGACCGGCCAGCTGATGTTCTTCGCCCGGCAGATGATCGAGGCTGGGGGCGGCGACAACGTCTCCACCTACCAGGGCTACGCGCGCAGCGGGCTGGTGATGCTCGTCTTCCTGATCGCCGTGAGCCGGAGCGCCGCGGGGCGGGCCGGCCTGATCGCCATGGGGGCGTTCGTGATGTTCGTCCTCGGTGCCCGCTCGGAGCTCTACGCCTTCCTCGCCCTGGTCATGGTGTTGCTGGTGGTCTGGGCGGGGATGAGCGCCAAGTACCTGCTGACGCTGCTGGCGGTGCTCGCCCTGGCCGTGCTGGTGGTGGCCAGCCAGTTCGAGGCGATGTCGGGCACTCGCCAGCTGCAGGTGCTGGACCTCTCCGGGACCAGTTCCTGGATGGCGCGCCAGGACCTCGGGCGGCGCGCCCTGGGGCAGATCATCGCCAGCCCGTGGCTGGGCAATTTTGGTGGTCATGTCACCGCCGCCGGCGGCACCGGCGGCTATGCCCACAGCATGCTCTCGGCCTGGGTCAACTACGGCCTGCTCGGCTTCGTGCTCTATGTCGGCATGACCGTGGTGGCCTTCCTGGGGGCGGCGTATCGCATGGTCTATCGCCGCGACACCTCCGCCTGGTGGGTATTCGCCTTCTCCATCAACTTCGTCTGCCTGCTGCTGGTGGTGCTGGCCAAGCCCGTGTTCTGGCCATTGCCGGCGCTGGGCTGGGGTGCCTTCGCCAACGCCATGGTCTGCACGCGACTGGCCACGCAGGATGACGCCAGTCGCCGAGACGAGAACGTGCAGCAAGAGGCTGCCGACGATTCACAAGGACGAGACGATCATGAAAGTGGCACATCTGACCTCCGCCCATCCCCGCTATGACACGCGGATCTTCCTCAAGCAGTGTCGCTCGCTGGCGGCCGCCGGCCACGAGGTGACCCTGGTGGTCGCCGACGGCCGCGGCGACGAGCAGCGCGACGGCGTGCGCATCGTCGATGTCGGCAAGCTCCCGGGGCGCTGGAATCGCATCTTCAAGACCACCCGCCGGGTGCTGGAGCGTGCCCGCTCGCTGCAGGCCGACGTCTACCACCTGCACGATCCCGAACTGATGCCGATCGGCCGCCGGCTCAAGCGCCAGGGGCGTACCGTGGTCTATGACGCCCACGAGGACCTGCCGCGTCAGATGCTGGCCAAGCACTACCTGAACGGTACCGTCAGCCGGATGTTGTCCCGAGGGGTCGAGGTCTACCAGCGCCGGGCCTGTGGCGACTTCGACGCCGTCGTTGCCGCGACACCCTACATCCGCGACCGCTTCGCCGAGTTCCACCCGCGGGTGGTGGACGTCAACAACTTCCCCATGCAGGGCGAACTCAGCGGAGCGCCCGATCCGACCCTGGCGGCCTCGCCGGAGGAGCCGCCCTCGGTCTGCTATGTGGGTGGCATCGCGCCGATTCGTGGCATCCGCGAGATCGTGCGCGCCATGGAGTCGGTGGATCAGGAGTGCCGCCTGCAGCTCGCCGGCAGTTTCAACCAGCTTGCCGTGGAACAGGAGGTGATGACCTACGCCGGTTGGGCGCGGGTCGAGGCCCACGGCTACCTCGATCGTGACGGCGTGCGTCGAGTGATGGGCGGCTCGCTCGCCGGTCTCGTCACCCTGCATCCGGTGATCAACTATCTCGATGCGCTGCCGGTGAAGATGTTCGAGTACATGAGCGCCGGAGTAGCGGTGATCGCCTCGGATTTCCCGCTGTGGCGGGAGATCGTCGTCGGCAACGACTGCGGGCTCTGCGTCGACCCGCTCGATCCCCCGGCGATCGCCGAGGCCATCGACTTCCTGGTGGCCAACCCGGTACGGGCCCGCGAGATGGGCGCCAACGGGCAGCGTGCCGTGGCCGAGCGCTACAACTGGCAGCAGGAGCAAGACAAGCTGCTCGATACCTACCGCGCCCTTTCCGGCTGACCCGAGGCCCCCATGCGACACGTCTGGATACTCAATCACTATGCCAAGCACCCGGAAGTGGCCGGCGGTGCGCGCCATTTCCAATTGGCACGCCACCTGCCGGCCTACGGCTGGCAGGCCACCCTGATCGCCGCCAGCGTCGATCATCCCAGTGGCCACCAGCGGCTGGGCGACGGCGAGCAGACGCGGCTGGAGAGCTGCGATGGCGTGCCCTTCCTGTGGCTGCGCACCTCGAGCTACCGCGGCAACGGCGGCGGACGCATGAAGAGCATGCTCGAGTATGCACGGCAGGCGATTCGTCCCGCGCGGCTTGCCGGTCTCGAGCCCCCCGACCTGATCATCGGCTCGAGTGTCCATCCCTTCGCCGCCCTGGCCGGCTGGTGGCTGGCCAGGCGCCATGGGGTGCCGTTCGTCTTCGAGGTTCGCGACCTCTGGCCGCAGACCCTGGTCGACATGGGGCGGCTGCGCGACGGCAGCCCGATGACCCGGGCCATGCGCACGCTCGAGACCTTCCTCTACCGGCGCGCCCGGCGCGTGCTCACGCTGCTGCCCCGGGCGCGGGACTACATCGTCCCGCGGGGCGTGCCGGCCGAACGGGTGGTATGGCTCTCCAACGGGGTCGACCTGGCCGACTATCCGGCCCCATCACCCCCGTCGGTGGGCCCCCCGGAGGTGCCGCTGTCGCTGATGTACTTCGGCGGGCACGGCGAGGCCAATGGCCTCGAGGTGCTCATCGAGGCCATGGGGCGGGTGCGTGAGGCCTCCGCGCGAGACGGTCGAGCGCTGCCCGTGCAGTTGCGCCTGATCGGCGAGGGACCGGCCAAGGAGGCGCTGCAGCGCCAGGCCACCGAACTCGGCCTCGATGGACGCTGGGTGCGCTTCGAACCGCCGGTCCCCAAGCGCGAGATCCCGATGCTGGCCCAGCAGGCCGATGCCTTCGTGATCACGGTGCGCGACCTGCCGAGGCTCTATCGCTTCGGCATCAGCATGAACAAGCTGTTCGACTACATGGCCGCGGCGCGTCCGGTGATCATCGCCTCCGGTGCGGTGAACGATCCTGTCGCCGACGCCGGGGCCGGCATTTCGGTGCCGCCGGAGGACCCGGCGGCGCTGGCCGAGGCGATCCTGGCCCTGGCCGCGCTGGCGCCCGAGGAGCGCGCGGCGCTGGGCCGTGCAGGGCGGGAGCACATGGAAGCGGCCTACGACTACCGGATCCTGGCCGACCGATTGGCCGGCGTGATGAACGACGTCATGGAAGAAGTGCGATGAAACGACTGCTCGATATCCTGGCGGCCCTCGTCGCCCTGATCCTGATCTCACCGCTGCTGGTGGTGGTGGCGCTGCTGGTCTGGCTCAAGCTCGGTTCGCCGGTGCTGTTCCGCCAGACGCGGCCGGGGTTGTACGGCCGGCCGTTCCAGATGATCAAGTTCCGCACCATGCGCGAGGCCTTCGACGAGCGGGGCGAACCGCTCCCCAACGCGGAGCGCCTGACCCGGTTCGGACAGTGGTTGCGTGCCAGCAGCCTCGACGAGCTGCCGGAGCTGTGGAACGTAGTGCGCGGCGACATGAGCCTGGTGGGCCCGCGGCCGCTGCTGATGGAGTACCTGCCGCTCTACGACGCTCACCAGTTCCGCCGCCACGAGGCGCGTCCCGGGGTCACCGGCTGGGCCCAGGTCAACGGCCGCAATGCCTTGACCTGGGACGAGAAGTTCGACCTGGACGTATGGTACGTGGACCACCGCTCGCTGGGGCTCGACCTGCGCATCCTGCTGCTCACGGTGAAGAAGGTCGTGGTACGCGAGGGCATCGCCCACGACGGCGATGTGGCGATGCCACGCTTCCGGGGAGGTCGGGATGAGTAATCGGGGACACCTGGCGATCTTCGGCGCCAGCGGGCATGGCAAGGTGGTGGCGGACATCGCCATGCAGACCGGCTGGCGGGAAGTGACCTTCTTCGACGATGCCTGGCCCGACAAGTCGTGCCTCGAGCACTGGCCGGTGCGAGGCGACATGACGGTACTGCTGGGCCTGCTGTCGCAGTTCGACGGCGTGATGGTGGCCATCGGCCACAACGCGGTGCGTCAGGCCAAGCTCGATACGCTGGCCAGGGCCGATGCCCGGCTCGTGACCCTGGTGCACCCCCGCGCCACGGTCAGCCCGCTGGCGCGTCTCGGTTCCGGCACGGTGGTGGTCGCCGGCGCGGTGATCAACGCCTTCGCCGAGCTGGGCATGGGCAGCATCGTCAACACCAGTGCCACGGTCGGTCACGATTGTCGCTTCGGTCCCTGCGTGCACGTGGCCCCGGGCGCCAACGTGGCGGGCGATGTCGCGGTCGGCCGCGGCAGTTGGATCGGGGTGGGCGCCTCGGTGAGGCAGGGTGTGACCATTGGTGAGGGCGTGATGGTGGGGGCAGGCGCCGCCGTGGTCGCCGACATCGCCGAGGGGCTCACCGTGGCGGGGGTGCCGGCCCGCCCGCTCGCCCAGGAGGACGCCACCGCCAGGAACGATCGGGCCGTCGGCAGACGGCGGCTCGGCCTGGCGTCACCACAAGGAAGCTCATGATGCTGAATGGCCCCTTTTCCCCCTGGCCTTCCTTCACCCGGGACGAGGCCGATGCCGCCACCCGGGTGCTGCTCTCCAACCGGGTGAACTACTGGACCGGCGAGGAGGGACGCGCCTTCGAGCGCGAGTTCGCCGACTTCGCCGACAGCGAATACGCCGTGGCGTTGTGCAATGGCACCACGGCGCTGGACCTGGCCCTCAAGGGCCTGGGGATCGGCGAGGGTGAGGGCGCTGGGCGCGACGAGGTGATCGTCACCCCGCGCACCTTCCTCGCCTCGGCGTCGAGCATCGTCACCGCCGGTGCGGTGCCGGTGTTCGCCGACGTCGACCGCGATTCCCAGAACATTACCGCCGAGAGCGTGGCCGAGAAGCTCACCCCGAATACCCGCGCGATCGTCGCCGTCCACCTGGCCGGCTGGCCCTGCGAGCTGGAGGCGCTGATGGCCCTGGCCGACCGCCGCGGCCTCTACGTCATCGAGGACTGCGCCCAGGCCCATGGCGCCCGCTACCGGGGGCGCAGCGTGGGCAGTATCGGCCAGGTGGGCTGCTGGTCGTTCTGCCAGGACAAGATCATGTCCACCGGGGGAGAGGGCGGCATGGTGACCACCAGCGACCGCACGCTGTGGCAGCGCATGTGGGCCTACAAGGACCACGGCAAGAGCCGGGAGGCGGTCTACGAGCGCGAGCACCCGCCGGGGTTTCGCTGGCTGCACGAGAGCTTCGGGACCAACTGGCGCATGACCGAGATGCAGGCCGCCATCGGCCGGATCCAGCTCGCGCGCATGCCCGAGTGGAAGGCCGCCCGCCAGGCCAATGCCCGACGCATCTGGCGGGCGGCGGACGCGAGCCCCGGGTTGCGCGTGCCGGTACTGCCCGACGATATCGAGCACGCCGCCTACAAGTGTTACGTCTTCGTCGAGCCGGCCCGGCTCGCACCGGGCTGGAGCCGGGACCGCATCATCGCCGAGATCGTCGCCTGCGGCGTGCCGTGCTTCTCCGGCTCCTGCTCCGAGGTGTACCGCGAGAAGGCCTTCGATGGCACCGGTTGGCGGCCACCGCGTCCATTGCCCGTGGCGCGCGAGCTCGGCGAGACCAGCCTGATGTTCCTCTGCCACCCCACGCTTACCGAAGCCGAGATCGACAAGACCTGTGCGGTACTCGGCGAGGTGATGGAACGGGCCAGCGGCAGGCAGTGAGACCGACCAGGGCCGGGCATCGGGCCCCGTCCCGTCACGGAGAGACCACCATGAGAGATCTTCTGCAACCGCTGTTTCGCCTGCCCCGCAGGCGCAAGCGCACCATCCAGCTGTTGGCGGACTGTGTGCTGATCACCTTCAGCTTCCTGCTGGCGATGTTGCTGCGGCTCGAGGACTGGGCCCCCCTGGGCGAGGTGCGTACCTGGGCGGCGCTGCTGGTGATGGTCCCGCTGAGCCTGGCGATCTTCATCCGGCTCGGCTTCTACCGGGCGGTGATTCGCTACATGAGCCACAAGGCGATCCGCGCGGTGTTCATCGGCGTGAGCGTCTCGGCGTTGTCGTTGCCCCTGGCCAGCTACCTGTTCGCGCTGGGGATTCCGCGCTCGGTCCCCTTCATCTATGCCATGCTGGCGCTGTTGACCATCGGCGGGGTGCGCTTCGGGCTGCGGGCGATCTACCTGCGCAACCAGATCCGCCACAAGCAGCGGGTGGTGATCTACGGCGCCGGGGCGGCCGGGCGGCAGCTGGCGGCGTCGCTGCGGCATGGGCAGGAGTACCTGCCGATCGCCTTCGTCGACGACGCCCGCAGCGTCCAGAACACCTTCATCGAGGGGCTCAAGGTCTATCCGCCGCGTCAGCTCGGCTACCTGGCGGATACCTACGGCGCCGATCGGGTGCTGCTGGCCATCCCCAGCGTTAGTCGGGAGCGCCGCCGCGAGATCCTCGCCGATCTCGAGCCCCAGGGCTTCCCGGTGCAGACCATTCCCGGGGTGGCCGACATGGTGAGTGGCCGTGCACGCATCAGTGAGGTGCGCGACGTGGCGGTGGAGGATCTGCTGGGCCGCGACCCGGTACCGCCGAACCCGGCGCTGATGGATGCCAACATCCGCGGCAAGGTGGTCATGGTCAGCGGTGCCGGTGGCTCCATCGGGTCGGAGCTGTGTCGCCAGATCCTGCGCCACGGCCCGGTGCGCCTGCTGTTGCTGGACCTGTCGGAGTTCAGTCTCTACCGCATCGAGCAGGAACTGCGCCAGCTCGCCGAGGACGAGGGCCACGAGGTCGGCATCCAGGCACTGCTCGGTTCGGTGCAGCATCGTTCGCGCCTGGAGACGGTGATGAAGGCCTTCGCCGTCCAGACGGTCTACCACGCCGCGGCCTACAAGCATGTGCCGATGGTCGAGCACAACGTGGTGGAGGGCATCCGCAACAACGTCTTCGGGACCCTCGAGACGGCACGGGCCGCGATCGCCGCCGGGGTCGAGACCTTCGTGCTGGTCTCCACCGACAAGGCGGTACGCCCCACCAATGTGATGGGCGCGAGCAAGCGTCTCGCCGAACTGGTCTGCCAGGCGCTGGCCGGTCACCAGCACCAGACCCGGTTCTGCATGGTGCGTTTCGGCAACGTGCTCGGCTCCAGCGGTTCCGTGGTGCCGCTGTTCCGCCGCCAGATCCAGGCCGGCGGACCGATTACCCTGACCCATCCCGAGATCACCCGCTATTTCATGACCATTCCCGAAGCCGCCCAACTGGTGATCCAGGCCGGGGCCATGGCGCGTGGCGGGGATGTCTTCGTGCTCGACATGGGCGAGCCGGTGAAGATCGCCGAGCTGGCCCGCCAGATGGTCCGGCTCTCCGGCCTCAAGGTGCGTGACGAGCGCCATCCCGAGGGCGACATCGCCATCGCCTGCAGCGGTCTGCGCCCCGGCGAGAAGCTCTTCGAGGAGCTGCTGGTGGGCGACGACGTCGCTCCCACCTCGCATCCCCGCATCATGACCGCCAAGGAGGTGTGCTGGGAGTGGCCGCGGCTCGAGGGCTTCCTCGAGCGGCTCTTCCAGGCCTGTCGCGACTTCCGTCACGACGACATCCGCGAGCTGCTGCTGGAGGCGCCCACCGCCTACCGGCCCCAGGGCGAGATCGTCGACGTGGTGTGGCGGGAAAGGAGTGCTGCGCCTGCGGGAGCCCGGCCACCGGCGCCGGTCACCCGCCTGCGTCCGGCACTCGAGCGCCAGGGCCAGGCCTGAGGCTGGCACGGCGCCGCCACCGGAGGGCGCCGCCGCATCGCCGGCACGTCATGCCGATCACCGCATCACCGCTCCGGATCGTCCCGGGGCGCTGTTCATGGAGGAGCCAACATGTGTGGCATCGTTGCAGCCGTCGGGTCGGACAATGTCCTGCCCGTACTGATGGATGGCCTGAAGCGTCTCGAGTATCGGGGCTATGACTCCGCCGGGGTCGCCCTGGTGGAACAGCCGGGCAAGCTCGGTCGCGCCCGCGAGGTGGGCAAGGTGGCGGCACTGGAGGCCGTGCTCGCCGGTACGCCGCTGGTCGGCATGACCGGGGTGGCCCATACCCGCTGGGCGACCCATGGCCGGCCCAGCCAGGACAATGCCCACCCGCATGTCTCGGGGTGCATCGCCGTGGTACACAACGGCATCATCGAGAATCACCGCGCCCTGAGGGCCGACCTCGAGGCCGACGGCTACGTCTTCACCTCGCAGACCGACACCGAGGTGATTGCCCACCTGGTCGAGCGCGAGATGCGCGGCGGCCGGGGATTGCGGATCGCCGTCGAGCGGGCGGTGCAGGTCCTGGAGGGGGCCTATGCGCTGGGGGTGATCCATGCCGACGAGCCCGACCGGGTGGTCGGGGCACGGCAGGGCAGCCCACTGGTGGTGGGCATCGGCGAGCACGGCCACTATCTGGGCTCCGACCCCCTGGCGTTGCTGTCGGTGACCGATCGTTTCATCTACCTGGAAGACGGCGATCTGGTGATCGCCACCCGCGATGGCTGTGAGGTGCAGGCGCGCTTGCCCGACGGCGGGCGGCGGGCGGTGAGTCGTCCGGTGGCCCGCTACGAGCACGATGACCCGGCGGTGGGCAAGGGCAGGTTCGCCCACTACATGCTCAAGGAGATCCATGAGCAGCCGGTGGCCGTGGCCAACGCCCTCGAGGGACGCCTGGGCGACGACAGGGTGCTCGTCGGGGCCCTCGGTCCCGACGCCGAGCGGTTGCTCGCGGCCACGCGTCAGGTTCACATCGTCGCCTGCGGCACCAGCTACCATGCCGGCCTGGTGGCTCGTTACTGGCTCGAAGAGCTGGCCGGGATACCCTGCCAGGTGGAGGTCGCGTCGGAATACCGCTACCGGGAGGTGGTGACCCAGCCGGGCACCCTGTTCCTGACGCTGTCGCAGTCCGGCGAGACCGCCGATACCCTGGCCGCCCTGCGCCATGCCGGCCGCCGGCGGGGCGCCCAGGCCTATGCGGGGAGCCTGGCGATCTGCAACGTGCCCGGCAGCTCGCTGGTGCGTGAGTCCGACCTGGCGTTGATGACCCACGCCGGACCGGAGATCGGCGTCGCCTCGACCAAGGCCTTCACCACCCAGCTCACCGCGCTGATGCTGGTCACCCTGGCGCTGCGGCAGGTGAGTGACGGCGATCCCGCGCTCACCGCCCGGCTGGTGCGCCGCTTGCGCTATCTGCCGACCCTGCTCGGCGATACCCTGAAGCTGGATGAGGAAATCGCCCGGCTCGCCACTGGCTTCGCCGACCGGCGGCACGCGCTCTTCCTCGGTCGCGGCAGCCAGATGCCCATCGCGCTGGAGGGCGCGCTCAAGCTCAAGGAGATCTCCTACATCCATGCCGAGGCCCATGCCGCCGGTGAGCTCAAGCACGGCCCGCTCGCGCTGATCGACGAGCAGATGCCGGTGGTGGCGGTGGCGCCGATGTCACCACAGCGGGAGAAGTTGCGCTCGAACCTGCAGGAGGTGCGGGCCCGTGGCGGCCAACTGCTGGTGTTCGCCGACCCCGATGCCGGGCTCGGTCATGAGGAGGGCATGGAGGTGATCAGCGTGCCGGCGTGTTGCCAGTACCTGGCGCCCATCGTCTATACCGTGCCGCTGCAGTTGCTCGCCTATCGCGTGGCGGTGGCACGCGGTACCGACGTCGATCAGCCTCGCAACCTGGCGAAGTCGGTGACCGTGGAGTGAGGCTTGCGGGCTCCCGAGTGTCCCGTCCGCTGTGTCGGGGCACCCTTGGCCGTCTATGCTGGTCAGAAGAGACTCGGCGGGCACCCGGGGGTTGCCAGGATGGCGACCGGGACGGGGGGCCCGGAACGACAAGTGATTCAGCGGATGAAGCAGAGGCCATGATCGACGACGGACATCATCGCGTGCTGCCCGGGCCCTTCGCCCGGCCGACGCCTGCTCGGCAAGACCAGTGCCATGCCCGCCTCGCGGGCATGGCACTGGCGTTTTTCGGGGTCGGTTTTCTCGTACTGCCCTGGTGGACGCTGGCCATCGTGCCGCTGCTGCTGGGGCTGGCCGTGCTGCTCGCGAGCGAGCGACCGCCGTTGCCCTTTCCCCAACCCCAGGATCGTTGGGTCATGGCGGTGCTGCTGTGCTACGGGCTGAGCTGGGTGATCGCCGGGCCCTGGCACGACGAGGGACTCCGCGGGCTCAAGGAAGCCGCGCCGGTATGGCTGGCCCTGTTGGCCCTGGTGGCGCTATCACGGCTCCGGGTATCCTCGGCCTGGCTGTGGGGCGGCTTCGCTGCCGGCAGCCTGGCGACCGGCGGGTGGACGGTGTGGCAACGGCTCGTCGAGAACGCCTCGCGAGTCAATGGCCACGAGCCGCTGCATGCCATCCTGTTCGGCAACCTGGGCCTGCTCGCCGGCCTGATCTGCCTGGCCGGGTTGTGCTGGGCCTTCGGCCGTGAGCAGCGCCGGCGCTGGATGCTGCTGCTTGCCGTGGGGGGGCTCGCCGGGCTGATGACCTCGGCGCTGTCCGGCTCCCGGGGCGGTTGGGTCGGGCTGCCACTGGCGCTCTGGGTGCTGTATCGCGGCTATGGCCCGCGGCTGGCGCCGCGCTGGCGGCTGGCCGGGTTCGGGCTGCTGGTGCTGCTGGTGGCAGGGCTCTATGTCACCCCGCAGACCGGCGTGGAGCGGCGCGTCGATAATGCCGTCGCTAGCCTGGAGGAGTACCTGGCCGGGGACCCGGAGATGACCTCGGTGAGCGCCAGGGTCGAGATGTGGCAGGGGGCGATGCGGCTGATCGCCGAGCGTCCGCTGGTGGGCTGGGGCGCGCGCGGGTATCGGCAGGCGATGCGCGACCGTGGGGCGGCGGGGCTGCAGCATCCGTCCCTGGGGCGTTTCTGGCACGCCCACAACGACCTGCTCGATGCCTGGGCGAAGCGCGGGCTGCCGGGATTGCTCACCCTGCTTGCCCTCTACCTGGTGCCCCTCTGGCTGTTCCTCGGCGGTATCCGCAGCGCTGCGAGTGAGCGCCGGGCCCTGGCGATGGCAGGCGTGCTGCTGCCGGTGGCCTTCCTCGGCTTCGGGCTCACCTACAGCTTCATGGCCTACCCGGCGGGCGGGCTGGTCTACGGCCTGCTGCTGGCGATCCTCTGGGGCCTCTACCGCCAGGCACCGGTGGCGTAGCGGGGAGGGGGTTCAGGGGACGATGCGGCGAAAGGTGAGGCTGATCCGCAGGCCGGGGAGACAGCGCGGCAGCAGTGCATGCTGCAGCCGTCGCTGCACCCCGGGCCCCATCCACAGCAGGCTGTCGTGGGGTAGCCAGGCGTTGAATGCCTCGCCGTCTCGCTGCTTCCAGCGAAAGCGCAGGGGGCGCTCGGCGCCCAGGCTCACCGCGGCGACCCGCGGGTCGGGGCCCAGCTCCGGCTCGTCGTCACTATGCCAGCCCATGCGCTCTTCGCCGCCGGCGTAGCGGTTGAGAAGCACGCTGTTGAAGTCGGCGCGAATCCCGGCGGCGGCGAGTCGCGCGATCACCGCGTCGCGAAGGCGGGAGGCCTCGGGGTGCCAGGTCTCGGGGCTGAAGTCATGCCCCGAGTAGCGGTAGCGGGCCTCGGCGTCGCCCATCCACACCTGGCGGCGGGGGATCAGGTGCTCGCGGCCGTAGAGGCGCAAGCGGGGGCGTTGCCAGTCGAGCTCGCGGTCGAGCCGCATCAGCGCCCGGCCGGCGGCGGGTTCGCCTAGCAGGGCGTCGAAGCGCACCAGAAGGGGTTCGTCGAGCAGCGTGGCGCCGCCGACCGGTCGGCAGTCGATCATGTCGCCAGCATGCCATTGCAGGGCTCAGCTGGCGAGCGACAGGCTCGCCAGGGCGAAGCCGTAGCCGATCATCGCGCCGGCGACGACGTCGCTGAGGTAGTGCAGGCCGAGTCCGACACGGGAGAGGGCGATCAGCAGCGTCAACGGCACGATCCCGGGCAGCAGCCAGGGGGCGTGGGTGGCCGTGAAGGTGCAGAACATCACCGCGTGCATGGTGTGGCCGCTGGGAAAGCTGTAGCGATCCCGGGCCGGCTCGGTGCAGGCGATGGCGTGCTTGAAGGTGATGAAGGGGCGCTCCCGGCAGAGCCGGGTCTTGATCAGCCGGTAGACGACGATGGCGACCAGGGCGGTGGCGGTGTACTGGGCCATCAGCCACCCGCCTCGTTGCCCATGCAGCAGTGGCTGGATCAGGATCAGCGCCACCCACGCCGGCCAGTCGCCGAGGCGGCTGGCCAGGCGCAGGGCGGCCAGCCAGGGGCGGTGCAGGTTGAGGCGGACCAGGCGACGACAGAGGTGCCATTCGAGCAGGTCGAGACGCTCAAACACGGCAGGGGCTAGTGGCTTCATGGAGGGTCTCCCGAGCATGGATCAGGGCGCCGAGGAAGTCATCGGTGACCGATGACCAGTCGTTCTGCAGGGCACGGCTTCGGGCGGCGCGTCCCAGCCGTGCATAACGGGCGGGCTGTCGGCAGAGGCGGGCGGCGGCCTCGCGAAAGCCCGCTTCGTCGCCCATCGGGAGGCTCACGCCGTTGATGTCATCGTCGATCAGCTCGGCGCCGGCGGCCTGGCGAAAGGCCACGACCGAGAGGCCGCTGGCCATGGCCTCCGGCACCACGTTGCCCCAGGTCTCGGAGACCGAGGGGAAGACGAAGAGGTCGGCGCTGGCATAGTGGCGAACCAGGGCCTGCTGGTCGATGAAGCCGGTGAAGTGGGCATCGGGCAATGCGCGCTGCAGGGCCGGACGTCCCGGGCCGTCGCCGACCACGACCAGGGTCAGGTCCGGCCGGGCATCGAGCATGGCGAGAAAGGTCTCGCGCAACAGCGGCAGGTTCTTTTCCGGCGCCAGGCGTCCGACGTGCAGCGCCACGGGGCGGTGATCGTCGCTGCCCCAGCGCCTTCGCAGTTCGGGGTCGCGATGGGTTGGCGAGAAACGCTCGCCGTCGATCCCTCGTCCCATCACCCGCAGGTTCTCGAAGCCCCTGGCGGCGAGGTCGCCGGCCTGCTGCCGGGTCGGTACCAGGGTGGTGGCGCAGCGGTTGTGGAAGGCCCGCAGACGCCGGGTGACCAGCGGGGCCAGCCAAGGCAGGCCGTAGTCGCGGCAGTAGTGATCGAAGTTGGTGTGCCAGCCGCCGACCACGGGGATCGACAGCCGGCGAGCCACCCGCTGGGCCGACCAGCCGAGCGGCCCCTGGGTGGCCAGGTAGACGACGTCGGGCCGCTGCTGGCGCCACAGGCGCAAGATGGCCCGTGTGGCGGGCAGGCCGAAGCGTACCTCGGGGTAGCCCGGCATGGGGATACCGGCTACCTGGAGCTCGGCTTCCATGGCGTCGGCGCGGGGGGCGCCGGCGGCGACCGGGCGGGGACGAATCAGCTGCAGGACATGGTCGCGGCGGCGCAGCTCGCCGGCGAGTTGGCCCAGGGTGTGGGCGACGCCGTTGATGTCCGGGGACCAGGTCTCGCTGACCAGACTGATGCGCATGACACTCCTCGTCCTGTCGCTGGGCCCGGCGGGCCCTTGTCAGGAACCGAGGATCGCACCGGGGCGTGACAGCCCGGCGTCGGTGCCATGAACAGACGATGACGCCGGACAGGGCCCGGCGCGGTTCGAGTGTCAGCGGAGGACGCGGCGAGGGTCGATGGGCTTGCCGCCATGGCGCAGGTCGAAGAGCAGGTCGAAGCGCTCGGTGGCGTTGCTGTAGCCCACTTCGCA
Organism: Halomonas kalidii; assembly: GCF_030010475.1. Classification (NCBI taxonomy): domain Bacteria; kingdom Pseudomonadati; phylum Pseudomonadota; class Gammaproteobacteria; order Oceanospirillales; family Halomonadaceae; genus Halomonas; species Halomonas kalidii. The sequence goes on along the minus strand of NZ_JASCQN010000032.1, from coordinate 162,648 downwards.
GACCTCCTCGCCACGGCTGATGCGATCGCCGCTGCTCACGAGCGGCCTCTCGCACAGTGCATAGACGCTTTGCAGGTTGTCGGCGTGATGCACGATGACCACCTGGCCGAGCTGGCGCATGGAATCGGCGAAGCGTACCTCGCCGTCGGCCACCGACGCCGCCCTGGCGCCGCGGGCGGTGGCCAGCAGCATGGGTTGCAGGGTACCGCGGCCGTCGGCGCCGAAGCGACGCACGACCCGGTAGTCGTCCAGCGGCCAGGGCCAGTTGCGGGCCGAGGCGGGCAGGTCGCCGGGATCCGGCAGGCTGGCCCGGGCAGGGGCGGCGCTGGTACCGCCCGAAGCGGAATGGCGGCTGCCGCCACCGCTGCTGCCGGCATTACGTCGAGCATTCGAGGAGCCGCCGGCGAGAGGCACCCGGATGATCTGGCCGATGCGCAGGGCGGTGGGCTCGACCCCGGGGTTGGCGGCCTGGATGCGCGACGCCCGGGTGTTGAAACGCCGTGCGATGCCCGCGTAGGTGTCGCCGGGACGAATCTGGTAGCGATAGGGGCCGCCGGAGGGGGCGCGCTCCTGCTGAGTCGGCATCAGCAGTCGCTGTCCCACGGCCAGGCGACGGGAGTCGACCCCCGGGTTGAAGCGCTGCAGCCGCTCGAGCGGCACGCCGCCACGCCGGGCCATCGCGCCCAGGGTGTCGCCGCGCTGCACCGTGACCCACCGACCGGCGATGCCGGGATCGCTGCTGCGCTGTGTCTCGCCGCCGCGACCGGCGCAGCCGGCGAGCAACAGCACGATCAGGGTCAGGGCGAGAGCGAGGCGTCCTTGTCCAGCCACAGGGCGTTCAGCCATGAGTGGAAGCGTTCCTTGTAGTCCGGGTCGTCGTGATAGTCCCCCGTCACCATCCAGCCGGGCACCTCCAGGCGCCGGGCGTTCAGGGTCACCGGCCCCTCCCGCCCGCAGAGGTAGCCCCAGAAGGTGGGCCGCGGGTTGTCGTAGTGCAGGGTCACGTCGAGGATACCACCGAGACGGTCGCCGAGCAGGCCCAGCACCTGGGCGATGCCGCCGGCCCGGGGCCGCAGCAGGTGGCGGTAGGGGGAGGCCTGGGCGGCATGCTTGGCGGGGGTGAAGCGGGTGCCCTCGACGAAGTTGTAGATGGCGATGGGCCTCTCCCGCGCCCGCTCGCACATCCGCTCCGTGGCCTCCCGGTCGCGCCGGGCCAGATGCGGATGCCGCTCGCGTTGTTCGCGAGTCAGGCGGCGCAGCATGGGGAACTCCATGGCCCAGAAGGCCAGGCCGACGATGGGAATCCAGATCAGCTGGCGCTTGACGAAGAAGTGGGGCATGGGAATGCGGCGATGCAGGGCAAAGAACAGCAGGAAGATGTCGGTCCAGCTACGATGGTTGGAAAGCACCAGCCACCACCGCTCGCGGGAGAGGCCCTCGGGGAGGTGAATGTCGAGCCGGGGCCTGAGCCAGCGGCGCATCCACCAGAGATTGGAGCCGACCCAGTTCAATGCCACCTCGTTGAGGCCACGCAGCACGAGCCGGCGCAGGCGGCGCCCGGGGGTGACCAGCTTGACCAGGGTCAAGGCGATGAGCGGGATACCCCAGAACAGGGTGGTGAGGATCAGCAGCAGCACGCTGACGAGCCCCTTGAGGGACGACATGCCAGGACTCCTCGTCACGATGGCGAAAGCGGCAATGCTAATGGATCGGTTGCGGGTCCACCAGCCGAACGCCTCAACGTCTCGGGGCTGGCAGCGGGGGACGGGGGGTCTCGGCGAGGACCTCCTGCAGCGCCAGCGCGGCCACCGAGAGTTCATGGGTGCCATAGGTGACGACCCCCACGGCGCGCTCGATCACCGGGTCGACCAGGGGCAGGCAGCGGGCACCGAGCTCCTGCATCTGCCGGATGCACAGCGAGGGTATCGCGCTGACCCCGAGGCCGCTGGCGACCATGCGTCCCACGGTGGCCAGTTGATGGCTTTCGAAGGCGGTGGGCAGGACGATGCCGCGGTTCTCGAGCTGCTGCTCGAGCAGGCGGCGGACCATGGAGGGCCGCTGCAGGGTAATGAAGTCATGGGTCAGCAGGGTCGCCCAGTCGAGTCGCTCACGGTCGGCCAGCAGGGAGTCCGCTGGGACCACGGCGACGAAGCGGTCGACGAACAGGGGCGTGAAGGTGAGGCTGCCGGTGGCCTCGGGCTCGAAGGCGACGCCCAGCTCCACCTGGCGATTGCGCACCATGTCGATCACCTGTTCGTTGATCACGTCGTGGACGGTGATATTGACCCGTGGATAGCGCTGCCGGAAGGCCATCAGCGCCGGCGGCAGCAGGTTGCTGGCGAAGGAGGGCATGGTCGCCACCGCCAGGCGCCCGAGCTGCAGGGTGAAGCGTTGGCGCAGCAGCTCCTCGGTATTGTCCCATTCGGCGAGCAGGCGCTTGGCCAGGGGCACCAGCGATTCGCCTTCCGGGGTCAGGCGCACGCTACGCGTGCTGCGGATCAGCAGGCGCCCGCCCAGGCTCTCCTCCAGCCCCTTGATCGCCAGGCTGAGTGCCGGCTGGGAAAGGTGGAGTTGTTCGCACGCCTGGGTAAAGCTCAGGGTCTGGGCGACGGCGATAAAGGCACGAAGCTGCTTGACGGTCATGGCATGCTACCAAGGTTTAATTTATTAGCTTTGATCATCAATCGATAAGAAAAACAAACTTAACAAATATATCGTCGCGAACAACACTGGAGCCAGGAGATCGCGGCATCCAGCGACATTCATCCCACAACGACACGAGGCGTCACTATGGCCGGATTCGACAAGCGTGTGTACTCCTACGAAGAGGCAATGGACGGCATCGAGAGCGGCATGACCGTGATCGCCGGTGGCTTCGGGCTCTGCGGCATCCCCGAGAACCTGATCAGCGAGATCAAGCGGCGTGACGTCAAGGACTTGACGATCTATTCCAACAACTGCGGGGTGGACGGCTTCGGCCTCGGGCTGCTGCTCGAGGGTCGGCAGATCAGTCGGATCTTCGCCTCCTACGTGGGTGAGAACGCGCTGTTCGAGCAGCAGATGCTCAACGATGAGATCGAAGTGATCCTCACCCCCCAGGGTACCCTGGCCGAGAAGATGCGCGCCGGGGGGGCAGGCATCCCGGCCTTCTACACGGCCACCGGTTACGGCACGCCCATCGGCGAAGGCAAGGAGGTCCGAGAGTTCAACGGCCGTCACTACATCCTCGAGGAGTCGGTCGTCGGCGACTTCGCCATCGTCAAGGGCTGGAAGGCCGATCGCTACGGCAACGTGGTCTATCGCGATACCGCCCAGAACTTCAACCCGATGGCCGCGACAGCCGGCAAGATCACCGTGGTCGAGGTCGAGGAGATCGTCGAGCCCGGCGAACTCAGCCCAGACCAGATCCACACCCCGGGCATCTATGTCGATCGGATCATCCAGGGCACCTTCGAGAAGCGTATCGAGAAGCGCACCGTACGCGAAGGCTGAGCCCCGCCTGCGACCCGACGGCCGGCCCCGGGGCCGGTGCTTCTCCACCGAACACAAGAGGCAACAAGATGGCACTCACTCGCGAACAGATGGCACAGCGCGTGGCGCGCGAACTCGAAGACGGCTTCTACGTCAACCTGGGGATCGGTATCCCGACCCTGGTGGCCAACTATATTCCCGATGGCATCGATGTCATGCTCCAGTCCGAGAACGGCCTGCTCGGCATGGGGCGTTATCCCACCGAAGCGGAAGTCGACCCGGACATGATCAATGCCGGCAAGGAGACCGTCACCGCCCGCCCGGGCGCGGCGATCTTCTCATCGGCCGAGTCCTTCGCCATGATTCGCGGCGGTCATGTGGACCTGACCGTGTTGGGCGCCTTCGAGGTCGACCAGCAGGGCAACATCGCCTCCTGGATGATCCCCGGCAAGTTGATCAAGGGCATGGGGGGGGCCATGGACCTGGTGGCCGGTGCCGAGAACATCATCTGCACCATGACCCACGCCTCCAAGCACGGTGAGTCCAAGCTCCTCGAGAAGTGCTCCCTGCCACTGACCGGGGCGGGTTGCATCAACCGGGTGCTGACCGATCTGGCCTACCTGGAGATCAAGGATGGTGCCTTCATCCTCAAGGAGCGTGCCCCGGGCGTTTCCGTCGAGGAGATCGTCGAGAAGACCGCCGGCAAGCTGATCGTGCCCGATCACGTGCCGGAGATGACCTTCGACGCCTGACCCCTCGGCGGGGGGCGCGCACGCCCACGGCCCGGACGTCCGACGTCCGGGCCGTGCTCGTTCAGGGGGCGCGGACGGCCGCTGTCGAAATTCTGACCGTTTCGTGGGTGGGGCGGCCGGGGTGGTGCCTGTCGGGCCTTTCCCAAGGCTACTGCACAGCGTTATCCACAGATTCTGTGGATGAATGCGGCTGCCGACTCATGACATCTCGCAGCGGGTGTGGAGAGGCAGCAACAGTTCGACGGCGCGCTCCTGGTTGGCGCTGACCTGTTTCTGTACCAGTGCGAGTCCACCGAGCTCGATGCGATGCTCGTCGCCCGCGGCGAAGGCCAGCCGCTGCGAGCAGGTGGGGTAGAAGCGATAGCCGAGCAGTGGCGAGACGGGGAAGATGCCGTGGTGGCGGTCGGGATTGCCGGTCAGTCCCACCTCTCCCATCCGGGTGTCGAGGTCGCCGAGGTCATGGCCCAGTCGCTGGCAGTCGAAGCCGGCGTGGTGCATGCGTGGGCCCATCACCGAGAGCCAGCCGGCCAGGGGATGGGCCTGGCACAGGGCCAGGTAGGTCGGCCAGTCGGGCATCGGCCAGGGGCGGCCGCGGCAGAGCAGGTTCTGGCCGCGGCGATCCTCCGGTGGCACCTTGGCGACCAGCGACTCGAGCCGCCTGCGGGGGGCTCGCGAGAGGGTGCCGAGTTGCAACTCGGCGAGCACCAGCCAGGCCTCGTCGCCGGGGGGAGAGAGCAGCGACACCAGCAGGCCGCGGTCGGCCATGGCGTGGCGATGCTGGAGGCGATAACCGAAGTGGGCCAGGGTCGGCAGCAGGGCATCCATGCCGTAGGGCCCGTGGTTCAGGGTGAGGATCGCGAGGTACTCTGCCGGCGTCTCCACCGGCCAGAGTCGCAGCCCGCCGATATCCGGGTGCTGATGGACATAGTCCAGCCACAGTTGCTGAACGAACTCTTCCCGCTGCATCTTGCATGTCCCTCTATCGTGACGCCCTTCGGCCCCGAGCCGGCCGTGCCGTGTAAGGCGAAAGTATAGGCAGAGGGGCTCGTGGGCCATTCAACGAGGGGAAGACGCTCCCGGGTCGCCCCGGGAGGTGCGGGCAATCCTGCACGCCAGCGTCGGGTCGGTCATGGAACCGCTCAGGCGTTGGCGGTTGCCAGCAGGCTCTGGTCGCGGACGTACTGGTCGAACTCGGTGAAGCCGCCGACATGGGTCTGGTCGACGAAGATCTGCGGCACGGTGTGGACCGGCTTGCCGATGGTCTTCTCCATGTCGGCCTTGGTGATGCCCTCGCGATGGATGTCGACGTAGCGAAAGCCATCGATGGCACTGGCGGCCTCGAGTTTCTCGGCGAGCTGTACGGCACGTACGCAGAAGGGGCAGCCGGGGCGACCGAAGATGACGACGAACATGAGCGATCTCCTGGTACTCGTCGTGAGCACGGGGGAAGTGTGAAAGGGAATGGGAAGAATCAGGGCACCATTGTGACCGATCGCGGGTGCCCTGGCCAATAGGGGGTGGCTAGGGCGCCCATTGCAGGGGGCTATCGCCGGGGTGTGACGCCGGGTTCAGGGCTGGTCCAGTTCACCACTGTCGGCGCGACGCAGCAGGTCGCCGAGTTCGCGATGGATGCCGGGGCTCGTCACCAGAAGGTTCTCGCCGTAGAGGTCCTCGGGGATGCCTTCGGGGCATGGGTAGAGATGACCGGTGCGGGCGCCGGCCTCGCGGGCGATCAGCCAGCCGGCGGCAAAATCCCAGGGCGAGACGCTCTCGTAGTAGGCATCGAGCCGGCCGCAGGCCACGTCGCACAGGTCGAGGGCCGCCGAGCCGTTGCGCCGCACGTCCTGGCAGTGGTCGAGCACGGCGGCGAGGCGTCGCATCAGCGGCGGGCGGCTGTCGCGACGGTAGGGGAAACCGGTGCCCACCAGGCAGTGCTTCAGGTTGCCGGCCCGGCTGGCCTGAATCGGGGCGTCATTGCACCAGGCGCCCTGGCCGTCGATGGCGGTGAAGGTTTCGTCGAGGAAGGGGGCATGGACCACCCCCAACCGAATGCGTCCCTCGTGCGCCCAGCCGATGGAGACGGCCACGTGGCGAAGCCCGTGGGCGAAGTTGACGGTACCGTCGATGGGGTCGACGATCCATAGCGGTCCGGGGTGCGCCAGGTTGCTGCGGTCCGGTGCCAGCTCCTCGCTCAGCCGCGACTCGCCGGGGAAGTGCTGCTGGAGACGCTCGCCGATGCGGGTGTCGACCGCGACGTCGACGTCGGTGACCAGTTCGTGGCCCTGCTTGTAGCGGTGGCCGAAGGTCTGGCGGTCACGGGCTTCGACGATCAACCGCCCCGCTTCCCGGGCGATGTCGACGGCGATCTTCAGGCGCTCGACGGGCTGCATGGGCACCTCTCTCGTGGCTGGTGGGCCCGTTCATGCTAGCAGCTCGAGGCGTGGCTGCCGAACGCCATCCCGGCCCGGTATACTGAATCCTGCACCAAGGAGGAGACGATGCAGGCCCTGAGCCCCGAACAGTATGTCCGATTGCGCGAGTTGGCCGATGCCTGGGCGGGCCGCCATCTCAAGGCGGCCAAGCGTGACCCGCGCTTCAATCCCAGGCTCACGGCCGACGCCCTCTGCTTCCAGCGCCACGGCGACCATTTGCTCGGGGCGCTGGTCACGCCGCTGTCACTGTCGCTGGTGCTGTTGCCCGAGGCGTCGTCCCCACCGCCGGCAGAACAGCGAACCCGCCGTGTTTCCCTGCCCTCGGGCGATTACGGTTTCCGCGCCGAGCATCTCGGCGAGACGCTCTGGCTATGGCGCTGCGAGCTCCTCGACGACCTCTCCGACCTCGCTTCGAGGGAGGCGGCGAGCCGCCTGGCCCAGCAGTTGATGGAGCGGGTCATGGCACCGGCGGCGCCCGACGACCGAGCTGGCGCCGGGTGATCGTGCGCCTTATGCTGATGGCCGATCCGTTTTCCCGATACGATCCGAACACTGCAAAGGAGCCACGCATGTCATCGACCGCATCCTCCACTCCCCGCGTCGCCCTGGTGACAGGGACCAGCAGCGGTATCGGCGAGGCCGTGGTCCGCCACTTCTGCGAACAGGGACACCAGGTGCTGGCGGTGGATTTCAATCCGGCCGGCAAGGAGATCGCCGAAGCGGCCGGGGCGGCGTTCTTCCAGGCCGATCTGACCGACGGCGAGGCCTGCAAGGCGGCGGTGGCCGAGGCGATCAAGCGTTTCGGACGCGTCGATATCCTGGTCAACAACGCCGGCATCCAGCATGTGTCGCCCATCGAGGAGTTCCCCGAGACGAAGTGGCGACAGATCCTCGACCTGATGCTGACCGCGCCCTTCCTGCTCTGTCAGGCCGCGTGGCCCTCCATGCGCGAGAACGGCTGGGGGCGCATCATCAATATCGCCTCGGTGCATGCCCAGGTCGCCTCGCCCGGCAAGGCGGCCTATATCAGCGCCAAGCACGGCATGATCGGCCTGACCAAGACCGCGGCACTGGAGGGTGGCTCCCAGGGCATCACCGCCAACGCCATCTGCCCGGCCTACGTGAAGACCCCGCTGGTGGACAACCAGATCGCCGATCAGGCGAAACTGCACAGCATGGACGAGCAGGAGGTGGTCGAGAAGATCATGCTCAAGAACGCCGCCGTGAAGCGCCTGATCGAGCCGTCCGAGGTGGCCGAGCTGGTGGCCTATCTCGCCTCCGATGTCGCCGGGGCCGTCACCGGCTCGAGCTACAACATCGACCTGGGCTGGACGGCGCAATAACCCGGCTTCGCCGGGAGCTGCGAGCTTTCAGCGCCTCACCGGCCGCTTCTGCAGCTTGCGTTGCAGGGTGCGGCGGTGCATGCCCAGGGCGCGGGCGGTGGCGGAGATGTTGCCGTCGTGTTCCTGGAGCACCTTCTGGATGTGCTCCCAGGTGATGCGATTGATCGACGGGGGATGTTCCGCGACCTCGATGTCCGGATCGCCCTCCTGCTTGAACAGCGCGGCGATCACCTCGTCGGCGTCCGCCGGCTTGCACAGGTAGTTCACCGCTCCGAGCTTGATCGCCTCCACGGCGGTGGCAATGCTCGAGTAGCCGGTCAGCACCACCACGCGGCACTCCGGTACCACCTCGAGCAGATCGGGAAGCAGCTTGAGTCCCGAGTCGTGCTCCAGCTTCAGGTCCAGGGTGGCCAACTGTGGCGAGTGTCGCCCGGCCAGCGACAGCGCCTGCTCGGCATCGTGGGCCACCAGGACCTCGTAGCCGCGGCGGGTCATGGCACGGTCCAGCACATGGCAGAACATCTCGTCGTCATCGATGATCAGCAGGCGTTGTGCGGTGTCTTGCATGGGGGCCTCGCAGGGGAGTCGTCGCAGGGGCCGAGGATCATTCCGCCGGCGCTGTTCGCGGCAGGGTCACCTCGGTGAGGGTCCCGCCCTCGGGATGATTGTACAGGCTGACGCCGCCGCCGAAGCGGTTGATGGTGGCGTGGGTCAGGAACAGGCCGATGCCCATGCCCTTGCTCTTGGTCGAGACGAAGGTCTCGCCGAGCTGGTCGGCGATCGACATGGCCACCCCCGGGCCGTGGTCGCGGATGTCGATGACCACGTCGTCGGCGCTCCAGTCCAGGCGAATGGCGATGTCGTCGGGATTGGCATCGGCGGCGTTGTTGAGCAGGTTGGTCAGCGCCTGATCCAGGGTGGGGTCGACGGCGAGCCAGGGGCGGCCGCGGCGGCCGGCGATCTCGAGCCGATGGCCGACATCGGGGCGCAGCACCAGCCAGCGCTGCACCACCTCGGTGAGCCACTGCTCGGCGTCGAGAGTCCGGGGTTCGGCCAGGCGCTGCCGATCGGCGCTGGCCACCAGGTGCTGCAGCCGTGACTTGCAAGTGTCGACCTGCTGGCGCAGCAGGGCCAGGTCCTTCTCCAGCGCCGGGTTGCCACGGGCCTCCTCGCGCATCTCGGCGAGCAGCACCGCCATGGTGGAGAGCGGCGTGCCGAGCTCGTGGGCGGTGCCGGCGGCCTGGGTGGCCACGGCCAGTACCTGCTCGTTGCGCAGTGCGGCCTCGCGGGTGCGCGACAGCGCCTGATCCCGGTTGCGCAGCGCATGGGCCATCTTGTAGATGAAGAAGGTCACCAGGCCCGCCGAGAGGCCGAAGTTGAGCCACATGCCCAGCACGTGGAGGTTGAACGGGCCGGCGGCATGGCCGTGGCTGAGCTGGGGGACTGGCTGGTAGAAGACCATCAGGAAGGTATAGGCGCCCATGGCCGTCCCGGCGATCACCCAGGCGTGTCGCCAGGGCAGGGTGGCGGCGGCAATGGTCACCGGCACCAGGTAATAGGTGATGAAGGGGTTGGTGGAGCCACCGGTGAAGTAGAACAGCAGCGTCAGGCCGGCCACATCGGCCAGCAGATGGACCAGGTATTCGTGATGGGTGACCGCCCGCGGGCGGCCCAGGCGCCACCAGGTCACCACGTTGATCATCGCCATGCCGACGATCACCGCGATCACTGCCGGGACTTCCAGCTCGAAGCCGAGCAGCTCGATGCCGATGATGATGGCGGCGAGGAAGCCGGTCCAGGTGATCCCGCGCACGAAGGTCAGGCGAACCAGGTTGCGGCTGGGGGTGGACAACGGCAGGGGCAGGGCGGTGGGCATGGGATCTCCACGGTTCATTGCCCGGCGATGATAACCGATCTCGAGCGGGCCGCCGACATGGCCGCCGGTGACGTGTGCCGCCGTAGCGCGTCGATTGAAGACGGCCGCCCCTACATTTCGTGCCGTCAAAGCCGTAGAATGCCCGCCATCCCTTCATATGCCTTCATTCACGCACCGGGGCACCGGTGCCATGCAGACGAAATCGAAATCGATGTCAGACGCCACCCTGGCCCGTGAAGTCGGGCTGCGACGCACCTTCGCGATCATCTCGCACCCCGATGCGGGCAAGACCACCATCACCGAGAAGATGCTGCTGTTCGGCAACGCCATCCAGCTGGCCGGTTCGGTGAAGAGCAAGCGCGCCGATCGTCATGCGACCTCCGACTGGATGAAGATGGAACAGGAGCGGGGCATCTCGGTCACCACCTCGGTGATGCAGTTCCCCTACGGCGGGCGCATCGTCAATCTGCTCGACACCCCGGGCCACGAGGACTTCTCCGAGGACACCTACCGCACCCTGACCGCCGTGGATTCGGCGCTGATGGTGATCGACGGCGCCAAGGGCGTCGAGGCCCGGACCATCAAGCTGATGGAGGTGTGTCGGCTGCGCACCACGCCGATCCTCACCTTCGTCAACAAGATGGACCGCGACATCCGCGACCCCATCGAGGTGATGGACGAGGTCGAGACGGTGCTCGACATCCAGTGCGCGCCGATGACCTGGCCGATCGGCATGGGGCGCGGCTTCAAGGGCGTCTACCACCTCTACAACGATGTCATCCATCTCTACACCCAGGGGCAGGGCAGCCGCATTCCCGAGGACAGGCGGATCGAGGGGCTGGACAACCCCGAGGTCGAGGCGGTGCTCGGCGAGGACCTGGCCGAGGAGCTGCGCATGGAGGTGGAACTGGTGCGCGGGGCCTCCCACGCGTTCGATCACGCGGCCTACCTGCGTGGCGAATTGACCCCGGTCTACTTCGGCACCGCCATGGGCAACTTCGGGGTGCGCGAGATGCTGGACGGCTTCGTCGAGTATGCGCCGTCGCCTCAGCCCCGCGAGACCGATACCCGTACCGTGGAGGCCAACGACGGTCGCTTCACCGGGTTCGTGTTCAAGATCCAGGCCAACATGGATCCGAACCACCGCGATCGTATCGCCTTCCTGCGGGTCTGCTCGGGCAAGTACGAGAAGAACATGAAGATGCGCCATGTGCGGATCGGCAAGGACGTGAAAATCGCCGATGCGTTGACCTTCATGGCCTCGGATCGCACCCAGGTGGAGGAGGCCTGGCCCGGCGACATCATCGGCCTGCACAACCACGGCACCATCCAGATCGGCGATACCTTTACCCAGGGCGAGGACATGCGCTTCACCGGTATCCCGCACTTCGCTCCGGAGCTGTTCAAGCGCGTGCGCCTCAAGGATCCGCTGAAGATGAAGGCGCTGCAGAAGGGCCTGCAGCAGCTCTCCGAGGAGGGCGCCACTCAGGTGTTCATGCCGCTGGACAACAACGACCTGATCCTCGGCGCGGTGGGCACCCTGCAGTTCGACGTGGTCGCCCACCGCCTCAAGGAGGAGTACAAGGTCGAAGCCGTCTACGAGGGGGTGAACGTCAACACCGCCCGCTGGATCTACTGCGACGACGCCAGGAAGCTCGACGAGTTCAAGCGCAAGGCCGGCGCCAACCTGGCGATGGACGGAGGCGGTTACCTGACCTATATCGCCCCGACCCGGGTCAACCTGCAGATGACCCAGGAGCGCTGGCCGGAGATCCGTTTCCAGCCCACCAGGGAACACTGACCCTTCCAGCCCAGGTTCGCGGCAAGGCCGGCTGATCTTGCCGCGTGCAACGCTCACACGCTGTGAACCCCTCCCTGGGCGCTCCATTTGTCATCCATGACAAATGAGGTTCGCTTTTGCACGCGCCAAGCGCCGGCCCGTTCCGGCGTTGGCGATTTCTGCAGAACGATACTTGACCGGGGCGACGAAGCCTTGAAGCATGGAGCTTCCAGCTTCCAGCTTCCAGCTTCCAGCTTCCAGCTTCCAGCTTCCAGCTTCCAGCTTCCAGCTTCCAGCTTCCAGCCTATGCTTATCGACGCCCACTGCCATCTGGACTTCCCCGATTTCGCCGCCGACCGCGAGGCGGTCATCGCACGGGCCAGGGCGGCGGGCGTTGCCCGTTTCGTGGTGCCGGCCACCATCCGGGCCCGCTGGGGGGAGGTGCTGGCGCTGGGGCGGCGCGACGACGTCGACGTCTGCCTGGGGTTGCACCCCTATTTCATGGATGAGCACGCCGCGGGGGATGTCGAGGCACTGGGGCAGGCGCTGGACGATCACCCCTGGGCGGTGGCCGTGGGCGAGTGCGGCATCGATGCCCGCTTCACCGAGACCCTGGAGGCCCAGTGGCGGCTCTTCGATGCCCAGCTGCGCCTGGCCAGGTCACGCCGCCTGCCGGTGGTGATCCACTGCGTGCGCGCCAACGACCAGGTCGCCAAGCGGCTGCGCCAATTCGACCTGCCCTCAGGTGGGCTGATCCACGCCTTCGCCGGCTCGCCGGAGCAGGCGCGCAAGTTCCTCGACCTTGGCTTCAGGGTGGGGCTGGGTGGAGCGGTCACCTTTGACCGGGCCAGGCGGCTGCGGCGTGCGGTGGAGTCGCTGCCCGACGACGGCTATGTGCTGGAAAGCGACAGCCCCGACATGCCGCTCGCCGGTCACCGGGGCGAGCGCAACGAGCCCGCCCGGGTCGCCGAGGTGTGCCGGGCGGTGGCGCGGCTGCGCGGGCAGACGGTCGAGAGGGTGGCGGAGGACAGTACGGCGACGGCCAGGCGGTTGTTTGGATTGGATGGCGGCTGAGACCATGGGCGCACCTGCCATGTAGGAGCTCTGCTCCGCTGGGCGATTGCGGCGCGAAGCGTCGCCAGGCGGTCATCCGAACCGTCAGCGAAACCCGCCCGGGCGCCTGCGGCGCCAATCGCTCGGCATAGCCGGGCTCCTACAGAGCCCAGCCCACCACGGGGGCCTTACTTCGCCGCCAGGGCCTCCGGGTCCAGCCGTTCGATGGGATAGGGCAGCTTCAGCAGCTTGAGCTTCTGGCCATCGACGTGCAGCGGCAGGAGCGGCTCCTTCGTGCTCATCACCGCCAATACCTCGGCCTCGCCGTAGGCATCCAGTTCGGCGGCCAGGACCTCGCCGCACGACTTGTCCTCGGCATCCCGGATGGTGCTGCCGAGTTCGGGCAGCAGGCTGCCATCGAGCTGGGCGCGCACCAGGCGCTTCTTCACCTGGCCCCGGAAGTGGGCGCGGGCCACCACCTCCTGCCCCGTGTAGCAGCCCTTCTTGAAGCTGATGCCGCCGAGCGCCTCCCAGTTGATCATCTGGGGCAGGTAGGTGTCGCCCTGGCTCGCGTCGAGCCAGGCCAGGCCGGCCTGGATGTCGTGCAGCCGCCACACCGCGTTGCCCACCGGCGTGGCGTGCTCGGCCAGTCGCTGGCTTGCATCGGCGGCCTTGTCGGCGGGCAGGCAGGTCAGCAGGCGAGGGCGGGGCCCGGGGTGGGCCAGTACCTGGATGTCAGCGTCGCCGGCCTGATGCCAGGTTTTCGGCGGGATGATATCGAAGCGCACCTCGGCCAGCGCGGCCGCCTCGCGACCGATCAGCCCGAGCAGCGCCAGGTCGTCACGCACCGAGAGCTCCACCCGGTAGAAGGCGGCGAACTTCTTCAGGAGATCGACCAGTGGGCCCACCAGGCTACGGTGCATCGCCAGCCGGTAGTGTTCCGGCGCCACCCGCCACAACTGGGCATTGGCCAGCATGCGCCCCTTGGGGGTGCAGAAGCAGGTGAGGGGGGCAAACTCGCCGTCGGCCAGGGTCACCTGGGCGCTGGTCTGGCCCTGCAGAAACTTCTCGGCATCGGGACCCGCCACATCGAGTACCCCGAGATGGACCAGGGGGATCATCACGGTGTCCTCCAGCGCCCGGCGCGCTGGTTCCGGCGCGCCGGGCGCTGCCTGGTCGAACTCGACCCGGTCCTCGGCCGTCTGCCGGCCACCCAGGGCGGCGATCCATTCGTTCATTCCGGCACTCCTGTCGTCGTCGCTTGGTCCATGTCTGCCAGAGTAATGCGGGCGGCGGGGCGGCATTGCAACCGCTGCCGGAACATCAGGGGCATGTTAGACTCGAGCCTTGATCTTATGCATTCACGACAGCTTATGCATGTCATCGGAGGCCGCCATGGCGCACCAGTCGCTGACTTTCAAGGGTGTCGATGACGCCGACCAGATCAACCGCATCACCACGGCGCTGATGATGCTCGACGGCGTCGACAGTGTCGAGGTCGGTCGCCACGGCGCCGACGTCGAGGGACGGGCCAGGCGCGAGGCGCTGATCAAGGCGGTGCAGGCCCTCGGGCTACCCATCGAAGTCAAGTGATCAACACAGGGGCGGATGATGAAGAAGAGCATCGAGGTGATCAGCGAACGCAACAGCGTCTACCGCCAGCGGGTCGAACTCGACGGCTTCGAGGACCTCTACGTGGATGTGCCGGAAGCCTTCGGTGGCGAGGGCGGGGCGCCGGATCCCCATGACTACTTCGACCTGTCGCTGGGTGCCTGCAAGGCGATCACCGCCCAGATGTATGCCCGGCGCAAGGCGTGGCCGCTCGAAGGGGTGAGCGTCAGGATCAACCGCGACGACAGCGAGGAACGCCAGGGCACCTATCGACTCGAAGTGGTGATGACCTTCCACGGCATCGACGCCCCCGAGCAGCTTGCCCGGCTGGAAGAGATCAGCAACCGTTGCCCGATACACCGGTTGATGACCAGTGCCACCGTGGAAGTCGCTACCCGCACGACCAGTGTCGCCGAGGCCTGAGCCTGCCCGGCATTGTGCCACCCCCTGCTTCTCCCTGGGCGCCGCCGCGGTGCCCGAAGCGTTCCCGGAGCCACCATGAGCAAGTCGTTTCGCCTTCAGTCCAGGTTTCAGCCCGCCGGCGACCAGCCCTCGGCCATCGACGGCCTGGTGAAGGGGCTGGAGTCCGGCCTGGCCCACCAGACGCTGCTCGGCGTCACCGGGTCGGGTAAGACCTTCACCATGGCCAACGTGGTGCAGCGGCTGCAGCGTCCGACCATCGTGATGGCGCCCAACAAGACCCTGGCTGCCCAGCTCTACGGTGAGTTCAAGGCGTTCTTCCCCGACAACGCCGTGGAGTATTTCGTCTCCTACTACGACTACTACCAGCCCGAGGCCTATGTGCCCTCCTCGGACACCTTCATCGAGAAGGACGCCTCGATCAACGACCATATCGAGCAGATGCGCCTCTCGGCCACCAAGGCGCTGCTCGAGCGCCGCGATGCGTTGATCGTGGTCTCGGTGTCGGCGATCTATGGTCTCGGCGATCCGGACCAGTACCTGAAGATGCGTCTGCACTTCACCCGGGGCGAGCTGATCGACCAGCGCCGCTTCCTGCGCCGCCTGGCGGAGCTGCAGTACACCCGCAACGACATGGATTTCAGGCGCGGCACCTACCGCGTGCGCGGCGACGTCATCGACATCTATCCCGCCGATTCCGACGAGGAGGCGGTGCGTGTCGAGCTGTTCGACGACGAGATCGACACCATCAGCCTGTTCGACCCGCTGACCGGCGAGGTGCGCGGCAAGGTGCCACGCATGACGATCTACCCCAAGAGCCATTACGTGACGCCCCGGGAGACGATCCTGGCGGCCGCGGAAATGATCAAGGGCGAGCTGGCCGAGCGACTGGGGTGGCTCCGGCAGCACGACAAGCTGGTGGAGGCCCAGCGCCTCGAGCAGCGTACCCTCTACGACATCGAGATGATGCACGAGCTGGGCTACTGCAACGGCATCGAGAACTACTCGCGCTACCTCTCCGGCCGCAATCCGGGCGAACCGCCTCCCACCTTCTTCGATTATCTGCCCAGCGACGCGCTGCTGTTCATCGACGAGTCCCATGTCAGCGTCCCCCAGGTAGGCGGCATGTACAAGGGCGACCGCTCGCGCAAGGAGACCCTGGTCGAGTACGGCTTCCGCCTGCCCTCGGCGCTGGACAACCGCCCCATGACCTTCCAGGAGTGGGAGTCGATCTGTCCCCAGACCATCTTCGTCTCGGCCACCCCCGGGCCCTATGAGGCCGAGCACGCCGGCCAGGTGGTGGAGCAGGTGGTGCGTCCCACCGGGCTGGTCGACCCGGAGATCGAGGTTCGTCCGGCGTCCACCCAGGTCGACGACCTGCTGTCGGAGATCCGCCTGCGCGCCGAGGTGGGGGAGCGGGTGCTGGTGACGACCCTGACCAAGCGCATGGCCGAGGACCTCACCGAGTACCTCGACGAGCACGACGTGCGGGTGCGTTACCTGCACTCCGACATCGATACCGTCGAGCGGGTGGAGATCATTCGCGACCTGCGCCTCGGCAAGTTCGACGTGCTGGTCGGCATCAACCTGCTGCGCGAGGGCCTCGACATCCCCGAGGTGTCGCTGGTGGCGATCCTCGACGCCGACAAGGAGGGCTTCCTGCGCAACGAGCGCTCGCTGATCCAGACCATCGGCCGGGCCGCCCGCAACGCCCATGGCAAGGCGATCCTCTACGGTGATCGAACCACCGATTCCATGCGCCGCGCCATGGACGAGACCGAGCGTCGGCGCAACAAGCAGATCGCCCACAACGAGACCCATGGCATCACGCCGCAGACCGTGACGCGCTCGGTGGCCGATATCCTCGAGGCCGCCCAGGCGCCCGGCAGGAAGGGCAAGGGGCGCAAGGCCGAGCGCAAGGTGGCCGAAGCGGCCGCGATCTACGATCCCGCCGACCTGTCGCCAGGCGAGCTGTTCAAGGAGGTCTCCAGGGTCGAGGATGCCATGTTCGAGGCCGCCCAGAACCTCGAGTTCGAGGAGGCCGCGCGCCTGCGTGACCGGCTGCATGGGCTCAAGGAACGGCAACTGCTGCTAGGCTCGGCCTGATGGCGAGCCGCAGTCCTTTGCCCTTTGCTGTTATACCGTTATCTCGCGTCCTGACGGCCCACCGGTACCGACCCTTGGCTGGTAATGCACTGCGACCACATCGCCGGTGGGGTATAATCCGTCCCCGTTCGAGCCCGCCAGCGTGACAGTGACCGGCTGTGCAGAGCGGGCATGCCGACAACGCCAAGGAGCCCCTTGCCCATGACCGTGATCCGCCAGGACGATCTGATCCAGAGCGTCGCCGATGCCCTGCAGTACATCTCCTACTACCACCCCAAGGACTTCATCGACGCCATGGCGGCGGCCCATGAGCGAGAGGAGAACCCGGCGGCCAAGGACGCCATCGCCCAGATCCTGATCAACTCGCGCATGTGCGCCACCGGCCATCGCCCGATCTGCCAGGACACCGGCATCGTCACCGTCTTCGTCCACGTGGGCATGAACGTGCGCTTCGAGACCGAGATGAGCCTCGACGACATGATCAACGAAGGCGTGCGTCGCGCCTACCAGCTCCCCGACAACGTGCTGCGTGCCTCGGTGCTCGCCGACCCGGACGGCAAGCGGGCGAACACCCGCGACAACACCCCGGCGGTGATCCATCACAAGCTGGTACCGGGCGACACCGTCGAGGTACACGTGGCGGCCAAGGGAGGGGGCAGCGAGGCCAAGTCCAAGTTCGCCATGCTCAACCCCTCCGACAGCGTGGTCGACTGGGTGATGGAACAGCTGCCGAAGATGGGCGCCGGCTGGTGTCCGCCCGGCATGCTCGGCATCGGCATCGGCGGCACCGCCGAGAAGGCCATGGAGCTCGCCAAGGAATCGCTGCTCGAGCCCATCGATATCCAGGAGTTGCAGGCCCGCGGAGCGTCCAGCCGGGCCGAGGAGCTGCGCCTGGAGCTGTTCGACAAGGTCAACCGCAGCGGCATCGGCGCCCAGGGCCTGGGCGGGTTGACCACGGTACTCGACATCAAGGTCAAGGACTACCCGACCCACGCCGCCAACAAGCCGGTGGCGATCATCCCCAACTGCGCCGCCACCCGTCACGCCCACTTCACCCTGGACGGCAGCGGTCCCGCGGCCCTGCCGGCGCCGAAGCTCGAGGACTGGCCGGAGATCACCCGCGAGGCGGGGGACAACGTCAAGCGCGTGAACCTCGATACCGTCACCCCGGAAGAGGTCCAGGCCTGGCAACCCGGCGACACCCTGCTGCTCAACGGCAAGCTCCTCACCGGCCGCGACGCCGCCCACAAGCGGATGGTGGACATGCTGGCGAAGGGGGAGAGCCTGCCCGTCGACATGCGGGGGCGCTTCATCTACTACGTCGGCCCGGTGGATCCGGTGCGCGACGAGGTGGTCGGTCCGGCCGGTCCCACCACCGCCACGCGCATGGACAAGTTCACTCGCACCATGCTCGAGGAGACCGGCCTGCTCGGCATGGTCGGCAAGGCCGAGCGTGGTCCGGCCGCCATCGAGGCGATCCGCGACAACAGGGCGGTCTACCTGATGGCGGTGGGCGGTTCCGCCTACCTGGTCGCCCAGGCGATCAAGAAGGCCCGTGTGGTGGGCTTCGAGGACCTGGGCATGGAAGCCATCTATGAGTTCGAGGTCGAGGACATGCCGGTGACCGTGGCGGTGGACAGCCAGGGCACCTCGGTGCACCAGACCGGCCCGGCCAAGTGGCGGGAGATCATCGCCGAGCGCGCCTGACGCCCGCGACGTGAACCGCAGCGACCCCGCCATCTGGCGGGGTCNGTCGCGCGTTTCGGGGGTATGCTGTAGGCCCTTCTCTTCATGGGCAAGTTTTCCCGAGACCGATGGCCGCCGATGGAACCGGCGACCGGTGACAGACGGAGCGCGCATGACCTCGTGGCTGTTCGGCCTGGCGATTTTCCTGACCTATCTGCTGGGCATCGTCTCGGCGGTGATGGCCCTGATGTCGAGTCGGACCTCCCAGGGTGCCATCGCCTGGATCATCTCCCTGGTCACGCTACCCTACCTGGCGGTACCGGCCTACTGGATCTTCGGGCGGCCACGCTTCTATGGCTATGTCTCGGCGCGTGGTGAGCGGGATACCGTGCTGCGTCGGGTACTGGCACGCTATCGCGAGCGGGTCGAGCCGTTCGTCGCCGAGGCGCGGGATGCCGATATCCGGGCCGTCGAGCAGTTGGCCATGATGCCGTTGACGACCGGCAACCGCGCCGAGCTGTTGATCGACGGCGAAGCGACCTTCGACAGCCTCTTCGACGGCATCGAGCGGGCCGAGGAGTACATCCTCATCCAGTTCTTCATCGTGCGCGACGATGCCCTGGGCCTCGAGCTCAAGCACCGGCTGCAGCAGGCCGCCGAGCGCGGGGTAAGGGTCTATTTTCTCTACGACGAGATCGGCAGCCACCAGCTCAACGAGGGTTACCTGAAAGACCTCGCCGCCTACGGCATCGGGGTGAGTGCCTTCCGTTCCTCCCGCGGCTTCCGCCACCGCTTCCAGCTCAACTTCCGCAACCATCGCAAGGTGCTGGTGGTCGATGGCCGGGAAGGCTGGCTGGGCGGCTTCAACGTGGGCGTGGAGTACCTCGGCCAGCATCGTCGCCACGGGCCCTGGCGCGACACCCACCTCAAGCTCGTCGGCCCCAGCGTGCTGGGCCTGCAGGAGGCGTTCTGGGAGGACTGGCACTGGGCCACCGGGGCGGTGATCAACCTGCACTGGACGCCACGGGTGACCTGTGAGGAGTGCCAGGACGTGGTGATCGTGCCCTCGGGGCCGGCGGACCGGCAGGAGACCGCCAGCCTGCTGGTGCAGCACGTCATCCACAGCGCCCACGAGCGTTTCTGGGTGACCAGCCCCTACTTCGTTCCCGACCAGGGCGTCCAGGACGCCCTGCGGCTGGCGGCCATGCGCGGGGTCGACGTGCGCATCATGATGCCCGAGCGTCCCGACCACCTGCTGGTGTTCCTCTCGGCGTTCTCCTTCCTGCCCGACATGCTGCAGGCGGGGGTCAAGGTGTATCGCTACCAGCCGGGCTTCCTGCACCAGAAGGTGATGCTGATCGACGATGCCGCCGCCAGCGTGGGCACCGTCAACCTCGACAACCGCTCCTTCCGGCTCAATTTCGAGATCACCGCGGTCGTCCCCGACCGCCGCTTCGCCGCCGAGGTGCGCCTGATGCTGGAGCAGGATTTTGCCAACTGCCGGCGCGTCAGCCGCGACGAGCTGACCTCACGGCCGCTGTGGCGCAAGATCGTGTCACGGGCCGCCTACCTCCTGTCGCCGATCCAGTGATACATTACCGCCTTCGAAGGCCTGTGGGATAAGGCCGGCACCTCACCAGCGATCGGGAGCCCCGGTGAACCTCGAGACCAAGTGGCTGGAAGACTTCGTCGCCCTGGCCAACACGCGCAGTTTCTCCGCCTCGGCGCGTCAGCGCCATGTCACCCAGCCGGCTTTCAGTCGTCGCATCCGAGCCCTGGAGCAGGCCGTGGGCGTCACCCTGGTGGACCGTTCCACCACGCCGGTGGATCTCACCTCCGAGGGGCAGCTGTTCCTGGTCACCGCCCGCAACCTGGTCGAGCAACTCAACGAGAGCCTGGGCCACCTGCGCGGTCTCTCCATCGCCAACGAGGCACTGGACATCGTCGCTGCCCACTCCCTGGCGCTGAGCTTCTACCCGCAGTGGATCTCGCGGCTCCAGAAGGGCCTGGGCGAGTTGCCCACCCGGCTGGTGGCCATGAACGTGGGGGAGGCGATCCATGTGCTGCGCGAGGGCAATTGCGACCTGATGCTGGCCTACTACGATCCCTATGCCAGCATGCAGCTCGACGCCGAGGTCTTTCCCTCCTTCTCCATCGGCCAGGTCAAGATGATACCGGTCTGCCTGCCAAGCGAGCTGGGGAAGCCTCGCTGGCCGCTGGAGGGACGCGACCCGATTCCCTACCTCTCCTACACCCAGGGTGCCTTCCTCGGTCGCAGCGTGCGCATGCTGCTGAAGAACGACCCCCTGCGCATGCGCCTGCGCACCGTCTACGAAACGGCCATGGCCGAGGGCCTCAAGGGCATGGTGATGCAGGGGGTCGGGCTGGCCTGGATTCCCGATTTCTGCATCCGCGAGGAGCTGACCCGCGGCAGGTTGGTGCGCGCCGGTGGCGAAAAGTGGGACGTGCCGCTCGAGATTCGTCTCTACCGCTGCTCGCTGGTACACAAGCCCGGCGTCGAGAAGCTGTGGCGGCAGATGATGAAGTTGCCCCGCGACTTCCTGCAGGCCTGAGCACCTCCTTCAGGCGCCGCCGAGATCCGCCGGCAGGCCGAGAAAATCCTGGATGATGAAGAAGTGGTCCTCGAACAGGCTTTCCGGCTCGAGGTCGGCCAGGGCGACCCAGCGGGCATGGTCGCCGCCCTGGACCGGCTTGAGCTGGGGCAGTTGCTGCTCGGGACGCAGGGCGAAGTAGAAGGCCTCGGCGAGGGTGCGGCCCCGCCAGCTGCGGTGGGGTTCGTCGAACAGTCGCTGGCCGCGCAGGGAGCCCTTGAGCACCGGCTCGGGCACCTTCAGGCGCACCCGCTCGCGCAATTCGCGCAGGCAGGCCTCCAGCAGCCGCTCGTGAGGGTTGATGAAGCCGCCCGGCAGGGCGAAGAGCCCCTTGCCGGGAGCGGCGGTGCGCCGCACCAGCAGCACATGGCCGGACTGGACCACCACGGCGTTGACGGTGACGAAGATGGGCGGGTAGGGCGCCTGGGCCCAGGCGGAGCGGTACTGGTCGAGCAGTCGCTGCTCCTCGATCAACTGGCGATAGCCATCGCCGCTGCAGAAGCCGCGGACCTCCTCGTGCACGCCCGGGGGCAGGTCATGGGCGGCGCCGGTGCTCAGGTAGTCCTCGGCGGAGGAGGCCGAGCGGAACAGGCGCTCGCGGATCTGGCTCGCCGAGATGCCCTCGACCAGCGGCACGCTCACCGATTCCCACTGCGGAAACAGCGCAAGGTAATAGCTGGACTGGCCGCGACTGGCGCCGATCAGACCGATGCGAGGCAGGCGGGCGTGGTCGTGACTGGCGATGTCGCGCACCTTGCGCTGCACGTCGCGCACCCAGACATCGTTGTTGTAGAGCGCATCCAGCAGTGGAACGATCTCCAGCCGGGCATTCTCCTCGTCGTCGAAGGCGCTGCGCAGCATGCGCTGGCGTTCGTCGAAACGCCAGGGGTTGCGCAGCGAGCGGGCCTGCCAGGCGGAACCGGCCAGCACGATGACCTGACGGGCTCGCTTGAGCGCCTCGTGGATCACCGCCAGATGGCCCAGGTGGGGGGGCTGGAAGCGGCCGATGAACACCAGACAGTCGAAGTCGCAGGTGGGCAATTCGGTGTCCGATCGGGCGGTCATGGGCGTTCCTGGCAGGCTGGGAGTGCGCCGCCCATTATGGTCAGGCCGAGCGGGCGGTGCAATGACAAGCCCCTTGCGGCGAGCCCGCTTTCATTCGCGTATGCTGAAGGACTGGGCGGGGTGCGAGGAGGACGATGTGATCAAGATAGCCGACATCAAGGACGCCGGACTCTTCTGGTGGAACGTGGTGCAGGATGCCATCCGGCTGTGGCTGGAGCGCAATGCCTTCAGTTATGCCGGCTCGCTGGCCTTCTACACGCTCTTCTCGCTGGCTCCCACGATGATCATCGCGGTGACGGTGATCGGCGTGGTGCTCGGCGAGGAGGCCGCCCAGGGGCAGATCTTCGCCCGCTTGCAGGCGGCCATGGGGACGGAGGCGGCACAGGCGATCGAACAGGCGGTGGCCCAGTCGCGCATCGAGGCATCGGGCCTCGTGCCGACCCTGCTCGGCGTCGGCGCCCTGCTGGTCGGTGCCACCACGGTGTTCGCCCAGATGCAGTTCTCGCTCAACACCCTCTGGGGCGTCACCGCCCGGCCGAGCAGCAACAGCCTGCTGGTCTACCTCAAGAATCGGGTGCTGTCGATGGCCGTGGTGCTGTCGATCGGCTTCATCCTGCTGGTGTCGCTGGTGTTCGGCGTGATGCTGCGCGCCATTCTCCAGCACGCCGACGACCTGCTGCCCTTCGTGGAGCTGTTGACCACCGGGGCGGAATTCCTGATCTCGCTGGCGGTGATCGCCGCGCTCTTCGCCACCATCTTCAAGGTGCTGCCCGATGTGGTGCTGCGCTGGCACGACGTCTTGACCGGCGCCGTGGTCACCGCGGTGCTGTTCGCCATCGGTCGCTGGGGGATCGCCGTCTACCTGGCGCACACCGCCACGGCCTCCACCTACGGTGCCGCCGGCTCGGTGGTGATGATCCTGCTGTGGGTCTATTACAGCTCGTTGATCCTGCTGTTCGGTGCCGCCTTCACGCGCTGCCACCTGGTGGCACGGGGGCGCCGGCTGGTGCCGCGCAATTCCGCGGTGCTGGTGAAGCGCGAGCTGCTCGTCGATTGAACGCCCGGGGCTGGCGGCGCAGGCGGGAAGGCCGGCGAGCGCCGGCCTTGGTCGCGCTGACGGGGACACTTCACCCGCGGCCGAAGCGTTCCCGGGCCAGGTCGTCGGCGACCCGGGCGGGACTGCGCTGCTCGCGGGTGGCCCGGGTGAAGATCTCGTCCAGGGTGGTGCCGATGCCCTCGATACGGGTCATCGCCGCCTCGCGTCGGTAGTCGTCGCGGCGCTGCCAGGCGATCTCGATCACCCCACCGGCGTTGGCCACATAGTCGGGGGTATAGAGGATGCCGCGTGCCATCAGCCGCTCGGCGATCTCGGGGCTGGCCAGCTGATTGTTGGCCGCACCGCATACCACCTTCGCCCGCAGTCGCTCGACCACCTCCGGCGTCAGTGCCGCGCCCAGGGCGCAGGGCGCGAAGACATCGACCTCGGCGTCGAAGATCGCGTCCGGTGCCGTGGTCTCGGCACCGAATTCCTCGGCGAGATGGATCGCGGCCTCGCGGTTGACGTCGGTGAGCACCAGGCGGGCACCGGCGGCGTGCAGGTGGCGGGCGAGGTGTGCGCCCACGTGCCCGACGCCCTGGATGGCGACCCGCAGGCCCTCGAGGTCGCGCCGGCCGAGGCCGTGGCGCACGGCGCTCTTCAGGGCGCAGAACACGCCCCAGGCGGTGAAGGGGGAGGGGTCGCCCGACTCGCTGCCGTCACGTCCCAGGCCACTGACATGGCGGGTGGTCTCGGCGATGATCCGCATGTCCGCCTCGCTGGAGCCGGAATCCTCGGCGGTGATGTAGGCGCCGCCCAGGGAGTCGACGAGGCGCCCCATGGCACGCAGCAGTTCGGGGGTCTTGTCGGTGCGCGGATCGGCGATGATCACCGCCTTGCCGCCACCCAGCGGCAGGTCCGCGAGGGCCGACTTGTAGGTCATTCCGCGGGAGAGGCGCAGCACGTCGGTCAGGGCCTCGGCCTCGCTGGCGTAGGGGTAGATGCGCAGGCCGCCCAGGGCGGGGCCGCGGTGGGTGTCGTGGATGGCGATGATGGCGCGCAGACCGCTCGCCTCGTCGCTGCCGAAGACGATCTGTCGGTGGTGATCGAAGTCGGGATGCTCGAAGATCGGCATGAGGGGGAACTCCCTTGTGAGGATGATCATTGTGGTTGTGGCCGCCCGGGTAGGGCGATGATCCGGGGCGAGCGGCTTGTGGCCGCGGACCGCCTGGATCTCGTTTTCAGCCTAATGCATCGCCGCGTTGGCGGGAAGCCCGCGGCAGGCACTGGCCCGGCCCCGTCCGAGGCTGGTAGAAAGAGAGGCGATGGAGATACGAAACGGGGAGGTGATGGCCATGGACAAGTGCTGCGTCAAGGCCCTGGTGGTGGGCAAGGTACAGGGGGTCTGGTATCGCCGCGCGGCCCAGGAGCAGGCCCTGCGGCATGGCGTGACGGGCCATGCCAGGAACCTGCCCGATGGGCGCGTGGAAGTGCTGATGTGCGGCGACCGCGAGGCGATCAAGGCGCTCAGCGAGTGGCTGTGGAAGGGGCCGCCCAATGCCCGGGTCACCCACGTGGAACTCGAGGTGATCGAGGCCCATGACCCGGACACCTTCAGCACCCTCTGAAAGAGGGCCGCTCAGGCCAGGGTGTCGGCGATCCAGTCGCTGACGGCCAGGCCGTCCACGCCCAGGCAGACATCCACCAGCGGCGTGCGCGACCAGCGTGCCTCGATGAAGGCGCGGCCCTCCGGGGCGAAGATGGTCTGGCCTTCGGCATCGCCGGACGTCGCCACGGTGAGGTGGCCGCGGGAGGTGATGAACAGCTCCGGACGCAGCAGCCAGGCCAGGGCGCAGCTGTCGTGGGGGCAGCAGCCATCGATGCCGAGAAACTCGTAGTAGAAGTCGCGGTAGAAGGCGTAGCTGCCCGCCAGCACGCGGCCGAGCTCCCCCTGGCCGGCCTCGATGCGCGCCATGTGCGCCGGGGTGAGCACGCAGCGGTGGGTGACGTCGAGGCCCACCAGGGTCAGCGGCCAGCCGGCGGTGAGCACCCGGGCGGCGGCGTCGGGGTCGTTGAACATGTTGGCCTCCGCCACCGGGGTGACATTGCCCCCCTCGCGGATCGACCCGCCCATGATCACCACCTGCCGGACCCGGTCGACGATGGCCGGGTCGAGCTGCAGTGCCGCCGCGAGGTTGCCCACCGGTCCCACCGCCACCAGCGTGACCTCCCCGGGCCTGGCGTTCACCGTATCGACGATGAACTGGGCGGCGTTGCGCGGATCGGGCCGGCCCCTCACCGCCGGCAGCTCGATGTTGCCCAGGCCGTTGGCGCCGTGGATATGGGCCGGCGCCGGGTGGCGCGGCTTGACCATCGGGACGGCGGCCCCCTGGGCGACGGGGATCTCGCGCCCGGCCAGCTCGGCGAGCAGCAGGGCGTTATGGGTGGCGGTCTCCACGTCCACGTTGCCGTAGGTGGTGGTCATGCCCAGCAGCTCGATGTCGGGATGGCGCAGGGCGATGGCGATGGCCTGGGCGTCGTCGACGCCCGGATCGGTATCGAAGATGATCGGGTGTGGCACGGAGGCGTCTCCTCGGGCGATGAAAGGGGCGGATCAGGAACCGGCGGGGCCGTTGCGCAGGGCGCGCTCGACCTCGTCGCGTTCGGGGATGCTCTCGGCGGCGCCCGGGCGCTGGACTCCCAGCGCCGCGGCGGTGGCGGCACGCCTCAGGCAGTCGGCGACCGGGCGCGCCTCCTGCAGGGCCGCCAGGTAGTAGCCGATGAAGGTGTCGCCGGCGGCGGTGGTGTCCACCGGCGTGACCGGCAGGGCCGGCTGGTGAAGGCGCTGGTCGCCGTGCTGGTACCAGGCCCCTTCACCGCCCAGGGTCAGCACCGTCTCGCAGCCCGGCAGCTTCGCCGCCAGGGCGTCGAGCAGTGCCTCGGCGGCGCTGGCCTCATCGACCCCGGCCAGCCCGGCCGCCTCGACACGATTGACGAACAGCAGGCGGCATGCCTCCAGGGGGAGCGACAGCACCTCGTCGGTCATCGGTGCCGGGTTGAAGGCGACGTTCAGGCCGTGGTCGGCGGCACGGACCATGACTTCGGCCAGGGCGTTGCACTCGTTCTGGAGCAGTAGCCAGTCGCCGGGCCGGGTGGTCTCGATCAGCGTCGAGAGCTCCCCCGGGTGGAAGCCGTGGTTGGCGCCGGGAAACAGGATGATGGCGTTCTCGCCCCGGTCATCGACCTGGATGACGGCATGACCGCTGGGTTCGTCCACCAGCTCGACACGGGAGACATCGACGCCGGCCCGGGCCAGGGTGTCGCGGGCCCAGGCATCCTGGCGTCCCAGGCGCCCCCAGTGGCATATCCTGCCGCCGGCGCGGGCCGTGGCCAGCGACTGGTTGGCCCCCTTGCCGCCGAGGCCGACCCGGTAGTCGTGGCTGGCCAGTGTCTCGCCGGGCTTGACCAGGTGGGGCACCCGGTAGAAGTGGTCGAGGTTGATCGACCCGTAGTTGTGAACATGGTTATGAACACTGCCGTGAACATCGCTGTGGGGCATGGCCGTTTCCTCGATCAGTTCGTCTGCCAGGTACGCAGGTTCTCGGCGGTCAGGGCCACCACCCGCTGGCGGGCCTCGGGTGTGATCCAAGCACTGTGCGGCGTGACGATCAGGTTGAGCGGCTCGGCGAGGGCATCGAGCAGCGGATGGCCGTCGCGGGGCGGCTCCACCGGCAGCACGTCGACGCCGAGCCCGCCCAGGCGGCCCTGACGCAGGGCCTCCAGGGCCGCGACCTCGTCGATGATGCCGCCGCGGGCACAGTTCACCAGCAGGGCGCCGGGTTTCATGGTGGCCAGCAGCGTGGCGTCGACCAGATGGCGGGTGGCCTCGGTGAGCGGGCAGTGCAGGCTGATGACGTCGGCCTCGGGTGCCAGCTCGGTCAGGCCGCGTCGCCGGTCGCCGGCCTCGTTGCCGGGACGGGCGGCGAAGCTCACGCCCATGCCGAAGGCCTCGGCGAGCTGCGCCACCTTCGAGCCCAGCACGCCCTGGCCGACCACCACCAGGTGCTTGCCCTCGAGTTGCAGGGTGCCGTGGTCCATCAGGCAGAAGAAGGCGCTTTCGCCCCAGCGGCCGGCGGCCACGTCGTGCTGGTAGAGCGGCAGGCGATTGGCCAGGGCCAGCATCAGCATCAGGGTGTGTTGCGCGACACTGGCGGTGCCGTAGGCGGTGACGTTGCGTACCGCGATCCCGAGATGCTCGGCGGTGGCCATGTCGATGTTGTTGGTGCCGGTGGCCAGCACGCAGATCAGCTTCAGCTCGGGCAGCGCCTCCAGGGTCGGTGCATCGAGCACCACCTTGTTGACGATGGCCACCTGGGCTCCGGCCAATCGCTCGACGCTCTGGGCGGTGGTGCTCAGGGGGTACACCTCCAGCACCTCGACACGATCGCGGATCGGGGCGAGGTCGATATCGGGGCCGAGACTGGCGGCATCGAGAATCACGGCTTTCATGCGGTTTCCTTCCAGTGAGCGGGGCGCGGATGCCTTGCCGGCACGGGTGGTGGGCACGCTATAATGTCGGGCTTTCGGGCAGGCTTGGATGTTGCGCGGGCCGGCCACATATTCGTTCTTGTCGGGCCCGATGCCCGATATCGTCCTGACCTGGGTAATGTCGTCCCCGGAGAGATAAAACCATGCCCATCTACGAATACGAGTGCAAGGCCTGCGGCCACCGTCTGGAGAAGCTTCAGAAGGTCAGTGCCGCTCCCCTGACCGACTGCCCGGCCTGCGAGGCCGACGAACTCGCCCGACTGGTCTCGGCGGCGGGCTTCCGGCTGGCCGGCGGTGGCTGGTACGAGACCGATTTCAAGTCCGGCGGCAAGAAGAACCTGGCCGGCGACGCTGCCGCTGCCAGTGACGGCAAGGCACCGGCGAAGAAGGACGGCGCGGCGGCCTGAGGGCCGCCCATCGCCCCGTTTTCAACAACGCAACAGAACAGGATATGACATGCGCAGCCATTATTGCGGCCAGCTGAACGAGACCCTGGTGGACCAGACGGTCACCCTGTGCGGCTGGGTGCACCGCCGCCGTGACCACGGGGGCGTGATCTTCCTCGACATGCGCGATCGCGATGGCATCGCCCAGGTCGTGGTCGACCCCGATACCGCCGAGGCCTTCGCCACTGCCGACCGCGCCCGCAGCGAATTCGTGCTGCGCATCCAGGGTCGCGTGCGGCTGCGCCCGGAAGGTACCCAGAACCCCAACATGCCCACCGGCATGGTCGAGGTGCTGGCCAAGGAGGTGGATGTCCTCAACACCGCCGCCACGCCTCCCTTCCAGCTCGACGAGCA
The DNA here is from genome assembly GCF_030010475.1 of Halomonas kalidii. Classification (NCBI taxonomy): domain Bacteria; kingdom Pseudomonadati; phylum Pseudomonadota; class Gammaproteobacteria; order Oceanospirillales; family Halomonadaceae; genus Halomonas; species Halomonas kalidii. The sequence goes on along the minus strand of NZ_JASCQN010000032.1, from coordinate 134,057 downwards.
CGGCAAGGTGGGCGAGGAGGTGCGTCTCAAGCACCGCTACATCGATCTGCGTCGCCCCGAGATGATCGAGAAGCTGCGCCTGCGGTCGCGGATCACCCACAGCGTGCGGGCCTTCCTCGAGGGGCAGGGCTTCCTCGACATCGAGACCCCGATCCTGACCCGCGCCACCCCGGAAGGGGCGCGTGACTACCTGGTGCCGAGCCGCACCCATGCCGGCAGCTTCTTCGCCCTGCCGCAGTCGCCCCAGCTGTTCAAGCAACTGCTGATGGTGTCCGGGCTCGACCGCTACTACCAGATCGCCCGCTGCTTCCGTGACGAGGACCTGCGCGCCGACCGCCAGCCGGAGTTCACGCAGATCGATATCGAGGCCTCGTTCGTCGACGAGGACGACATCATGGGCATCACCGAGTCGATGGTCCGCCAGCTGTTCCGTGACGTGCTGGCCGTCGAGTTGCCGGAATTCCCGCGCATGCCCTATGCCGAGGCCATGAACCGCTTCGGTTCCGACAAGCCGGACCTGCGCATTCCGCTGGAGCTCACCGACGTCGACGACCTGATGCAGCGGGTCGACTTCAAGGTCTTCTCCGGCCCGGCCAAGGCCGACGACGGCCGCGTCGCTGCCCTCAAGGTGCCGGGTGGTGCCAGGTTGTCGCGCAAGGAGATCGACGAGTACACCAAGTTCGTCGGCATCTACGGTGCCAAGGGGCTGGCCTGGATCAAGGTCAACGAGCGCGCCCGCGGCCTCGAGGGCCTGCAGTCGCCCATCGTCAAGTTCATGGAGGAGGTGGTCGAGGAGCTGCTCGATCGCCTCGGCGCCGAGGACGGCGATATCATCTTCTTCGGTGCCGACAAGGCCCGCATCGTCAACGAGGCGATCGGCGCTCTGCGGGTCCGGCTGGGCGAGGATCTCGACCTCTACACTCAGGCGTGGGCGCCGCTGTGGGTGGTCGACTTCCCTATGTTCGAGGACGATGGTAGTGCGCGGATGCAGGCCCTGCACCACCCCTTCACCGCCCCTTCCTGTGACGTCGAGACGCTCAAGGCCAACCCGATCGCGGCGCTGTCCCGGGCCTACGACATGGTGCTCAACGGCACCGAGCTGGGGGGCGGCTCGATCCGTATCCACGACCCGGTCATGCAGCAGGCGGTGCTCGAGGTGCTGGGCATCGACGAGCACGAGGCCCGCGAGAAGTTCGGTTTCCTGCTCGACGCCCTGCAGTACGGCGCGCCGCCCCACGGCGGGCTGGCCTTCGGCCTGGATCGCCTGGTGATGCTGATGTCCGGCGCCCGCACCATCCGCGAGGTGATCGCCTTCCCGAAGACCCAGAGCGCGGCCTGCCTGATGACCGATGCCCCGGGCGAGGTGAGCGGCGAACAACTGCGCGAACTCAACATTCGCCTGCGGCAGAAGGCCAAGGCGGAAGGCGCCGGCGACTAGGCGGTTCCCGCACCGTGTATCATGGTACCGGCGCCTTCAGGGCGCCGGTTTCACGTACGAGGCAAGGGGAGGACTGGCATGGCGGGTCACAGCAAATGGGCCAACATCAAGCACCGCAAGGCGGCCCAGGATGCCAGGCGGGGCAAGATCTTCACCAAATTGATCCGCGAACTGACCGTGGCGGCCCGTCAGGGCGGCGGAGAGCCGGCCGACAACCCGCGCCTGCGGGCCGCCATCGACAAGGCGCTGGCCAACAACATGACCAAGGACACCATCCAGCGGGCGGTGGACCGCGGGGCGGGCAACAGCGACGGCGACGAGATGGAGGAGTGCGTCTACGAGGGCTATGGCCCCGACGGCGTCGCGGTGCTGGTCGAGTGCCTGACCGACAATCGCAACCGCACCGTCTCGGACGTGCGCCACGCCTTCAACAAGTGTGGCGGCAACCTGGGCACCAGCGGATCGGTGGCCTTCATGTTCCACCAGCAGGGCCGCCTGGACCTGCCCGCCGGTGTCTCCGAGGAGGCGGTGATCGAGGCCACGCTGGAGGCGGAGCCGGAGGACGTCGTCGCCCTCGACGACGGCAGCCTGGAGGTGATCACCTCACCGGGGGCCTACAGCGCGGTCAAGGACGCCCTGGCGGCGGCCGGGCTCGAACCGGAACGCAGCGAGGTGGGGCTCTTCCCCGAGACCACCACGCCGATCACCGACCTCGAACTGGCCCGCAAGGTGATCCGGCTGATCGACATGCTGGAGGAGCTGGACGATGTCCAGAACGTCTACACCAATGCGGAGTTCGCCGACGATGTCCTCGACCAGCTCGATTGAACCTTCCGAATGCTGATTCTCGGCATCGACCCGGGCTCGCGACTCACCGGCTACGGGATACTCGACGTCGCCAGCGCGGCGCCCGCCTATGTGGCCAGCGGCTGCATCCGTACCCGGGCCGATGACCTGGCCCAGAGGCTGGCCCAGGTCTATGCGGGCATCGCGGAACTGATCGCCGTGCACCGCCCGGGGGAGTTCGCCATCGAACAGGTGTTCATGTCGAAGAACGCCGATTCGGCGCTCAAGCTCGGCCAGGCGCGGGGCACCGCCATCGTCTGCGCCGCCAACCATGGCCTGCCGGTCAGCGAGTACGGGCCGCGCCAGATCAAGCAGGCGGTGACCGGCAGCGGCCGCGCCGACAAGGCCCAGGTGCAGCACATGGTGACGGCGATCCTGGGACTCGACGGCACGCCCCAGGCCGATGCCGCCGATGCCCTGGCCATCGCCCTGACTCACGCCCACGCCCGCCTGGGGCTGATGACCCGGGGCAGCTTCGGTGGCCATCGCACGCCCCGCCGCGGCAAGGGGTGGCGCGACTTCCGCCCGTGACGGAAAATTCTCGAACGCTGTTTGAGGACGGGCTGGCCAGCTGGCAGGATGACCAGTATAGTGATCGCCATGTCTCGATGGACCCATTGCCGACGGATATGACAGCCCCATGATCGGACGCCTGCGTGGCACACTGCTGGAGAAGCAGCCGCCCTGGCTGGTGGTCGACGTAGCCGGCGTCGGCTATGAGCTGGAAGCCTCCATGAACACCCTGGTGGCGCTGCCCGGCCCCGGCGAAGCCGTCGCCCTGTTCACCCATCTCAGCGTGCGCGACGACGCCCACCTGCTCTACGGTTTCGCTCGGGAGCAGGAGCGGTCGCTGTTTCGTGCCCTGATCAAGGTCAACGGCATCGGGCCCAGGCTGGCCCTGGCGATCCTCTCCGGCATGGACGAGATGGCCTTCATGCGCTGCGTGATGGATGACGATGCCAAGGCGTTGACCCGGCTGCCCGGGGTCGGCAAGAAGACCGCCGAGCGCCTGATCATCGAGATGCGCGATCGCTTTCCCCATTGGGAGCCGGCCGAGGCGGGGCTCGGGGTGGCGATCGGCGGCAGCGCTGCGGCGGACGTTCGGCAGGATCCGCTGGTGGATGCCGAGGCGGCGCTGGTCAGCCTGGGCTACAAGCCCGCCGAGGCGACGAGAATGCTCGCCGGGCTCGAGGACGAGGCCTCTACCGAGGCCATGATCAAGGCGGCCCTGAGCCGTCGCCTGGCCGGGTGATCCTGATGTTGCCGATGCCTTTCTCCCAGTCGACCCCGGGGGCCGTCCATGCTGGAGAATGACCGCCTGATCGCCGCCGACCCACGCGAGGGCGAGGGACGCATCGATCACGCCATTCGCCCGAAGCGGCTGGCCGACTACATTGGCCAGCCACGGGTACGCGAGCAGCTCGACATCTTCATCAGCGCGGCCCGTGGCCGGGACGAGAGCCTCGACCATACCCTGGTGTTCGGCCCGCCCGGGCTCGGCAAGACCACCCTCGCCAACATCATCGCCGCGGAGATGGAGGTGGGGCTCAAGTCGACCTCCGGGCCGGTGCTGGAGCGAGCGGGGGACCTCGCCGCCATGCTCACCAACCTGCAGCCCGGGGACGTGCTGTTCATCGACGAGATCCACCGCCTTTCGCCGGTGGTGGAGGAGATCCTCTATCCCGCCATGGAGGATTTCCAGCTCGACATCGTGATCGGGGAGGGGCCGGCGGCCCGCTCGATCAAGCTCGACCTGCCGCGCTTCACCCTGGTCGGGGCGACCACTCGGGCGGGATTGCTGACTTCCCCGTTGCGTGACCGCTTCGGTATCGTCCAGCGGCTCGAGTTCTACGATATCGACGAACTGACCGAGATCGTCGCGCGTTCGGCACGGCTCCTCGGGGTCGAGGCCGACCGCGGTGGCGCCCTGGAGGTCGCGCGTCGCTCGCGGGGCACGCCACGCATCGCCAATCGCCTGCTGCGCCGGGTGCGCGACTACGCCGAGGTGCGCGGCACCGGCCGGGTCGATGCGGCCATCGCCGACCAGGCGCTGAACATGCTCCATGTGGATCACCACGGTCTCGACCACATGGACCGGCGGCTGCTGCTGGCGATGATCGAGAAGTTCGACGGCGGCCCGGTGGGGGTGGATTCGCTCGCCGCGGCGATCGGCGAGGAGCGCGACACCATCGAGGACGTCATCGAGCCCTACCTGATCCAGCAGGGGCTGATGATGCGCACCGCCCGTGGGCGTGTCGTGACCCGTCAGGCCTGGCAGCACTTCGGCCTGGTGCCGGCCGGGCAGGCCGTGGATGCCCAGGGGGAGGTGCGGCCGTGAGTGATTTCCGGCTGCCGGTGCGGGTCTACATCGAGGATACCGACGCCGGCGGCATCGTCTATTACGTCAACTATCTCAAATACATGGAGCGGGCGCGCAGCGAATGGCTCCGGGCGCAGGGGTTCACCCAGCGCGAGCTGTTCGAGGCCGGCATCCAGTTGGTGGTCCACCGCCTGGAGTGCCGGTATGCCAAGCCCGCCCGCCTGGACGACGGCCTCGAGGTCGGGGCCGACGTCCTGTCGCACGGTCGCTGCCGGCTACAGTTCGGCCAGGTGGTGACGCGTCGCGGGGAACCCTTGTGCGAGGCGAGAGTCGACATCGCCTGTATCGATGCCGAGCGCCTCAAGCCCGTGCCCTGGCCCCCGGCCCTTGCCGCGGCACTCGCTCGACAACCTTCAGCCCAATCGCAAGACGTTCAACCGCCAGTCTGACGAGGATTCCCGTGAACGACTCCATGTCCATTCCCCACCTGATCATGAACGCCAGCACCGTGGTGCAGCTGGTGATGCTGCTGCTCACGGTGGGATCGATCCTTTCCTGGGTGGTGATCTTCCAGCGCACCTTCGTGATGCGCCGTGCCCGCCAGTCCCACCAGGTCTTCGAGGAGCGCTTCTGGTCCGGCGTCGACCTCAACGAGCTCTATCGCGAGACCCCGGCGGAGCAGGAGACCCAGGGCGCCGAGCACGTCTTTCGTGCCGGCTTTCGCGAGTTCAACCGCCTGCTACCCAAGACCCGCAGCCCCCAGGCGATCCTCGACGGCGTCCAGCGCAGCATGCGCGTGGCCTGGTCCCGCGAGGAGGAGCGCCTCAACCTCCACCTGGTGTTCCTGGCCACGGTGGCCTCGGCCAGCCCCTACATCGGGTTGTTCGGCACCGTGTGGGGCATCATGGGCTCCTTCCAGTCGCTCTCAATGGCCCAGCAGGCCACGCTCGCCACGGTGGCGCCGTGGATCGCCGAGGCGCTGATCGCCACCGCCATGGGCCTGTTTGCGGCCATCCCCGCGGTGATCTTCTACAACCGGCTCTCCTCCGAATCGGGGCGGCTGCTCGGCAAGTACGAGGACTTCGCCGAGGAGTTCCACTCCATCCTGCATCGCAACCTGCAGGGCCGGACCGAACCCGCCACCGCCTGAGGGAGTTGCACCATGCACGGACCTTTCCATCGCGGCGGCGGCCGCAAGCCCATGGGCGAGATCAACGTCGTGCCCTTCATCGACGTCATGCTGGTGCTGCTGGTGATCTTCATGATCACCGCGCCGATGCTCACCCAGGGTGTGCAGGTCGAGCTGCCCCAGGTCAGCTCGGAGCCCATCGAGGACGTCGAGGACAACGAGCCGATCATCGTCTCGGTGGACCGCGAGGGACAGTACTTCATCTCGCTGGGCGACGATCAGACCCCGGTCAGCCTGAACGATATCGCCGACCGGGTGATCATCATCCTCGAGCGGCGTCCGGGAACCCCGGTGATGGTGCGTGGCGACCGCAACGTCTCCTATGGTCAGGTGGTCAACCTGATGAGCACCCTGCAGATCGCCGGAGTCGGCAATGTCGGGCTGATCTCGGAACCGCCGCCCGGGGAGGGGTGAGGAATCGACATGGCCAGACACGACCAGCGCGTGGGCTATGGCCTGCCGGTGATCCTCGCCGTCGCCCTGCACGTCGCCGTGTTGGTGATCAGCGTGATCAGCCTACCCGCCCGGGACCCGGAGCCGACCTCGTCCTCCATCGTCCAGGCCACGCTCGTCAGCACCGAGACCACCACCGACCAGGCCCAGCGTGCCGAGGAGGCGCGCGCCCGTGCCCAGGCTCGCGAGGCGGAGGAGCAGCGCCAGGCCGAGGAGGCGGCACGCCAGGAAGAAGAGGCGGCCGCCGCCGATGAGGCCGCCCGCCAGGCCGAGCAGCAGGAGCAGCGCGAGGCCGAGGCCCGGGCCCGCGAGGAGGCGCGCCAGGCCGCCGAGGCCGAGGCCGCGCGGCGCGACGAGGAAGCCGAGCAGCAGGCTCGCCTGCGTGAACAACAGGAGGAGGAGCGCCGCCAGCAGCAAGAGGCAGAGCGCCAGGCAGAGGCCGAACGCCAGCGGGAAGCCGAGGAGGAGGCCGAACGTCAGCGGGAAGCCGAGGCAGAGGCAGAGCGCCAGCGCCAGGCCGAGGAGGAGGCCGAGCGCCAGCGCCAGGCCGAGGAGGAGGCCGAGCGCCAGCGCCAGGCCGAGGAGGAGGCCGAACGCCAGCGCCAGGCCGAGGAGGAGGCCGAACGCCAGCGGGAAGCCGAGGCAGAGGCCGAACGCCAGCGCCAGGCCGAAGCAGAGGCCGAACGCCAGCGGGAAGCCGAGGCAGAGGCCGAGCGCCAGCGCCAGGCCGAGGAGCAACGGCGCCGCGAGGAGGAAGCCCAGCGTCAGCGCGAAGCCGAGGAGGCCGCCCGGCGTGCCGCCGAAGAGGCCGAGGATGCCCTGCAGCGGGCCATCGAAGGCGAGAGCGATGCCGTGGCCAATGCCCAGCAGGGCCAGGAGGCGGCCAACGACTTCATTAATCTGGTACGCCGCGCGGTGGAGCAGGCCTGGGTGATTCCGCTCAACGTGCCCCAGGGAGCTGCCGCCGAGGTATCGGTGCGCCTCGGGCCGTCCGGAGAGCTGTTCACGGTCACGATCGCGCAAAGCAGCGGCGACAGTGCCTTCGACCGCTCGGCGGTCCAGGCCGTGGAGGCCGCCGCACCGTTCAGCGAACTGCGCCAGTTGCCAGCCGCGGTGCAACGGGATTACCGTCAATTCAATCTGCGATTCAGACCGGGGGATGTACGCTGATGAAAGTCCTGATGACCACCTGGCTGGCCGCCATGCTGCTGATGGTCGGCAGCCTGGCCCACGCCCAGGGCAACCTGACCATCGAGATCACCCGCGGCAGCGACCGGGCCACCCCGGTCGCCGTGGTACCCTTCGCGGGCAGCGAGAACCTGCCCGAGGATGTCGCCCAGGTGATCCACGACAACCTCGAGCGCAGCGGCTATTTCGACCCGCTCCCGCGCGATTCCATGATCGAGCAGCCCACCGAGAGTGGTGAGGTCCGCTATCGCGACTGGCGGGCCCTGGACGTACGCTACCTGGTGGTGGGGCGCGTCAGCCAGGAGGGCGGTGGTTACCGTATCCAGTTCGAGTTGATGGACGTCAGTGGCGAGCGCCGCATGCTCGGCGAGGTGCTGACCACCCCCGAGGGCCAGCTGCGCAAGGCCAGCCACCACATCAGCGACCAGATCTTCGAGGCGATCACCGGTATCCGCGGGGCCTTCTCGACCCGTATCGCCTACGTCACTGCCCAGGGGGTCGGCGACGACATGCAATTCGGCCTCTATGTCGCCGATGCCGACGGCCGCAACAGCCAGCAGGTGCTCTCCTCGGTCGAGCCTATCCTCTCGCCGGCCTGGTCACCGGACGGTGACAAGCTGGCCTATGTCTCCTTCGAGACCGAGCGCCCGGCGATCTACATTCAGAACCTGGCCTCGGGCCAGCGGGTGCGCGCGACCTCCTTCGAGGGCATCAACGGTGCCCCGGCCTGGTCGCCGGATGGCCGCAAGCTTGCCATGTCGCTGTCGAAGGACGGCCAGCCGGAGATCTATGTGATGGACGTGGGCTCGGACAACTTCCAGCGGCTCACCAACAACTCCAGCATCGACACCGAGCCGTCCTGGGCCCCGGACGGCCGCAGCCTGCTGTTCACCTCGGATCGCAGCGGCGGCCCGCAGATCTATCGCCATGACCTGGCCAGCGGAGAGCAGGAGCGCCTGACCTTCACCGGCAACTACAATGCCCGGGGGCGCTTCGCGCCGGACGGAGAGGCGATCTTCCTGATTCACCGCAGCAATAACGGCTACCAGGTGGCCAGGCAGGATCTCGACAGCGGCCGACTGGTGGTGATCAGCGAGTCGAACCGGGATGAGTCTCCCAGTGTTGCGCCCAACGGGACCATGGTAATCTTCGCCACCCAGCAGGGAAACAGCGGGGTGCTGGGAGCGGTATCGGCCGATGGACGCGCTTCTTTCCGGCTGCCCTCGGCGCAGGGTGACGTGCGCGAGCCGGCCTGGTCCCCCTTTCTGAACTGAACAGCTCGAACGATGGTGTCTTTCGTAACCAGCAAGGAGTAAGACGATGCAACTCAAGCCCTACGCCAGGATCCTGGCGGTCGCACTGTCCCTGGCCTTCGTGGCCGGTTGTTCCAGCAGCGGCGGTACCCAGGACGGGTCCATGGACGGTTCGCGTACCGGTGGTGCCGCCGGCAGCGGTGTGGCCGGCAGCGGTCAGGTCAGCGGCAGCGACATGGGCAACGGCTCCGGCCAGCAGGCCGATGGGCGCATCCCCGAGCAGCGCACCATCTACTTCGAATTCGACAGCGATCGCATCCGCAGCGAATTCGAGCCGGTGCTCGCTTCCCATGCGCGTTACCTGCGCTCCAACGGCAATGCCCGTGTGGTACTGCAGGGGCATACCGACGAGCGCGGTACCCGCGAATACAACATAAGCCTGAGTGAGCGGCGTGCCCGCTCCGTCGAGCGCTTCCTCAGCGTGCAGGGCGTTTCCCCCTCCCAGGTCGAGGTGGTGAGCTACGGCGAGGAGCGTCCGGCGGCGCGTGGCCAGAATGAAGAGGCCTACGCCCAGAACCGTCGGGTCGTTTTCGCCTACTGAGTCGAACGCGACCCGGTCGATCGCAACCCGCGCCGATGGAGACACGCATGAAACACGGTCTGAAAGGACTGTGCGGCGCGGGAGCCCTGGTGCTCCCGCTGTCCGTATGGCTCCCAGCGATGGCGCAGCAACCGGTGGTGGAGGATCTCACCAGCCAGCCGCGCTCCTTCTACCAGCAGGCGGAAACCCGCGAGGAAGCGGGCGGTAGCCTGGTGATCTTCAACCAGGTCCAGCAGCACGACGAGGAGCTTCGCCAGCTGCGTGGCCAGGTCGAGGAGCTTCGTCACCAGCTCGATCAGCTACGGCGGCAGAGCCGCGAACAGTACCTGGACCTCGAGGAACGCATGGCGTCCGGCAGTGCCGGGATGGACATGGATGCCTCCGCTCAGGTCGACGAGCAGGCCGCCCGCGAGGTCGCTCGGACACCGTCACCGAGCGGTGCCGGTGCCGATGCCCAGATGGCCTACCAGGCGGCTTTCGCCAGGGTCCAGTCCCGGGAGTTCGGCGAGGCGATCAATGCCTTCAACCGTTTCGTGGCCGAACACCCGGACAACAACCTGACCGCCAATGCCTACTACTGGCTCGGCGAGCTGCACTCCGCCGAAGGCTCGCTCGACGAGGCCGAGGGAGCCTTCCGGACCGTGCTCGACCAGTTCCCGCAGAGCAGCAAGGTCCCCGATGCGCTCTACAAGCTGGGCCTGCTCAAGGCGCGCCAGGGCCAGCCCGGCGAGAGCCGTGAGCTGCTCGAGCGGGTCCGCGACAGCTACCCCGACAGCGGCGCCGCTGGACTGGCCAATGACTTCCTGCGCCAGTCGGGCAACTGATTCACCAAGGAGCATCGATGACCAGCAAGATCGACTACCAGGCACCGGACGGGCTGCTCGAGAACCGCATCATCCTGGTCACCGGGGCCGGTGATGGCATCGGCCGGGCGGCGGCGCTCGCCTTCGCCCGTCATGGGGCCACGGTGATCCTGCTTGGCCGCACCATCGCCAAGCTCGAGAAGGTCTACGACGAGATCGAGGCCGCCGGAGGACCGCAGCCGGCGATCTTTCCGCTGAACTTCGAGGGCGCCACCTTCAAGGACTACCACGACATGGCCGAGACCCTGGACAAGGAGTTCGGCCGCCTGGATGGCCTGCTGCACAATGCCGGTCTGCTCGGTCGTATCACCCCCTTCGAGCAGTACAACCCCGAGCTCTGGGAGCAGGTGATGCAGGTCAACATCAATGGCCCGATCTGGATGACCCAGGCCTTGCTGCCGTTGCTCAAGAATTCCGCGGACTCCTCGGTGGTCTTCACCTCCTCCAGCGTCGGGCGCCGGGGCCGGGCCTACTGGGGCGCCTATGCGGTCTCGAAGTTCGCCACCGAAGGCTTCGTCGAGGTGCTGGCCGACGAGCTGGAGCACCTGGGCAATATCCGCGTCAACAGCCTGAACCCCGGCGCGACACGCACCCAGATGCGCAAGACCGCCTATCCGGGCGAGGACCCCAGCTCGCTGCGCACCCCCGAAGAGATCATGCCTACCTACCTGTGGCTGATGGGTCCGGACAGCCGCGGCCACAATGGCGAGAAATTCGACGCCCAGCCCTCCGGGTCCTGAATGCCAGCCGGGTGACGAGCCCTTCGAGCTCCCCGGTGTCGGGTGGGGTCGGCCCCCTCGGAAGGCTTCTAGCGTCGCTCCCAGGCGCCGTCCTCACGCCAGCCTGCGCCCGCCCTGGACCGGCGCGAGCGGACGTCGTCCATGCTCGGCAGGGGGTCTCCCGGGGCGGCTCCGGCCTCGAAGACCACGGTCCCCGCTGGAACGGCATCCAGCGCGACGCCCTCCAGCAGGGTGGAGACATCTTCGCAACTGATCAGGCCGGCCCGCCCACCGATCGGCCCCAGGTGAGCAATCAGGCGCCCTTCGTATGGCCAGCAGCGTTGAGGCACATGCGAGACCTGCCAGACACGCCCCTGCCACCGTACGCGGGTGGAAGGCTCGATGCATAGGGCATCGAGGGGAATCAGCGCCGCAAAGAGCCGGCTGTTGAGGATCACCCCGGTCTGCCCGATGCAGACTCCCCCGCGATAGTCCCCCTGCTTCAATGCCTCGATTACGGCCCGGCGGCTCTGCTCGGTCCACGGGGTACCGATGCCACACAGGTGCAGGATGTCGTCATCGATCTGCTTGATCACCCAGACCTCGATCGGTGCTCGCCACAGCAGGTGCCACAGCGATCCCAGCCACGCCCACGCTTGCGGACCATGATCCAGGAACCGCGCGCGAATGACACTCATGGTAAGCCGGCGCACCCTCGGCACGATATCGGGCGCGAGCCCAGGCGCTGGCATGGCTTTCCTGGCCGACGCCGGGACGAGGGCGTCATGACGGGAGAAGGAGGCCCCGCAGTCGATGCAGCCGTAGATGTGGGGGCGCCTGGCCAGGCGCCTCCAGAGGCGTCGCCGATGCTTGAGGACGCCGTAGCTGCGGCAGTGCGGGCAACGCTTGCTCATGACCTGTACCCTGGCGAGCCAGATGCGAAGGGACCGCGACACCACGCCCCGGCGGCGGTTGCCGGCGCAGGGATGACGGAGGCGGGGCCACCTCCCACAGTGTCGTCCCCGGGTCACCTCCCTGCCAGACTGAAAATGGTCATGCCCGATCAGGCGCCGGGGCGGGGCTCAGTGCCCGATCAGCGCCGCCACCAGCGCTTCGCCCGTCTCGAACCAGAAGTCGGCCGGCCAGGCGCGGTAGTCGTCGTGCTCCTCGATATAACCATAGCCCACCGCCACGGCGGCCATGCCGGCCGCCCGTGCCGCCTGGATATCACGCAGATGGTCGCCGATATACCAGCAGTCGGACGCTGTCGCTCGCAGCCGGCGGGCGGCCTCCCACAGCGGCTCCGGTGACGGTTTCTTCACCGGCAGGTCGTCGGCACAGATCAGCACGCCCGGCGTCAGCCCGAGCGCCTCGATCAGCGGCTCGGCATAGGCGCGGGGCTTGTTGGTGACGATCCCCCAGGGGCGTGCACGGGCCTCCCAGTCGGCCAGCAGTCGGTCGAGCGGGGGAAACACCCGGCTCTCCGCAGCGACGGCCTGGCCATAGGCCTCCAGCAGGAAGTCGCGGGCCGCGTCATGCCCCTCGGCGTCCCTGGCCAGGCCCAGCGCCAGGGTCACCAGGGCACTGCCGCCGTTGGAGACCTGGGCCCGTATCACCGGGTACTCGAGCGCAGCGAGCCCATGGTGAGCACGCAGGGCATTGGTGGCCCGAGCCAGGTCAGGCGCGGTATCCACCAGGGTGCCGTCGAGATCGAAGAGCAGCGCGCCCGGTCGCGGGACGGCAGCCTTCACGCGACCTCCCGCCGGCAGTGCATCAGGTAGTTGACCGAGACATCGCGACGGGAGAGGCGATAGCGGCGGGTCAGGGGGTTATAGACCAGGCCGCACTGTTCGCGCACCTCGAGCCCCGCCTCGCGACACCAGCCGGCGAGTTCCGAGGGGCGGATGAACCTGGCGTAGTCGTGTGTGCCGCGCGGCAGCATGCGCAGCAGGTACTCGGCGCCGAGGATCGCCAGGGCGTAGGCCTTGGGGTTGCGGTTCAACGTCGAGAAGAACACCTGGCCACCGGGCTTGACCAGCCGGGCGCAGGCGTCCACCACCGAGGCCGGGTCGGGCACGTGCTCGAGCATCTCCAGGCAGGTCACCACGTCGAAGGTGGCGGGCTGCTCCGCGGCCAGCGTCTCGACGCTGACGTTGCGGTACTCCAGCTCGACGCCGCTCTCGGCGGCATGCAGCCGCGCCACGGCCAGGGGAGCCTCGCCCAGATCGATGCCGGTGACCGCGGCGCCTCGGTGGGCCATGGCCTCGGCCAGCAGGCCTCCACCACAGCCCACGTCGACCACCCGCCGGCCGGCCAGCCCGGCACGGGCATCGATGAAGTCGAGACGCAACGGATTGATGTCGTGAAGGGGCTTGAACTCGCTTTCCGGGTCCCACCAGCGGGCGGCCAGGGCCTCGAACTTGGCGATCTCGCCGGGATCGACGTTACCCGCATCCGTGTGACTTGCGCTCATCAGAGCTCTCCGTTCTGAATCAACTTGAGTTGTCGCCGAGCCGACACGGTGGCAGGGCGGTGCTCGTTCGGTATCATGAGGTATTCTACCCGCTCCGGGGGCCGCATTCCCATGACCTGCCAGGGCGATAAGGCATCACCGGTGCGTCTCATCCGGTGGCAAGCGTCACATGTCGACATTCACCGACGATTACTCACAGGACAAGGATGGCACCATGATCAACAAGGCCGTGCTTCCCGTTGCCGGCTTCGGCACCCGCTGCCTGCCGGCCTCCAAGGCAATTCCCAAGGAAATGATCACCATCGTCGACCGACCGGTGATCCAGTACGTGGTGGCAGAGGCGGTGGCCGCCGGCATACGTGACATCGTGCTGGTGACCCACGGCAGCAAGAGCGCCATCGAGAACCACTTCGACAAGCACTTCGAGCTCGAGGCGAGCCTCGAGGCCAAGGGCAAACATGAGCTCCTGGAGGAGCTGCGCTCCATCGTGCCCGGGGACGTCAATATCATCAGCGTGCGCCAGTCGGAGCCACTGGGGCTGGGCCACGCCGTGCTCTGTGCCCGGCCGGTGGTGGGCGACGACGAACCCTTCGCGGTGCTGTTGCCCGACGTCCTGGTCGACGACGATGGTCTCGAGCGCAACGACCTGGCCGGCATGATCGATGCCTTCGAGCGTACCCGGCGCTCCCAGCTGATGGTCGAGGAGGTTCCCCACGAACTGGTCTACAAGTACGGCATCGTCGATACCGGTGGCGAGATTCCCGGCCCTGGCGAGTCGCGCCGACTGGCCGGCGTCGTCGAGAAGCCGGCCGTCGAGCAGGCACCCTCCGACCTGGCGGTGATCGGCCGCTACGTATTGCCGGGAAGGATCTTCCCGCTGCTCGCCGAGACCCCTCCGGGCGCCGGTAACGAGATCCAGCTCACCGATGCCATCGAGGCCCTGCGCCGGGCCGAGGGCGTGGATGCCTGGCGAATGCGCGGCAAGACCTATGACTGCGGCCACCAGCTCGGCTACCTGGAGGCGATCCTCGCCTACGGCCGTCGTCACGCCCGTTATGGCGAGGGCTTTCGCGAGTTGCTCGCCCGCTACGCCACCGAGGAGTGAGTCCCATGCGGGTACTGATCCATGGCAGTGAGCTCTCTGCCGCCACCACCGCGGCGGCGCTGTCCTGGGTGGGCCACCAGGTCACCTGGGTACCCCATGCCAGCGCCCCCTGGTCGCGGCTTCGCCACGCCGACTGGCTCAATCGCGAACCCCGACTTGCCCAGCAACTCGAGGAGGGCATCACCCGGGGGAGTCTGCGGCTGATCGAGGCCGAGGTCCTGTCGGCGGAAGACGGTGAGGCCATCGAGATTCTCTGGCTCGCCCTGTCGCCCGAGCAGCGCGGTGATCTCGCCGCGCCGCTCGGCACGATCGCCGAACGGGCCGCCAGCGGCCTGGTACTGGTCAACAACTCCACCTTTCCGGTGGGCGAGACCGAACGACTCGAGTCGATGCTGAACGGGCGCGGCGTCGCCGTGGCGCTGCCCGACCTGCTGGAGGAGGGGCGCGGCTGGGAGACCTTCACCCGGCCCGGCCGCTGGCTGCTGGGCTGCGACGACGACCCGGCCGAGGTCCGGGTGCGGGAGTTGCTGCGTGCCTTCAACCGTCGCAGTGAAGTGTTCCAGCGCATGCCGAGGCGTGCCGCCGAATTGGCCAAGCTGGCGATCAACGGCATGCTGGCGACCCGCATCAGCTACATGAACGAGATCGCCGGCCTGGCCGACAGCCTGGGAGTGGACGTCGAGCATGTGCGTCGCGGCATGGGGGCCGACTCGCGCATCGGCTACGAGTACCTCTACCCGGGCTGCGGTTTCGGTGGCCCCAACTTCTCCCGCGACCTGATGCGGCTGGCCGACGTGCAGTCGGCGAGCGGCCGGCACTCGGCGTTGCTCGAGCAGGTGCTCGACATCAACGAGCACAAGAAGGAGACGCTGTTCCGCAAGCTCTGGACCCACTTCCACGGGCGCCTGCAGGGGCGCACCGTGGCGATCTGGGGGGCGGCCTTCAAGCCGGGCACCGCGCGCATCGACCATGCCCCGGTGCTGACGCTGCTGCGTTCCCTCTGGGCCCAGGGGGTCCGGGTGCGGCTGCACGATCCTTCGGCCATCCATGCCCTGCTGGCCGAGGTCGGCGAACATCCGCTGCTCGAGGTGTTCGAAGGGGATCCCTACCACGCCTGTGAAGGCGCCGATGCCCTGATGCTGGTCACCGAGTGGAAGGAGTACTGGAACCCGGATTGGCCGCGGCTAACGGGCTTGCTCGGCGAGAAACTGCTGCTCGACGGACGCAATATCTATGACCCGGCCTGGGCCGCAGCCCAGGGCCTCTACTATCGCGGCATTGGTCGACGGGCGGATCCCGTCGCTGCCCCCTGACACCCGGCCCTGGAACGAAACGGTCCCGCCAGAGTGGCGGGACCGTTTCGTTCTGGTCGCTTCAGCGGGGTGACGCGATGGCGTCGGCCCTTAGCCGAAGTTCTGGGCGACGAACTCCCAGTTGATCAGGGCCCACACGCTCTCCATGTACTTGGGACGAGCGTTGCGGTAGTCGATGTAGTAGGCATGTTCCCACACGTCGATGGTCAGCAGCGGGGTCTGGTCATGGGCGATCGGGGTGTCGGCGTTGCTGGTGTTGACGATGTCGACGCCGCCGTCGGCGGTCTTGATCAGCCAGGTCCAGCCGGAACCAAAGTTGCCGATGGCGTTGGCGTTGAAGGTCTCCTTGAACTTCTCGAAGGAACCGAACTTGGCGTTGATGGCGTCCGCCAGGGCGCCAGCGGGCTCGCCGCCACCGTTGGGCGACAGGCAGTGCCAGTAGAAGGTGTGGTTCCAGACCTGCGCCGCCTGGTTGAACAGGCCACCGGAGGAGGTCTTGATGATCTCTTCCAGGGACTTGCCGGCGTTCTCGGTGCCCTCGACCAGCTCGTTGAGCTTGGTGACGTAGGCCTGGTGGTGCTTGCCGTAATGGTAGTCGAGGGTCTCGGCGGAGATGTGCGGTTCCAGCGCGTTCTTCTCGTACGGCAGGGCGGGAAGTTCAAATGCCATTCAGGGACTCTCCTTTGTCGTCACGGTGGTAAAACAGCGCCTCATGGTGAAGGATTCATCGCCACCACGGCAAGGGCCGGCCTCGAGGGTGTTGGCGGTGGCCCGTGCGTTCGGGGCGAAAAAAACCTTACACTAAGAAAACGCTGTGCAACTATTGTCGCGGCATCATAGCACCCGGGTCGGGAGGCGCCAATTCCGATCGTCAGGCTCGGGTTTCCGTCACAAGGCTGCCACGCCTGCCAGCCGAGGCAGGTGTCATCGCTCGAGAGTTAAGGAGTTCGCCATGGCAGAGCGCCCGGATGACCGCCGGTATGCGCGACCGATCGTCCCGGACCCGGATTCCAGCCTG
The DNA here is from genome assembly GCF_030010475.1 of Halomonas kalidii. Lineage (NCBI taxonomy): Bacteria > Pseudomonadati > Pseudomonadota > Gammaproteobacteria > Oceanospirillales > Halomonadaceae > Halomonas > Halomonas kalidii. The sequence continues at coordinate 117,278 of NZ_JASCQN010000032.1, read as the reverse complement.
GCACCTCATCGTCTGCGTCATCCTCCCCCGCCGCGTGTCTGGCCGCTATGGCTGCTGGTCCTGGTGCTGATCGCCGCTGGCGGTGCCCTGGCCTGGGCCGGCTGGGAGGAGCGGGCCCGCTTCGAACGTGAGCTCGCACGGCTCTCCGGCGAGGTTTCCAATGTTCATGCCCGCTTCGACGCGGAGGAGGGCCGCGGCGAGGCCCTCGAACGCCTCGAATCCCGCCTCGAGGGCCTGGCGACCCGTGACGAGGAACTCGACGAGCGCCTGGCAGGTCAGGAGGAGAGCGTGCCGGCGCGGTTCGCGGCCATCGATGAACGCATCGACGCGCTGCAACGGCGGCAGGGGGGCATCGCCGAGGAGGCCGAGACTCGCGATGCCGTGCTGGCGGCGACCCGGCGTTCCCTCGATGCCCTGGAGCGCGCCGGCGACGACGGCCGGGCCGCGCTGGACGAACGGGTCACGGCGCTGAGCGATGCCCGCGAGCGTGATGGCGAGCGCCTCGCCGACCTGGATGAACGGCTGGCGTCGCTGGAAGCCGAGGTGGGCGAGGGCGAGGCCCTGGCCCGCCTCGAGGCCGCCCATGAGGAACTGGCGACGGCCCACGGCGAACTCGAGGAGCGGCTGACCCGCGAGGAGCGCCAGCTGCAGGAACGGCTCGACGAGCTTGCCGCGCGGGTGGCGGGGCTCGTCGATGAGGTTGAAGCCGCGGTGGCATCACGGGATGATGATGCAGAGCGCTCCGCTGCCATGGCGGGCAGGCTGGGCGCGCTGGAAGCCGAGCTTGGCGAGCTGCGCCGCTCGCAGCTCGCTCTGAGTGCCCGGATCGAAGCCCTGCAGCGCTGAGGCAAGGGTGCCAACGCCAAGCTAGGGAAAGCCGTTGATATGAATAATCGCGTGGTTACACGCCTGGGTGCAGCGGCCTTGTGTCTTGGCATGACTCACTCGGCAATGGGGCTCGATGCGCGCATCGACGGCGTGGACGGCGATGTTGCCGAGAATGTCCGTTACTACCTGGATGGGCTCGATGCCGCGCGGTACAGCCGTTCGCGGATCGAGGGCGAGGTGCAGCGACGCACCCGTGAGGCGTTGCGGGTCTACGGCTACTACTCGCCCCAGGTGGCTCACCAGTTGCCCGAGGGCGATCCGCCCGGGTACGTGGAACTGATGATCGAAACGGGGCCGCGGGTGAGGATCGAGACCCTCGACATTCGCATCGAGGGCGATGCCGCCGAGGACCCAAGGTTCCGCGAGGCCGTCGAGGCCTTTCCGCTGGCCGAGGGCGACCCTCTGGTACACGCTCCCTACGATCGGCTGCGTAGCCGGCTGGCCAACCTCTCGCTGGAGCGCGGCTACTTCGACTGGCGCTTCGTCGACCGCCGCATGGAGGTACGCCCCCATGCCGAGAGTGCCCGGCTCTACCTGGCCCTGGACAGCGGACCTCGCCACCACTTCGGCGAGGTCACCATCGACGGCAGTCATATCGAGGAAGAGCGGCTGCGGCGCATGCTGCCGTTCTCGCCCGGCGATCCCTATCTCGCCGGCGAACTGGCCCGCTACAACCAGCGTCTGGGGCAGACCGGCTGGTTCGGCTCCATTGCCGTGCGCCCGCGGCTCGGCGAGGCGGCGAGCCTGGCCCTGCCGGAGCCCCGGGTGGGATTCTGGAACGAGGTGGAGGTCGCCGGTGGCGAACTGGCCAGCCTGCCGCCGGACGCCGCCGGCCCGCGGCTGAGCGGCCCGGCGCTGGAGGGGGCCACGGTGTTGCATCGCCCTGACCGACCCGAGGTGCCCATCGACATCAGCGTGACCCCGGCCGATCGTCACAAGTTCGAGGTCGGTGTGGGCTACGCCACCGACGTGGGGCCTCGCACCCGATTCGCCTGGAACCAGCCCTGGATCAACCGCTACGGACACGGGCTCGACCACAACCTGTTCCTCTCCGCGCCCGAGCAACGCTTCACCGGCACCTACAACATGCCGCTGGCCGACCCGCTGCGCGACAGCTACCGCTTCCAGTACGGCTTTCGTCAGCGCGACAACGAGGATACCCGCTCCCTGGAGGCGACCGTGGAAGCCGCCCGGCGCTGGGAGTTCGAGAACCTCTGGGTCCAGACGCTCTATGTGCGCACCACCTACGAGGATTTCACCCAGGGGGGCGACGAGGAGCAGGTGTGGCTCCTCTATCCCGGCATCAGCTGGTCGCGCACCCGTACCCGCAATCCCACTTTCCCGAGCTGGGGGGACCGTCAGCGCATCGCCTTCGAGGTGTCCGATGACACCTGGGGGTCCGACGCCGACTTCCTGCGCATGACCGGCGAAACTCAGTGGATCCGGATGTTCGGCGAGGATACGCGCTTCGTCACCCGGCTCGGTTTCGGTGCCATCGAGACCGACGACTTCGACAAGATCCCCCCCTCACTGCGCTTCTTCGCCGGCGGTGACCGCAGCGTCCGCGGTTACGCCTACGAGAGCCTGGCGCCGCGCAACGAGGAGGGCGAGCTGCGCGGTGGTCAGCAGCTGCTTACCGCCAGCACCGAACTGCAACGCCGGATCACCGGAGCCTGGTGGGGTGCCGCCTTCGTCGACACCGGCGACGCCTTCGAGGAGTGGGGGCCCGATGCCCTCAATACCGGCGCCGGTCTCGGCGTGCGCTGGATCTCGCCGATCGGTCCGATCCGCTTCGACGTGGCACACCCCTTCGATGACGAGGACAACGACTTTCGGCTTCACTTCGCCATTGGTCCCGAGTTCTGATGGCCCCCCCGAGTAAAGGCATGAGAGCACGAGTATTGATCTGGGCGCTGATTCGCCTGCTGATCCTGCTTCCCTTGTGGTTGCTGGGCCTGGCGGTGCTGGGCCTCGGCCTGGCGCTGTCGCCCTGGGGTACCGGGCTGTTGCTCGAGGAGGGCGCCAAGCGCGGCTTCTTCGAGCTGGAGGCCGTCGAGGGTGCGCCGCTCGACACCCTGGTACTGCACGGCCTGCGCCTCGAGGCGGGGCCGGCCAGGGTCGCCGCCGAGCGCCTTGAACTGGCCTGGGCCGACGACTGCCTGCTCGGTGGGCGGCTGTGCCTCGATGCACTCGTCGTGGAGGGCGCGCGGATCCGCCTGGCCGAGGCGGAGGCGGACGACCGCGAGGGGGGAGGGCCACCCGAGATCCTCTCGCTGCCCTTCCCGGTGGAGATCCGCTCCCTCGCCCTGCTCGACGTGGAGGTGCAGCTGGCCGACGGCACCCGGATCACCTGGGAGCACTTCAGCACCGGCGCGGTGGCCGAGGCCGACACCCTGACCCTGCTGCCGACGCGGCTGGCCGGCACGCGGGTGCTGCTGCCACTCTCGCCGGGAGCCCGCCTCGCCCTCAGCGAGGCCGAGCACGAGGGGCCGCGGCTCGGTGCCGCGGCGATCGATGGCGCCATCGCGGTACGTTCGCCGCTGCCGGCGGCGGCCGCAGCCGAGCTCGAGGGGCTGGCCGGCCTGCCACTGGAGGAGCAGCCGCGCCGCGAGTTGCCCGAGGTGCGTCTGCCGCTGCGGATCGAGGCCCCGGAGTTGCGGGTGGAGGACTTCGCCGTCGCCGGCCCCATGGATTACAGTGTGCGGCGCCTGGACCTGGCGCTGACCGGCGAGGGTCACCGGATCGAGATCGCCCCGCTCGAGGTGACGACGGTGGACGCCGACGCCAGCTTGACGGCCAGCATCGAGCTGCGTGACGACTACCCCCTCGAGGCCAGGCTCGAGGCCGCGCTCTGGCTGCCCGAGGCGATGCCCGAACTGGCCGGGGAGCACGTCGACCTGGCACTCGACGGCGATCTCGGGGATCTCGGCGTCCGCCTGGGGCTCTCCGGGCCGGTCACCGCATCCCTCGACGCCCGTCTGGACGCCCTGGACCCGACCCTGCCGTTCACGGCCTCGCTGGAGAGTGACCTGCTCCAGTGGCCTTTCCCCGGGACGCAGTCCACTCGGGACGAAGCGGCGGAGGAGGCCAGCGCCGTGCCGACGGAGCCATACCTGGTGGAGGACCTCTCCCTGCGCCTGGAGGGCAGCCTGCTGGCCTATCGGGTCGCCGCCTCGCTGATGGTGGAAGGGCCCGAGATCCCCTATACCCGGGTGGCCCTCACCGGTACCGGGGATCTCGAGCACTTCGCCTGGACGCCCCTCTCGGCGAGTCTCGGCCGCGCCTCGGTAGTGACTCGTGGCCGGGTCGACTGGGCCGACGAACTCGGCGTCGAGGCGGTGGTCCGCCTGGACAACCTCGACCCCGGTGATTTCGTCGACGGCATCACGGGACGGCTGGATGGCGATGCCGAGCTGGCCTTCGTCCAGTCCCCGGCGGGCTGGCAGCTGCGGGTTCCCCGGCTCGCCATCGATGGCGAGCTGCAGGAGTTGCCGATGTCGCTGCGGGCGAGCCTCGCCGGAGACAGCGAGATGCGCTGGCGGATCGACACCCTGGACTTCCGTCAGGGCGACAACCGACTGACCGCCGCCGGCGGCGTGAGCGAACGCGCCATCGACCTCGCCGGTGAGCTGAACCTGCCGGCCCTGGCCAACCTGCATGACGACCTCTCGGGCAGCCTGGCCGGCGAGTTCACCGGCTCCGGCACCCTCGAGTCCCCTCGGCTCGACCTGGACCTCACCGGCCAGGCGCTGCGCTTCGCCGAGCACCGCCTCGAGCGGCTGCGCCTCGCCGGCCGGGTCAGCGGCATGGAGGATCCCGCGCTGGACCTGGGCCTGGATATCGAGCGACTCGATGTCGCCGGCCAGCGCTTCAGCGAGGTCGGCCTGCGCCTCGACGGCCGGCTCTCCGCCCATCGCTTGACCCTGGACGCCACCGCTGGCCGGGGCATGCCACTCTCCCGCGTCGCCCTGGCCCTCGAAGGGGGCATGGGGGACGATCGGCAGCGCTATGCCGGGCGCCTGCTCCCGCTGGAGGTCGATACCGACCACGGCGATATCCGCCTGGCCGAGGCACTGGCCTTCGAGGCCAACCTGCCGGACGGCAGCATACGGGTGCAACCCTTCTGCCTGAGACGCGAGCAGGGCGGCGACCTCTGCCTCGAGGAACCCATGCAGGCCTCGGCGGAACGCGGCCAGGCGGCGCTGGCGATTCGCGGGCTGCCGATGTCGCTGATCGAGGCGGCGGTGCCCGAGGATTGGGAACTGGCCGGCGCCACCGACGCCACGCTGCTCGCCGAGTGGCGCCAGGGCGGCACGCGCTGGCAAGCCGATCTCGGGCTGGCCAGCGAACTCGCCGTGCGTGGCCTGGATGCCTACGGCCAGCCCTGGGAACTGCCCCCCTCGCGACTCACGGTGAGCCTCGAGGCCAACCAGGCGAGTGCCGATCTCGACCTGGCGCTGAGCCTTGCCGAGGCAGGCGACCTGAGCCTGGTGCTGCGCATCGAGGATCCCATCGGTAGCGGGAACCTGGACGGCCGGTTCTCCCTCGACGACTTCCAGCTCTCGCGTTATCGCACCCTGATGGCCGGCATGGAGACCCTGGAAGGGGCGCTGGAAGGGGAGGTGCGTATCGGTGGCAGCCGCGAGGCGCCGGTGCTCGATGGCACCATCGGGCTCAGCGGCCTGCAGATGGTCGGGGGCGAGGTGCCGCTGGAGGTGCGTGACGGCGAGCTCGAGGTGCGCCTGGCCGGGGACCAGGGCCGGATCAACGGGTTCGTCGCCGCCGAGGAGGGACGACTCGAGATCGACGGCGATGCCAGCTGGCCGAGCCCCGACGACTGGCGCATCGCCGTGGACCTGGATGCCCGCGAGCGGCCACTGCTGGCGGTACTGCCCGAGTTCGGCCGCTTGCGGGTCGCCCCGGACCTGCGGGTACGGGTTCAGCCGGATCGCCTGCGGGTGCGCGGCGAGGTTCAGGTGCCCTGGGCGCGGCTCGAGATCGGCGAGATGCCGGAGTCGGCGGTGACGCCGAGCCCGGACGAGGTGATCATCACCCGCCGCGACGAGATACGTGCCGAACGCCAGGCCGAACGGGCCACCGAGGAGGGCGAGGAGGGCGAGGAGGGCGCCGACGCTTCGGCGGCCCGGGCACTGGCCGAGGCCGGCATGGCCGTGGACGTGCAGATCGACCTGCAGCTCGGCCCGGACATGCACCTCGAGGCCTACGGCCTGGAGTCGGGTCTGGCCGGCATCCTGGAGGTGCGCCAGCAGAACGGACCGGTGCAGCTGTTCGGCGACGTCAACCTGGTCGACGGGCGCTTCCGCGCCTATGGCCAGGACCTGCTGATTCGCCGGGGCGAGCTGCTGTTCAGCGGACCACCCGACCAGCCGCTGCTCAACTTCGAGGCGATCCGCAACCCCGCGGTGACCCAGGACGAGGTGATCGCCGGCCTGAGAGTCACCGGCACCGCCGCCGAGCCGCAGATGCGGGTGTTCTCCGAGCCGGCGATGGATGAGGCGCGGGCACTCTCCTACCTGCTGCGCGGGCGCCCGCCCGAGGACGGCGATGCCGAGGGAGCGCTGGCGTCGGCGCTGCTGGGCCTGACCCTGGGGCGCACCGGCGGCGCGGTGGGCGCCATCGGCGAGGCCTTCGGCATCGATGACCTGTCGCTGGAGACCGCCGGGGTCGGCGACGAGAGCCAGGTGCGAGTGAGCGGCCAGCTCACCGAGGACCTGCGGGTCAGCTACGGGGTGGGGGTCTTCTCGCCGATCGCCGAGCTGACACTGCGCTACACCCTGTGGCGGAACCTCTACCTCGAGGCGGTGTCCGGTGTCGCACAGGCGGTGGATCTCGTCTACACCTTCAGCCGGCCGGGGAGGCCACCCACGCCGAACGACTGACTCGACCCACACAGGCACACGAGGAACCGTGATGAGTATCGATCCTGCCCGCGCCCTGCCGGGGCGCGATACGCCGATGAAGATCAGCGGCATTCATGGCGTCAATGGACGCTCCCTGGTCCCGCCGTTTGCGGAGCACCTGCGCGAGATCGTACTGGGCCTGGGCTGCTTCTGGGGGGCCGAACGGCTCTTCTGGCGGCTGCCCGGCGTCCACGTCACGGCGGTGGGCTATGCCGGCGGCGTCACGCCGAATCCGACCTATGACGAGACCTGCACCGGCCAGACCGGCCATGCCGAGGTGGTGCGGGTGATCTTCGATCCCGCCGAACTCGATCTCGAGCGGCTGCTGCAGGTGTTCTGGGAGGCCCATGACCCGACGCAGGGCGACCGCCAGGGCAACGACATCGGCTCCCAGTACCGTTCGGCGATCTACGTGACCGATGACGACCAGCTGGCGGTGGCCAAGCGCACCCGCGATGCCTATCAGCGGGCACTGCAGCGAGCCGGCGGCGGCAGGATCACCACCGAGATCGCCCCCCTCGAGGCGTTCTACTACGCCGAGGAGTACCACCAGCAGTACCTGGACAAGAACCCCGGGGGCTACTGCGGCCTGCGCGGTACCGGCGTCAGCTGTCCGATCGGGTGACCCGGAGTCGGTCCGGCCATGCCTCCTGGCCCGCGGGGCTGGCCCAGTCCTCCAGTTGCCGCCCCACCCGGCGTGACAGCCAGGAACGCAGGCCCCCGTCGCGCCACTCGATGAAGCCCACATGGCCGCCATGCCGGGCGATCTCCACGCGTACCGATGCCGAGGGGTGTGGCAGGCGCTCGAACAACCCCGCCGGCATGAAGGGATCGTCATCGGCGTGAAGCAGCAGTGTGGGGAGTTCGAGCTCGCCGAGCAGCGGGCCGGCTGAGGCACGTCGGTAGTAGTCGGCGGCGCCGTCGAAACCGTGCAGCGGCGCGGTGACGGCGTCGTCGTAGGCGCGCAGGCTGTCGAGTCCGGCAAGCCGGCGTCGATCCAGCGGCAGCGGCAGCTCACCGGCCCGCAGCCGCCGTGCGACCTTGGCCTTCAGCGAGGCCAGCAGATGGCGCTCGTAGAGGCGGGAGAACCCCTGGTGCAGGGAATCAGCGCAGGCCGCCAGGTCCAGCGGGGCGCCGATGGCGATGGCGCCGGCCAGGTCGAGGCCATCGCCCCCCTGTTCGGCGACCAGCTTGATCAGCATGTTGGCCCCCAGCGAAACCCCGGCCGCAACCTTGAGGGCGCGCGGGTAACGGTGGGCGAGATGACCGATCAGCCAGTAGGCATCGGCGGTATCGCCGCTATGGTAGGCCCGGGGCAGCCGGTTGGGCATGTCGCCGCAGCCACGGAAGTGCATGAGCACGGGGCGCCAGCCCAGCCTCGCGGCCATGGCCAGCAACAGTCGCGCGTATGGCGAGGCGAAGGAACCCTCCAGCCCGTGGAAGAGCAGGAACAGGGGGGCGTCTTCCCGGGCCGGGGCCGGGCGCGCCCAGGTCAGCTCGACGAAGTCACCATCCGGCAGTTCGAGGATCTCGACGTCACGTTTCACGCGGGGACGCGGCAGCAGCCGCGGCAGCAGGGTCTGGACGTGGCGGTTGGCGAGCCCCGGCGGTGGTCGGAAGGTGGCGGGATGCAATCGGCCGGACATGGCGGTGTCACTCGGCGTCGTGAAGCGTCAGGTTGTCGGGCCCCTGGGCGGTGACCAGCACGTTGTCCTCGATGCGGACGCCGCCGTGGTCGGCCAGCCTCTCGACCCGCTGCCAGTCGATGTCGCGGCTGTCCCGGAACCGCTCGAGCAGCATGGGTATGATATACAGCCCCGGTTCCATGGTGACCACCATCCCCGCTTGCAGTTCCCGAGTCAGGCGCAGGGCCGGATGGGCAGCCGGCGGAGAGAGCGGCGTGCCGTCGGCGGCGACCCGCCCGCCCAGGTCATGGACCTGGAGGCCGAGCAGGTGCCCCAGGCCGTGTGGGCAGAAGGCGCGGGTGATGCCGGTGGCCACCGCCGTGTCCGCGGAACATCGTACCAGGCCGTGCCCGACCAGCAGCGCGCCGAGCTCCGCATGCATCCGCTCATGGAGCTCGACGTAGCTCACCCCGGGGCGCAGTGCCGTGACCAGCCGCCGCTGCAGCGCGGTAACGCCCTCGACCAGCGGGGCGAACAGCGGGTCGGCATCGGGTCCGGGCCAGGTACGGGTGATGTCGGCGCAGTACCCCCGGTAGCGATGCCCCCCGTCGAGCAGCAGGCTGTTGCGCCTGGCCGGCGTGTCGCTATCGTAGTGCTGATAGTGCAGTACGCCGCCGTGGGCATTGATGCCGACGATGTTCTGATAGGGCAGCTCGCTCTCGCGGCTGCGGGAGGCCCCCAGGTAGGCGAGCTGACAGTCGAGCTCGGCGCCACCGGCCAGGAAGGCCTCCCTGGCCGCACGGTGGCCGGCCAGGGCCCGCCGGTTGGCCTCGCGCAGGCAGGCCACCTCGTAGTCGCTCTTGCGCACGCGCAGCTCGTCCAGGCGCGCCGTCAATGCCTCGGGGTTGGCCTCGGCGCCCAGCTCCGAGGCCAGCTCGGCACTGATCTCGCCGAGCACCGCGAAACGCCCGGTGGGGAGCGACGGCGGGGTCGTCTCGGCGCGCAGCTCGACCTCGAAGGCCCCGACCCAGGGCTCCTCGGGCAGCCGAGGCGTCAGGTGCCAGAAGTCCTCCGGGGCGTGAAAGTAGAGTGTCGGCCGGTGATCCGGGCGAACCAGGAGCCAGCTGTGCGCCAGGCCGGCCATCGGCACCCAGTGCAGGAAGTGTCCGTACGCGGCGAAGCTGGCGGTCTGGTCATCGGCGAAGTGGCGGTGGGCGTGACCGCTGTAGAGCAGCACCCCATCGTAGCCTTCGGTGCCCAGGATGTCGGCGTAGGCCCGGGCCAGGGCGTCCAGGTGGCGCCCTTGGGCGGCGGCGAGGTCGGGGGCGATCATCACGGACTCCGTCATCGGTCATTGATCATCGAAGGGCTAGCAGCCTGTCGGATTTGACCGATCGTCGCGAGAAATATGGATTTCGAGTCAAGTTTATCGATCTGATGAGGCGAATAGCGAGCTATTTAACGAATCAGATCGAATGAAATTGGCCGAAAGCCCGGGTTTCGCAGTAGATCAGCGTTAAGTCCGACAGGCTGCTAGGGAACATCGTCATTATCGACCCGGGTGGGCAGGCTCTGCCACAGAGCCTCCAGGCCCGAGTGGCGGGGGGCGGCATGCCGGTAAAGGCGGATCTCCAGCGGCACCTGCCAGCGGGCATCGCCGGCGAGCACCAGCTCGCCGTGCTCGAGAGCCGGGCGCACCAGGCGTTCCGGCAGCCAGCCCAGGCCGTAGCCCAGGCCGATCAGTTCCTTGATGTTGCCACTCTGGATGCTCTCGTTGAGCACCCGGAAACCGGGCGCCTCGCCGAGTCGCGCCAGGTGAGCATCGATGGCGGCCCGCATCAGGCCGCGCGGGTGGAAGGCGATCAGTGGCAGCGCCTCCCGGGGGCCGGTACCCAGGCGAAAGCGGGGGCGGCCCTCGTCATCCGGCACCGATAGCGGCACCAGGCGCTCGTGACCGACCAGACGATACTGGCAGCCTTGGCGGTCCACCGCCGGAAGCTCATCGTGGCGCGGCCAGTAGCAGAGCGCCAGGTCGCACTCCCCTCGGGCCAGCGCCTGGAAGTAGTCGTCCACCAGCCAGCCGGTGGCGCGCAGGTAGGGCTCCAGGGGAGGCTCGCCGTGATAACCGTCGAGCCACTCCGGCAGGAAGTGGCCCAGCAGGCTCTGGGGGGCAGCCAGGCGCAGCCGGTTGGCCTGGGCCTCGGCGAGGCGCGCCAGCCGCTCCCGGGTATCGCGTACCCGTTGGCTGACCTGCTCGCACATCCCCAGGAACTCCTCACCGGCGGGGGTCAGGGAGAGCGGCAGGGTCTGGCGATTGACCAGGCTGGTGCCCATCTCCTCCTCCAGCAGCTTGATACGCCGGGAGAAGGTCGGCTGGGTGACATGGCGCTCCTCCGCCGCCCGCGAGAAGTGTCGGGTGCGAGCCAAGGCGATGAAGTCTTCCAGCCAACGAACTTCCATGATTTACCATTTATGCAGCAGATATTTTCGTTATTTTTTTTAAATACGGAGAATAATGCCATTAAAGCCACCTTTGAGACTATAGCCGCCCTTCCTCCACGGCATGGCAGGCCACCCGGCTGCCGTCGGCCTGGGGCCGCAGCGTCGGCACCTCCCGACGACAGCGCGGCTCGGCATGGGGGCAGCGACCATGGAAGACACAGCCCGAGGGCAGGTTCACCGGGGTCGGTACCTCGCCGGTCAGCCGGATCGGCTGGGGCCGGTCGTCCTCCAGGCGCGGGATCGCCGACAGCAGCGCCTGGGTATAGGGGTGCCGAGGGGTGGCGAACAGCGTCGCCGTGGCGGCCACTTCGCATACCGTGCCCAGGTACATCACCGCCACCCGGGTGCCGAAGTGCTCGACCACCGCCAGGTCGTGGGTGATGAACAGGTAGGTGAGATCCCGCTCGCGTTGGGCCTCCATCAGCAGGTTCAGCACCTGGGCCTGGATCGACACGTCAAGCGCCGAGATCGGCTCGTCGGCGACGATAAACTCCGGATCGACGGCCAGGGCTCGCGCAATGGCAATACGTTGCCGCTGGCCGCCGGAGAACTCGTGGCCATAGCGTCCGCCCCAGTCGGCCGCGATGCCCACCGAGGTCATCACCTCGGCGACCTGTTCCTTGATGCGCTGCGGCGACCAGACCGGGTGGTGCAGGCGGATCGGCTCCTCCAGGGTCTGCTGGATGGTCATGCGTGGATTGAGCGAGGCATAGGGGTTCTGGAAGATCATCTGCATGCGCTTGCGGTAGGGCATCAGCGCCTTGTGGGAGAGGTCATCGATGCGCCGGCCGTCGTAGCGGATCTCGCCGGCACTGGGATGGAGCAGGCCCATCACGGTGCGGGCCACCGTGGACTTGCCGCAGCCGGACTCGCCGACCACGCAGAGCGCCTCGCCACGCTGGATATCCAGGTCGACGCCGTTGATGGCATGCACGTGCCGCTGTTCGCGGACGATCCTGCCCCCCTTGAACTTCAGCTGCTCGAGGAAATCGCCGGAGAGCGAGAAGTGCTTCTCCAGTCCGCGGATCTCCAGCAGGGGGGCAGCCGCCTCGGGGACCTGGTCAAGGGCGTGGGCTTGGGCGGTCGAACTCATCAGCGAATCTCCTCGGCCGGGATGCGTTCGCGCTCGAGCATCTCGGCGACCATGTGACAGGCGACCCGGCAGTTGCCGGAGGTCACGAACTCGGGCACCGCGTCGATGCAGGCGCGGCGGGTGGTGCCGTCGGCGCGCTCGACGAAGCCGCAGCGCGAATGGAAGGCGCAGCCGCTCGGCAGGTTGTCCAGCGATGGCATGCTGCCGGGAATCTGGTTCAGCCGGCTGCCCGGCGTGGCCATCTGGGGCAGGGCGTTGATCAGGCCCTGGGTGTAGGGGTGCTGGGGATCGTTGATGATCTCCCGGGTCGGGCCCTGCTCGATCACCCGGCCGGCATACATCACCAGCATGCGCTGGGTGACCTGGCTGACCACGCCCAGGTCGTGGGTGATCAGGATCAGGCCGACGTTGTGCTGCTCGCAGAGCTCCAGCAGAAGCGCCATGATCTCCGCCTGGATGGTCACATCCAGCGCGGTGGTGGGCTCGTCGGCGATGATGATGTCGGGATCGAGCAGCAGCGCGACGGCGATGATCACTCGTTGGCGCATGCCGCCGGAGAGCTCGTGGGGGTACTGGTCGAGGCGCGCCGCGGGCGAGGGGATCTGCACCTGCTCGAGCTTGCGCAGGGCGATCGCCCGGGCCTCGCGGTTCGAGATGCGTCGGTGTGCCTTGAGGCACTCGACCATCTGTTCGCCGATGGTCAGCACCGGGTTCAGGGTCATCATCGGATCCTGGAAGATCATCGACATGCGGTGACCGCGGACATGGCGCAGCGCCCGGTCGCTCATGGCGGTCAGGTCGCGGCCGTCGAAGCGGATGCTGCCGCCGGCGATATAGCCCGGCTTGGCGATCAGGTTGAGCAGGCTGAAGGCCGCCACCGACTTGCCGGCGCCGGACTCGCCCACGATTCCCAGGCGCTCGCCGCGCTCGAGGCCGAAGCTGACATCGCGCAGCGCCTGGACATCGCCGCGGCGAAGGGCGAAGCGCACATCGAGATGGGTTACGTCGAGGAGTGCCATGGGGTCAGCCCTTGTAGAGTCGCGGGTTGAGGACGTCGCGCAGCCAGTCGCCGAGCAGGTTGATCACCAGCACCAGCACCACCAGCACCAGGCCGGGGATCAGGGTGATCCACCAGGAACCCGACTGCAGGTAGTCGAAGCCGGACTTGATCAGCGAACCCAGCGACGGCTGGGTCTCGGGCATGCCCAGGCCGAGGAAGGAGAGGGCCGCCTCGGAGATGATGGCGTTGGCCACCTGGACCGTGGAGATGACGAAGATCGGCGACAGGGTATTGGGCAGGATATGGCGGAACATGATGCGCCGACTGGTGAAGCCCATCACCCGGGCGGCATCGACATACTCCTTGTGGCGCTCGGCCAGCACCGAGGCGCGCACCGTGCGCGCGTACTGGGGCCATTCGGCCAGGCCGATGATCAGCACCAGCAGCGGCACCGCATAGGCGCTGAAGGTGGCACCGCCGAAGATCGCCTTGACCAGGGCGCCCACCACGATGGCCACCATCAGGGTGGAGAACGACAGCTGGATGTCGGCCAGGCGCATCAGGAAGGCATCCACGCGCCCGCCCAGGTAGCCGGCGAGCAGCCCGAAGCTGACCCCCAGCAGTGCCTGGAGGGCCACCGCGCCGAAGCCGATGATCAGCGACACCCGGGCGCCATAGAGGATGGTCGAGAGCAGGTCGCGGCCCTGAGCATCGGTACCCATCAGGTAGGTCGGGTCGCTGCCCTCGACCCAGAAGGGCGGCAGCTCCGAGGACATGATGTCGATCTGCGTCAGGTCATAGGGGTTCATGGGCGCCAGCCACGGGGCCAGCACCGCCACGGCGACCAGGGCGATGAAGACCACCAGGCTCAGCTGGGCGACCGGGTCACGCTTGAAGCTGTAGAGCAGGTAGGAGCCGCGAAAGCGTGACCAGCGGCTCGCCACCCGGGGTGTCGTGGTTGTCATGCGGGTTTCCCTGTCAGCTTGACGGTGGGGTTGACCAGGCCATAGATCAGGTCGACCAGGGTGTTGGTGATCACGAAGATCAGCCCCACGATCATCAGGTAGGTGATGATCAGCGGCACGTCGGAACGCTGGATGGCGTTGAGGAACATCAGCCCCATGCCCGGCCACTGGAAGACCGTCTCGGTGAGAATGGTGTAGGCCACCAGGGTGCCGATCTGCACCCCGCCCATGGTGATCACCGGCAGCATGGTGTTCTTCAGGGCGTGCACGAAGTAGATGCGGCGCAGCGAGATGCCCTTGGCGCGGGCGAACTTCACGTACTCCGACTGCAGCACCTCGAGCATCTCGGCGCGGATCAGGCGGATGAACAGCGGCAGCATGATCGAGGCCAGCGAGATCGCCGGCAGCACCAGGTAGGTGAGGCCTTCGAGGGAGGCGAAGTTGGTCGCCCAGGTGCCGAAGACGGGCACCGGGTTGCCGCGTCCGTAAGCGGGCATGCCGCCCTCGGTACTGACCAGGTCGTTGAGCCAGGCCCCCCAGCCGGTATCGGCGGGGAAGGGCGACCAGCTCACCCCGATGGCGAACAGCTGGATCAGCACGATGGCGGTGAGGAAGACCGGGATGGAGATGCCGATGATCGACACCCCCATGAAGAGGCGCGACAGCCAGGCCCGGGGGCGGATCGCGCTGTAGACGCCGATCGGCACCGAGAGCAGCACGATCAGCAGGGTCGTGGCGAAGACCAGCTCCAGGGTCGCCGGCAGGTGGCGCAGGATCACCTCGGTGGTGGGCTGGTTGAAGATGTAGGAGTAGCCGAAGTCCAGCTGCAGGGCATTGCCCGCGAAGCGCAGGTACTGGACCAGGAAGGGGTCGTTGAGGCCCAGCTGTTCGCGCAGGGCCGCGCGCTCGCTCTCCGGGACCGACTGGCCGACCATCTGCTGGATGGGGTCGCCCAGGTTGTCCTGGATGGCGAAGGCGATGAGGCTGATGATGAACATCACCAGCAGGGCATGGAAGAGGCGCTTGATCAGGAAGGCGATCATGGCTGGCGTCCCGTGTGCAACACGCGGCAACGCACTCGGCTGGCGGGCGCGTCGCAGGGGTCAGGATTTCATGGGGCCGGCCCGCGAGGGGCCGGCGCGAGGCAGGCTTAGTCGTCCTCGATGACCAGGTCCCCGAGGTAGGGGAAGTTCATCACGTTGAGGATCGGCTCGATATCGACGCTGGCCGCCGAGGCCCAGGCCAGGTCCTGCCAGTGCAGGGGCACGACGGCCGCCTCGTCATGCAGGGTCTGCTCGACCTGCTGCAGCATCTCGGCCCGCTTCTCGAGGTCGACCTCGAGGTTGGCCTCGGCGACCAGCCTGTCGAGCTCCGGGTTGCAGTAGTTGCCGGCGTTGTACTGGCCGGCGCCGCTGTCGGTATCCGGGCAGGCCGTCAGGTACTCGTGGAAGTTGGCGCTGTCCTCGGTATCGGCGTGCCAGCCGATCAGCATCATGTCGGCGGCGCGGTCGTCGTACTCGCCCCAGTACTGGGCCTTGGGCAGCGTCTTGAGGTCCACCGTGACGTTGATGCGCGCCAGCATGGCGGCCACCGCCTGGGCGATCTTGGCGTCGTTCACGTAGCGGTTGTTGGGCGCCATCATGGTGATCTCGAAGCCGTCGGCGTAGCCGGCATCAACCATCAGCTGCTTCGCCTTCTCCAGGTCATAGCGGCGCTCGAGAGTGTCGACATGGCCGGCGTAGCCTTCCGGGGAGAACTGTGCCGCCGGGGTGGCGAAGCCCTTCATCAGGCGCTCGGCGATGCCTTCCTGGTTGACGGCATAGGCGAAGGCCTGGCGGACCCGCGGATCCTGGAAGGCCTCGACGCGCTCCTGGTTCATGTGGAAGAAGATGATCCGCGTGCCGGACATGGTGACCAGCTGGACGTCCTCGTCCTCGCGCACCCGGTCCAGGTCGTTGGGGGGCACCGGCGCGATGAAGTCCACGTCCCCGGAGAGCAGGGCGGCCACGCGGGTGGCGTTCTCGCTGATCGGGGTGAGCACGATGCGCTCCACGTTACCCGGGGACTCTGCGTCCCAGTAGCCGTCGAAGCGGTCGAACTCCATGCGGTTGCCCTTCTGGTGTTCGACCACGGTGAAGGGGCCGGTGCCGGAGAGGTTGGCCGAGGCGAAGGAGTTGCCGTTCTTGACGATCTCGTCCTTGGGGTCGCCGTCCTCGCCGGTGCCGCTGTAGAACGCGCTGTCCAGCGGGAAGATGTAGGTGGCGAGGTTGAGCAGCAGCGGATAGGGCTCCCGGGTGGTGAACTCGACGGTGTTGTCGTCCAGTGCGGTGACGCTCTCGATGGGTTCGAAGATCGCCTTGAAGTCCGGACTGCGCTTCAGGCGCTCGACGGTCCAGACCACGTCCTCGGCGGTGAAGGCGTTGCCGCTGTGGAAGTCGACCCCCTCACGCAGGGTCATGCGCATGGTGGTGTCGTCGACCTGCTCCCAGGCGGTGGCCAGGCGCGGCTCGAACTCCAGGTCGCTGGTCCAGCGCACCAGGGGATCGAAGGTCATGTGGGAGAGCTGGAGGATACCCCCGGAGAGCTGCTCGTGGATGTCCAGCGAGACCGGATCGGCATCGTAGGCCATGCGCAGGGTGGTCCCGGCGCTGGCTACGGAGGGCAGCACGGCGGTAGCCATGGCGGCGCCGATCACGCTCGCCAGCAGGGTCTTCTTGAGAGTCATTTGTCGTTCCATGCCCGTTGTCTTGTTGTTGATGTGATGACCGCGAAGGTCCAGCCAACAACGTAGTTAGCCCGGGCACCGAGGGACAATCGAAATTGTGAGAGAGGTCATGCGCGCCGCGAATGAGCCCCGCGGGTGGGGCCTGAGTCAGTCCCCGGCCGGCGTGATACGGGCGATTCGATAGAGGGTGGTGGCCTGGTCGAGGCCGGAGACCGTGCAGTCGAGGTCCTTGACGCGTCCGTCGGACAGGCCATAGACCCAGCCGTGCACCGCCAGTTCCTGACCGCGCTGCCAGGCATGCTGGACGATCTTGGTGCAACACAGGTTGGTGACCTGAGCCTGGACGTTGAGCTCGCACATGCGATCGACCTGGGCATCGCGGTCGAGGGGGGCCAGCTCCTCGCGGTGGCGGGCATAGAGCTCGCGTACCGAGTGCAGCCAGATGTCCACCATGCCGTTGTCGCCACCGTCGACCGCGGCGCGTATCCCGCCGCAGCCGTAGTGGCCGACCACCATGATGTGGCGCACCTTGAGCACCTCCACCGCGTACTGCAGTACCGACAGGGCATTGAGGTCGTTGTGATGAAGCAGATTGGCCACGTTGCGATGGACGAACACCTCGCCCGGGGGCAGCGAGATGATCTGGTTGGCCGGTACCCGGCTGTCGGAGCAGCCGATCCAGAGGTAGTCGGGGTTCTGCTGCTGCGAGAGTCGCGAGAAGAAGCCGGGATCCTCCTGGCACATGCGCTCGGCCCAGGCGCGGTTGTTCTCGAGCAGGTCCTGGATGTCGTTGTTCATGGCGGCATTCCTCGCGTGGCGGTGTTGGGTGGCTGCGGCAGCTCCTTTTACCGCCACACCCCCGAGCGGTCAACCGCCGACTCTCCCGAGGGGGCGGCGGGGCTGGTATCATCGCCGCATTCCATTTCCAGGGTCGCCAGGCGGCCCCTCCCGATCAGGAGAATCACGTGTCCGAGTTCGACTACGATCTTTTCGTCATCGGTGCGGGCTCCGGCGGCGTACGCGCCGCCCGCACCGCGGCCGCGACCGGCGCCCGAGTCGCCGTGGCCGAGGACCGCTACCTGGGCGGTACCTGTGTCAACGTGGGGTGCGTGCCCAAGAAGCTCTACTCCCACGCGGCCCATTTCCATGATGCCTTCGAGGACGCCGGCGGTTTCGGCTGGCGGCTGCCGGCGGCGCCCGAGTTCGACTGGGCGACCCTGCGCGACAACAAGATCGGCGAGATCAAGCGACTCAACGGCATCTATGGCCGCCTGCTCGACGCTGCCGGGGTGCGCCTGATCAACGGCCGCGCCCGGGTGCTCGACGACCATCGGGTGGAGGTCGCCGGCGAGACGCTCAGTGCCGCCAGGATCCTGGTCGCCGTGGGGGGCTGGCCCTGGGTACCCGAGTTCCCGGGCAGTGAGCTGACGCTGGATTCCAACCAGATCTTCGATCTGGACGCCTTCCCGCGCCGCTTCCTGGTGCTCGGCGGCGGCTACATCGCCGTGGAGTTCGCGAGCATCTTCAACGGCCTGGGCAGCGAGACCCACCTGGTCTATCGCCGCGAGCTGTTCCTGCGCGGCTTCGACCACGAGGTGCGCGAGTTCGCCCGGGACGAGATGGCCAAGAAGGGCGTCAATCTGTACTTCGAGGCCAACATCGAGGCGATCGAGCGGCTCGATGGTGGGCTGCTGGTGACCCTGACCAACGGCGAGCGGCTCGAGGTCGATGCGGTGCTGGCCGCCACCGGCCGCAGGCCGCACCTCGAGGGGCTCGGCCTGGACGGTCTCGACGTCGCACTGACCGACACTGGCCACCTGCGGGTCAACGACCGCTTCGAGACCTCGGTGCCCTCGATCCTGGCCCTGGGCGACGTCACCGGCGGTCCGGAGCTGACCCCGGTGGCGCTGGCCGAGGCGATGCACCTGGTGCAGCACCACTTCGGCGAGGCGCCGCCGAAGGCACCGCTCGACTATCGCAACATCGCCACCGCGGTGTTCTGTCATCCCAATATCGGCACCGTGGGGCTCTCCGAGGAGCAGGCACGGCAAGAGTATGGCGATATCCGTGTCTATACCACCGATTTCCGCCCGCTGAAGCACACCCTGTCCGGCAGCAGCGAGCGCTGCCTGATGAAGCTGATCGTCGATGACGAGAGCGACGTGGTCGTCGGTGCCCACATGGTAGGCGAGGAGGCGGGGGAAGTGATCCAGGGCATCGCCATCGCCGTGCGTGCGGGGCTCACCAAGGCAGACTTCGACGCCACCGTGGGCATTCACCCCACCGGCGCCGAGGAGTTTGTCACCCTGCGCAGCCCCTCGCGGCGCTGAGCGCTCCCCGGCCGGCGAGGCTGTCATGTCCTCGTCACTTCGGCGGGCCACCCTCACGAGGGTGGCCCGCTGGCATTTGGGCCGGGCATGGCGTTCGCCGGGTGGACTAGAATAAAAAGAGGTCGGGCCTTCCGGGAAGCCCACGACATACTATAATTTCGCATTATGGTTTGTCGGCAGCAGGATAACCTGCTTTTTGAAAAGGAGGTAAGCGGCTGTTATGATGCCCCTCAAATTCGCTACAGCGAACTCCATAATGAACGCAACCACCGAGCCCTTTACACCCTCAGCCGACCTGGCGCGCCCGAGCGTCGCCGATGCCGTGGTCGGCTTCGACGCGATGCCCCTGTTCATCCGCAAGCCCAACCCCGATGACGGCTGGGGTATCTACGAACTGGTCAAGTCGTGTCCCCCGCTGGATGTCAATTCCGCCTACGCTTACCTGTTACTGGCCACCCAGTTCCGTGACACCTGCGCGGTGGCCACCAACGAGGAGGGCGAGATCGTCGGCTTCGTCTCCGGCTACGTGAAGAGCAATGCCCCGGACACCTACTTCCTGTGGCAGGTGGCGGTGGGCGAGAAGGCCCGCGGCACCGGTCTGGCGCGTCGTCTGGTCGAGGCCGTCATGTCCCGCCCCGAGCTGGCCGAGGTCCACCATCTCGAGACCACCATCACCCCCGACAACCAGGCCTCCTGGGGGCTGTTTCGTCGCCTGGCAGACCGTTGGCAGGCACCGCTCAACAGTCGCGAGTACTTCTCCACCGATCAGCTCGGTGGCGAGCACGACCCCGAGAACCTGGTGCGTATCGGTCCCTTCCAGACCGATCGCCTCTGAGTCATCCCGCACTATACCTGCCTGGCGTATGGCCGCTGGTCGGCCTCGCCATGCCTATCCGATTCGTCTTCTCCCAAGGAGGTCGCCCGATGCAGACCCAGATCCTCGAACGCATGGAATCCGAAGTCCGGACCTACTCCCGCTCCTTTCCGGTGGTCTTCACCAAGGCCCTGAATGCGCGCCTGACCGACGAGGACGGCCGCGAGTACATCGACTTTCTCGCCGGCGCCGGCACCCTGAACTACGGCCACAACAACCCCAAGATCAAACAGGCACTGCTCGACTACCTGGCCAGCGACGGCATCGTTCATGGCCTCGACTTCTGGACCGCTGCCAAGCGTGACTACCTCGAGACCCTCGAGGAACTGATCCTCAAGCCGCGGGGCCTGGAGTACAAGGTGCATTTCCCGGGGCCAACCGGAACCAACGCCGTCGAGGCGGCCATCCGCCTGGCTCGCGTGGCCAAGGGCCGTCATAACATTGTCACCTTCACCAATGGCTTCCACGGCGTGACCATGGGAGCCCTGGCCACCACCGGCAACCGCAAGTTCCGCGAGGCCACCGGCGGCATCCCGACCCAGGGGGCGGCCTTCCTGCCGTTCGACGGCTACCTGGGCGAGGGCACCGATACCCTCGACTACTTCGAGAAGCTGCTCGGCGACAAGTCCGGCGGCCTCGACGTACCGGCCGCGGTCATCGTCGAGACGGTGCAGGGGGAGGGCGGCATCAACGTGTCCGGCCTCGAGTGGCTCAAGCGCCTGGAGAACATCTGCCGTTCCCACGACATCCTGTTGATCGTCGATGACATCCAGGCCGGCTGCGGCCGTACCGGCAAGTTCTTCAGCTTCGAGCATGCCGGTGTGACCCCCGACATCGTCACCAACTCCAAGTCGCTCTCCGGTTACGGCCTGCCGTTCGCCCACGTGCTGATCCGCCCCGAGCTCGACAAGTGGAAGCCGGGGCAGTACAACGGCACCTTCCGCGGCTTCAACCTGGCCTTCACCACTGCCGCCGCGGCGCTGCGCCACTACTGGAGCGACGACACCTTCGAGCGTGACGTCCAACGCAAGGGCAGGGTGGTCGCCGACCGCTTCCAGAAGATCGCCGCCTGGATCGGCGAGCAGGGCATCGAGGCCTCCGAGCGTGGCCGCGGGCTGATGCGCGGCATCGACGTCGGCAACGGCGAGATCGCCGACAAGATCACCGCCAAGGCCTTCGAGAACGGCCTGGTGATCGAGACCAGTGGCCAGGACGGCGAGGTGGTCAAGTGTCTGTGTCCGCTGACCATCACCGACGAGGATCTACTGGAAGGCCTGGATATCCTCGAGGCCAGCGTCAAGCAGGCGCTAAGCTGATAATCTGCAGGGCCGTTCGCCGATCGCGCGGCGGCCCGGTCATCGACACCTTGCATATCGGAGTTCAACCATGATCGTTCGCAACCTCGAGGAAGCGCGCCAGACCGACCGCCTGGTCAAGGCCGAGAACGGCAACTGGGACAGTACCCGCCTGTCGCTGGCCGACGATGGCGGCAATTGCTCTTTCCATATCACCCGCATCTACGCGGGCACCGAGACCCATATTCATTACAAGCACCACTTCGAGGCGGTCTACTGCATCGAGGGCGAAGGCGAGGTGGAGACCCTGGCCGACGGCAAGATCTGGCCGATCAAGCCGGGTGACATCTATATCCTCGACCAGCATGACGAGCACCTGCTGCGTGCCAGCAAGACCATGCACCTGGCCTGCGTCTTCACGCCGGGCCTGACGGGACACGAGGTGCATCGCGAGGACGGCTCCTACGCGCCCGCCGAGGCCGACGACGACAAGCCGCTCTGAGCTCCAGAGGCGTGAAACGCTTCGGCCATCGCCCCCGGTTCGCATGAGCCGGGGGCGATGGCATCTGGGTCAGGAAGGATTCCCCGGGGCCGATACTGGGGCATCGCGCCGCACCATTCGTTGGACACGGTGTCGGATACCGGACTGGCGACCGACACTGCCGGACGGCTCGTTCGGCCAGCCGCCGGTTCGCATAATGTATAAGTGGTTAAAACAGAGGACCGCCGAAAAGCACCCCTCCCCCATACCCCACCAGGCCCACAACCACGGGGGCTACAGCCATTTCGAGGCGCTTCCCGATATCGCGCCACACCGGGGACGTAGCGTTCCCCTTCTCGCGTTCAATGTGCAGCGCAATAACCACCTTTCCGGGGTCTAATCCCAGCTCCTCAGCGATCCGAATTCCTATCTCATCGGACATCTTCCCGCCGGATTTCCAGGTGTAAACGGTCTGTGACTTGACGTTAAGGAGTTTTGCGGCTCGATAGTCCGTAATCCCGCCGTGGTGGGCTTTGTAGCGGTTCAGAAGCTCAAGTGTGTTCATGTCAATACCCTTTGGAATGTGACGTCCAGGGTAACAGCATAGCCGACTATGCAAGCGCTAAACGACTACCGGCCAGATTTGCATATATCAACCAGCTCTGCATAAGCTCCCCCTGTCCGTTCGCTGGATAGGCCGAGAGGCCGCCGCCGGGGTAGCGCCCCGGCGGTCCCTGCCAGCGACATCGCGAACAGGAGTCACACCGCCATGAGTGCCATTGATGCCGTTTCTACCGCTGGTATTACTCCCCCCGCTGCTTTCCATCGCCTTCGCGCTGACCTTCACGCCGCCGCCGGTGCCGATCGCATAGCGGCACAGCGGGCCTACCGAGAAGCCGCCGAGATGCGGCGCCGCGCCGACTTCTTTCGCGATGCCATGGAGCTGCACGCCGGTACCGGCCTGGGCGACTGGTACGCCAAGCTGTCGGCACGGTTCGACAATCTGGAAACCGAGCTGCTGGCCGAGGGCTGCGAGATTGAGGACGGCTACGGCATCCTAGGGGGTGCATGATGGCCGCCGTTTACGCCACGCCGTGCCGGTGGTGCGACCGGCTCGTATGGAGTCCGATTTGCCGGCCGGCGCCCGAAGGGCATCCCGAGTGTAAGCAAGCGGCCGAGGCGCTGGGGCAGCCGGTCGCCGAGGTGAGGGAGGCGTGCGACCGCGACCTAGTGCATTTGCGCTGGATCGGCATTGCCCATGATCAGGCATGGGCGCGTCTGCTGTGGCGCCAGTGGATCGAGTGCGGTGACGCACTGTGAGCAGCCACCAGACCGCCATCGACCGCCAGGCCATGGCCGACGCCCTGCGCCGCTGTGGCCCCTGGTACTGCACCGATGACGATGACGCCCTGGTCAGCCACGCCGAGCAGCAAGCCGACGCCATCGACCGTATCCGCATGGGCGGGACCGCCGAGGCCCTGGCCGCCGGTACCCGCCGCGTCGTCGCCCACGGCCTGGAGCTGCCCGACGCCGAGAGCGACCGGGGCACCGTCGCCCGCCTGTGCTGCGGGCTGTGGTGGCGCCGCCAGTTGCGCCGCCTCAACGCCCGCCGCCTGGAGCAAGCCGACCGCATCCTGGGCCGCGTCCACGACCGCGCCGGCATCTACGTCTCGAACCGCGGCATGGAGGCCCGCCGCCGTCAGCACGTCCGCAACCGCCGCATCTTGGAGGCGGTGGCCGCCGTCAATGAGGCCGGGCAGGAATACACCCTGGCAGAACTGGCCGAGCTGGGACTGGCCAACCCGAACAACCGCCGCGCCGAGCTGATGCTGCGCATCGCCGACACCGAGCGCGAAGCGATGCGCCTGGGGCATGTGGGGGTCTTCGTGACGATCACATGCCCGAGTCGCTTCCATGCCGTTTGGCGGGGCACCGCCCGCCACAACCCCAAATGGACCGCCGCCGACTGTCCCGACCCCCGCGAGGGGCAAGCCTATCTGCAAAAGCTATGGTCTCGAGCCCGCGCCAAGCTTGGCCGTAAACACCTGGGCGTCTACGGCATCCGCGTGGTCGAGCCCCATCACGACGGCTGCCCGCACTGGCACCTGTTGCTGTGGACCGAGGCGCAGAACGTCGGCGCGGTGCTGGGCCTGCTGCGGGCCTATGCCCTGGCCGACAGCGCCGCCGAGGTGGCCGACGACGAGACGGTTCGCTTCGATGCCAAGGTGATCGACCCCGAGCTGGGATGCGCCGCCGGCTACGTCGCCAAGTACGTCAGCAAGAACATCAACGGCGAGCAGTTCAACCGCCAGGGCGTCGACGGCGACCACTTGGACGCCTACGGCCACGACCTGACCACCAGCGCCCCGCGAATCGAGGCGTGGGCGGCGACCTGGGGCATCCGCCAATTCCAGTTCTTCGGGCTGCCGAGCGTCACCGTGTGGCGCGAGCTGCGCCGCCTGCGCGACCCCGCCGCCCTGGTCGCCTGGCTGACCGAGCGCGAGCCCGGCGAGGACGCCATGCTGGCCGCTTCCGAGCTGCGCCGCACCGCCGACCGGGGCGAGTGGGCCGGATTCCTGCGGGCCATGGGCGGCCCCATGACCAAACGCGACCACCAGCCGGCCCGGCCCTGGCATATCGACCGCCTGGCCGGCGGTGGCGGGGAGATCCAGACCGGACGCTATGGCGAGCCGCTGAAAACCACCCTGGGCATCGTCGTCCATGGCGTCGAGCTGCTGACCAAGCATCACCTTTGGACCACCCGACGCCGCGACAGCGGCCAGGGGTTTGACCTGGAGGGGTTGACCTTCGGCGCCGAAGGCGACGCTTGGACTCGTGTGAATAACTGTACGCTCCGCATCGAGCGCGAGGCCCGTCAGGCAATCCGGGGCGCCTTCACCGGGCCGTTACGCTTCATGGGCGACCCACTGAGCGCCAAGTACCACGGCGGGGCGCCTGCCCATCCGCTGTCCCGCTGGGAACGCAAAATCACTGAAAGCTGCCGGGACATGTGGCCGCCGGTCTACCAGTCGCAAATCGACAAGATACGCGAGCGCCAGGCCGCCGACGCCGAGGCGTACCGCTACCGGAGCCACCGCGCCAAGCTGACCCGCGAGCTGGGCCGCATCGAGGCCGCCGACAACCGCCGCCGACTCGAGCAGGGCCGCCGCGTGATCGCGGGAGCGCTGCTGGATCGCACCATGACCCCCGCCGACCTATCACCCGAAATGATCGAGGTACTGACCGCATGACCAACCGAGAATTGGCCGACCGCCGCCGCCAACTGGCCGACAAGGCCCAGACCATCGCCGGCCTTCACCCCATGATGGCCGCCGGCGAGATCAAGGTGGCCGCGATGCTGATGGCAGAAATCACCGACGAACTGACCCGGCGGGAACTCGCCCGCCAGGAGGCGCCCGCGTGAGCAATCCCAGCCTGGGCACCATCGACTGTCCCACCTGCAGCACCGCCGGCGCCGACGTGCGCCAGACCAAGCGGCGGGGCGCTCACCTTTACTGGCAGTGCGCCGACTGCGGCCTGATGCAGCCGACCGGCGCCGCCATCCAGGGCAAGCTCTGGCGCAACACCGACTGGCACGCCGGCGCCGAGCCGCTGCGCCCGGCCAACGTGCCGGCCACCCTGGAGCGCTCCACTCCCGAGGAATTCGACCCGGCCAAGGCCGAACCCGAGCCCGACGAGCCAACGACCGCCGCCGCCACCCACCGACCGAGCCCCGCCAAGGGCGTCGGCGTCCTGCTGCTGGGCGCCCTGGGCCTGGGCCTGTTCCTGGCCAGCCAATGACCAACCGGAGAACCGAACCGATGACCATGGAAGCGACCCACCTGACCGACGAACAGACCGCCGCCGACGCCGTGGCGGCCCTCGCCGCCGAGGCCCAGAGCGACGAGCAGGCCGAACAGGCCGCCCACCAGGCCGAGCAGGAGACCGACGCCGGCGAGTGGCAGGACGGCGAGGCACAGGAGCAGCACGCCCGCGCCCTGGCCAAGATGGGCGTTCAGGGCGTCGAGCTGGCCGCCGGCCTGATCCGGCCGGGGCACAGCCTGGACGCCAGCGCCCGCGCCAACGGCGAGGAATCGCTGCTGCCGGTCGCCCGAGACTTCTCCGGCGAGGTGCCCGAGTGGCTGCGCCCGTATATGCACTACCTGGCCGCCGGGCTGTGGATCGGTGGCGTGCTGGTCGGCGCCTACCGGGGCAAGCGCGAGGACGACGCCAGGGCCCGCCAGGAGGCCGAGCGCGAGCGGGGGCAGGGCGAGGGGGTCGCCGATGGCCTGTAACCCTGACACGTCGCTGACCAACCGGCACCGGCTGGTGCTGGGCGCCACCGGGGCCGGCAAGTCGCAACTGATCCGCGAACTGATCCCCGGCCAGGGCGTGCGCCTGCTGGGCTGGGATACAGACGATGACCACCCCGGTCACCACTTCGCCAGCCGCGCCGCCTACGCCAAGGCCGTCGCCGCCGCCCTGAGATCGGGGCGGCCGTTCCGCCTGCTGTGGAACGGCGCCAACGACCTGAAAACCTGGGAGTGGTGGTGTGGGCTGGTGTTCGCGGCGCTGGATGGCCGAACGCCGACCGAAATTCTTATCGAGGAGCTAGCCGACGTGTCGCCCAGCGCCGGCAAGGCAACGCCCGCCTTCGGCGAGCTGATCCGCCGCGCCCGCAAGTACAACGGTCGCCTGACCATGGCCACCCAGCGCGGTACCGAGATCAGCAAGACGGTTTACACCCAAGCCGCCGAGTTCTGGATCGGCCGCCAGGAAGCCACCGACATTCCGCGCATGTCCCGCCTCGCCGCCGTCACCGAGGCGAGGCTGGCCGCCGTCGCGCCGCTGCACTACATCCGCAAGCGGGGCCCAGATATCACGTTCTGGCGGCTGGAATTCCACGGCCAGCGGCGAAAACTGACCGAACTGACCGAATAACCCTGGACGCCAGACCGACGCGCTCGCCACCTTGCCCCCGACGCCACCCGGCCAGGGGGCTTTTTCCGACCGAGCCGCACAGGACACCACTATATGAACGACCTCGTTACCAAGTACCGCGACAACCTGGATACCAGCATCGTCGTCAGCTCCATCACCGCCGCGCTGATTATCGGCGTGTCGATCTACGGCATGCGCAAGATGGGCTTTCGCACCGCCGCCCAGATCGTCAGCGCCGGCAAGTAAGCCGCGCCGCGACCCCCACCACCAGGAGAAGAGCCGATGCGCCTGACTACCCGTATGCCGTCGCTGTCCAACGTGACCGCCGGCGGTACCGCCACCCTCAACATGCCGATTGGCCGCACCTACGAGAAATTGGTGCTGGAGTACACCGGCGTCACCCGCGCCCAGATGAAGGACATTCGCCTCGTCATCGACGGCAAGCCGGTGATGGAGTTCAAAGACGCCGACCAGCTCGCCGCCCTGAACCAATATTACGGCCGCCACGACGCCGCCGGGCATATCAGCCTGTGGTTCGTGCGCCCGGAAATGTCCGCCCTGGAGCAGCGCCGCGTGACCGGCCTGGGTACCGGCGACGCTCAGGGCAACGGCCGCATCCAGACCTTGCAGCTTGAAGTCGAGATCGACGGCGGCGCCGCCGCGCCGGTGATCAAGGCCCACGCCATCCAGTCGGACCCCAAGCCGCTGGGCATGCTGAACAAGGTCAAGCGCTTCACCTACAGCTCTGCGACCAGCGGCCAGTTTGAAATCGATAACATCCCCAAGGGCCCGCGCCTGATGGCCGTGCACTTCGTCAAGACCGCCGACGATATCTCGCGGGTCGAGGTCGAGCAGAACTCCCGCAAGATCGTCGAGGGCGATAAGCCGCTGCTCCAGTACTTGCAGAACGAGAACGGCCGCACCCCGCAAGCGACCTATCTCGCCGTCGACTGGACCCTGGAGGGCGATATCTATCAGTCCATCGTCACCGATCCCAACCGCATCCAAGATCAGCGTTTCCGCCTGACCCTGGACACCGCCGGCCAGGTCGAGGTGCTGGTCGAGTATCTCGACAACTTCGCTGGCATCTAAAGGAGGGCCGCCATCATGGCAGGAGTACTAGGGTTCAGTGATTGGGGCAGCCTCAGCAACGACGTTTCCACCGGCTACACCTTCAACGCCCGCGAGCAAACCAACGGCTGGAGCGGCTTTTTCGGCGATGCGCTGGGCGCCTGGGTCAACGTCGAGGCGATCAAGGCACAGGCCAACGCCGGCGCCGATGCGCAGGCGGCCGCCCGCAACGCCACCACCTACCCGACCGGGGCGCCGGCCAACTACGCCGACACCGGCCGCGCTGCGGTCGGCGGGATCAACGGCCAAACGCTGGTGATCGGCGGCGTGCTGCTGGTCGCCGCGCTGCTGGTACTCAAGTAGGGAGACGAGCATGGCTGGCAAGCCGTTCAGTATCACCAGCACCGGGCGGAACATCATGGCCGAGCCATCGGCCGATGGCGACATGCGCGACATGGGCACGCTCACCGTGGGTGACTACTACGCCAGGGGCTCGCGGGTCCGCCAGGGCAGCGGCTGGCAGGAGTACAGCGTTGTCGGCGTGGTGATCCTGGCGGGCCTAGGGCTGTGGCTATGGAAGCGCTGACCGCCGACGATCGAGCCATTTTGGCGCCGGCCATGGGCGATGACGCCGACGAGATCGCCGCCGAGGTAGCGGCGGGGCGAGCGCGGCTGTTGCGCTGGAGCGACGGCAGCCGGGGCGTGATTCGTTTGGAGATCGGGCCGACCGGGCGCCAAGAGTTGGTGCTGGTGGCCGGGGCCGGACAGGGCTACGCGGCCAAGGTCGCCGCCCTGGTCGCGCACGCCGAGCGCCGCGGCTGGCGAGTCAGGACCCACATCCGCCGCCCCGGCCTGGCCCGCATTCTCGAGGGGCTGGGGTTCATCGAGTCCGAGAGGGTTTTTATTCATGGGTAGCAAGAGCCGCAGCCGGACGAGCCGCACCTATACCACCACCAATGTCTCGCAACAGGGCGAGGGCAACGTCTACGGCACCAACAACCGCGTCACCATCCAACGCGCCGACGCCCAGACCCTGGACAACATCGCCCGCGCCCTGGAACGGGGCGTCGAGGACCTGAGCCGCCAGGGCGAGAATCAGACCCGCCGCACCCTGGAGGCCGCGACCACCATCAACGCCGACAGCCTGGACGCCGTGACCGGCACCGCCGGCGATGCCATGCAGCGCTTGGAGCGGCTGGCCCTGGAGGTGCAGAACGGCGCCGAGAAGGGCACTCAACAGGCCATGGATTTCGTTGCCAACTACACCGAGCGCGAGCAGGTAGGTACCGGGGGCCAGGAGCTGCGAACCCTGCAATTCACTGCTGCGGCCGTGGCTGTGGCACTGGTCGGCATCGCCTGGGCGAGTAGCAAGGGAGGCATGAAAGCATGAGCACACAAGGGGCACTGCGGGATTACGTCCTGAACATCGAGCCCGGCGCCGAGCAGTTGATCCAGGCGATTGGCAACTATTTCAACGTCATCGACGCCGCCGGCGGCCGCGTCAAGGTGTCGACCAGCCGCGGCGATGCCTTCGACGTGGAGGAGGGGCAGGGCGCTCGCGTTCGCGACTTCGAGTCGCTGCGGGTGCGCAATGAATCCGGGGTCACCCTGCGGGTGCGCATGCTCGCCGGTACCGGCGATTTTCAGTCGGTGCGAACCACCGGCAGCGTCTCGCCCAAGCCTGCCGGGAGCTTCGTCGCCGTGGGCGATATCGCCGGCGGCGGCACCATCCCGGCCAACGCCGACCGCCGCGAGATCATCATGCGGGCCAAGACCGACAACGTGGGGGCGCTGACCGTTGCCGGCCTGCCCCTGGAGCCCGGCGACGCCCTGACCCTCGACGTGACCGGAAGTGTCGCGGTCAGCGGTGACGCCGGCGATATTCTGCACGTCGCGGAGGTAGTGTAATGGCGACCTTTTCCCCGAGTAGCGCCGCCGTGCGGCTGATGCGCAACGCCCAGGGCTTCCACAAGGATGACGGCAGCAAGCCGGCCTGGGAGGTCAGCGGTGCCAGCCTGGTGGCCGCCTCCGATCTGGTGGCCGTGGTCGGCGCCGCCGTGGCCAAGGTGCCCGCCGGTACCGCCGTCACCCTGCCGGCCCTGGTCGCCGGCACCGATTACACCCTGTACCTGGCCAGCGACGGCAGCACGCAGGCGGTCGACGCCGACAACGCCGCCCCGGCCAACACCCGCAAAGTGGGCGGTTTCCACGCCAGCGCCGGCGCCGCTGAGATCGTCCCCGCCTCGCTGTGGGACCTGAATTACAAGCCCGCCGCGCCGAGCCCGCGTGGCATGGTGCTCTCGCTCGACGGCCGCACCTGGGCCGATATCTACCTGTGCGACGTGAACTACGCGCTGAACGGCTACAGCCGCAACGGCCAGACCATCGCCAATGGAGATAGCCTGCCGGTGATTCCCGACGCCTTTGGCGGCGACGGTGCGACCACCTACACCACCGCCAGTTGGTGGAGCTTCAACGACATCCTCTCGACGGCCGGTAAGCGTTTTCCCAGTTATCAGGAGTTCACCGCCCTGGCCTATGGCGTCGTGGAGCGTCAGGACGTGGCCTCCGATCCTGTCACCACCCAGCACCAAGCGGGACATCGATCTGCGTGTGGCGTCGAGCAGGCCACCGGCGTGATGTGGCAGTGGGGGGCCGAAATCAGCGGCACATCGGCGACCGGGGCCGTCGGTTGGAACGATCAGGCGGATGGTCGCGGCGATATCTACACGCATAGCATCAGGACGGCGCTACTCGGTGGGCCTTATGGGTCTGGAACCCGGCCGGGGTCACGGGCATCGAGCTGGAACGCAGGGCCGGAAGGATCCGCCAACAGCTTCAGCGCTCGCGGCGTCTGCGACCACCTAAACCTGCAAGCGGAGAGCTAAGCCATGTTCACCCATGACCAGACCAGCGGCCGGGCCGTGTGCGTGGCCGACTATGGCCGCCTCAAGCGCGGCGCCGTGGTCCCGCAGGGAAACGAGCTGTGGGCCGATGTGGAGGCGTGGCTGGCCGAGGGTAACGCCCTGGGCGCCTTCGCCGGCTACCCAGATACCCGCCCGCTGTCCGACCTCAAGGCCGCCAAGCTGGATGAGATCGAGAGCGCCCGCCACGCCGCCGAGGCCGAGGGCGTCACCGTCAACGCCATCCGCTACGCGGGCGACCCGAGCAACCGGCAAGCGCTCAAGGAAGCCATCGACCTGGCCGAGCGCACCGGGCAAACCCACTTCGCCCGCTGGAAAGACAGCGACGGCACGTTCCACGAAACGCATCCGGTCGCCGATGTGGACGCCGCCCTGATGGCGATTGCCCAGCGGCGGGGCGAGCTGATCGACCGCGAGGGCGAGAAGGCCGCCGCCATCGCCGACGCGCCCGACGCGGCCACCCTGGAGGGCATCACATGGTAAGAGCACTGATCGGCCTGGCCCTGCTGGGCGGAACCGGATATTGGCTGCTGGGCCGCCAGGACAACCCCCGCGCCTTCGGCGTGTCCGGTATCCCGTACCTGCCCAACCTGGGCGCCTTCGATGACACCAGCGGCATTCCCTACAGCCGCGAGGAACTCGACCGCCGCGAGGCGCTGACCCTGGACGACGGCAGCCTTGACCTCAACCTGGGCTGGCTCACCGATGACTGGCTGAGCGGCCCGAGCAACACCGTGAACGACCTCATCAACGGCGACTGGAGTATCTGGGACATGACCGACCCGCGTGGCATCCGCAACAACAACCCCGGCAATATCGAGTATGACCCCCGAACCGCCTGGCAGGGGCTCGCCGATCCGCCCACCGATGGACGCTTCGCAAGGTTCGTCGACCCGCTCTACGGCATCCGCGCCATGTCGCGCATCCTCGATACCTACCGCGACCGCCACGGCCTCAATACCGTGCAGTCGATCGTTTCCCGCTGGGCCCCGGCCCACGAGAACAACACCCTGGCCTATCAGGACTTCGTGGCCAGCCGCGTCGGCGTCAGCCCGACCCAGCCGCTGAACGACGGCCACCGGCCCGAGCTGATCGCCGCCATGATCCAGATGGAGAACGGCGCCCAGCCCTATGAACTGGCCACCATCCAGCAAGGGGTATCCATGGCATGAGGATCAACGTCGACCTGACCGCCGTGCTGGTGATCGCCGCCGGCGGCTGGCTGTGGTGGCAGTGGCGGCAGGGCGCTTTCACCAGCCTGGGGCCGCCGTCTGATGAACTGATGCAGTACCGGGGCCAGCAAGTGCGCCCGGCGCTGTGGGAGAACTGGAATTGGACGCTGGGCGGCGGCATCGAGCCCTACAGCGCCCAAGAGGCCGCCGAAATACAGCGCGTGGCCGATACCTTGAACAACGACGTGGGCTATACGCCGGGAGGCTTCCTGTGAAACTGACACCGAACCAACGCAAGGGCGCCGGCTTCGTGCTGGTCGGCGTGCTGGGCTTCTTCACCGGCCACTGGCTGCCGCCCGAGGTGCTCGCCGAGCTGGTGGGGGCCTTCGCATGATCGACGCCACGCTGATCGAGGCGATCAACGCCGGGGGCAATGTCGGGCTGCTGCTGATGGGGCTCTACATGATGAAGCTGTCTACCCGCGTGAACCGTCTCGAGATCGCCCGCGAGCTGGAGCAACGCGCGAGCCGCTAGCCGATCCCCCGCACCGCCCGCCAGGCCGTCAGGTCATCGGGCAGCCACTCCCGCCCATCCGGCCCCACCAGCACCGCGAACGGTCGCCGCCCTGGGGCCGGGCCGCGTTTGACCCGAAACCCGAACCCCTGCCAGCCGGGGAACGGCACCAGTTGCCCCGACAGGATCGCCAGCAGCGCCGCCCGCGCCGGGCTGGGTGTCTGCTGTCCGCGTGCCCAGCGCCCGGCCGTTCTTGGATGCACGCCGAGCAGCGACACGGCCTCGTCCTGGGTCACGAACACCGGGCCCGAGGTCAGGCGCAGCGTGATCGCGTCATGATTTCTTTTCATCGTAATGTTCCCTGCGTTCAATATTTTTCATGATCGGCGGGGCCAATCAAAGACGGAAAAGCGACGCATGTTACAGAGTGAAAATGGGAGTTCAACCAGGGCGGGACAGATAAGAAAAAGGGGTATTAGAAATCTACTGAAATAGGATGGGGTAGAGTTCGCATAATGTATATTATGTTAAATCATTCATGGGGCGACGTCCCCTAGCAGGGTCAAGCCAACCTCGACGGCTCGATATGCGGCGTTGGACAAGGCGGCCAGCGACTCCTTATCATCACGCCACCACTTACAGGATCTTCCTCACCCAATGCGACACCCCCTGCTGCACACCGGTGCCCTGTCCCTCGCCCTGCTGTTGTTCGGCTGCGCCGTTCCGAGCGACCGCCCCGAGCCGGACCCAGTACTGACACCCGACGAATTCGCGACGCGTATCGACCGCCTGGAGACCGAAATGGTCTCGCGCTGTGATGCGCAACACGAACTGCTGGCCACACATGTCCAACGCCAGGAGCTGATGGATACCGACATGCGAGAGTTCGGCAGCCTGCTGCGCCACCTGCGTGCCGATATCGAGCGGCTGGAGCGAGGCGATGATGGCGAGCCGGTCGTCGTGTCCCGCGAGTGCGCCGCCGATGAACTCGGGTTGGCCAACAAGGCCGTGGTCGGCCGCAGCGAATGGATCGGCCTGCCCGACGCCGGCACCTACCTCAAGGCACGGATCGACTCCGGTGCCAATACCTCCTCGCTATCGGCCACCGACATCACCCGCTTCGAGCGCGACGGCGAGGACTGGGTCCGCTTCAAGCTCGGCCTGGGCGAGAATGACGTGGCGGTCGAAGGCGTCCGTGACGACTGGATCGAGGCGCCGATCGAGCGGCGCGTGCGCGTCCTCCAGGCGGCCGGCGAGACGTCGCGGCCGGTGGTCAGCCTGTTGATGACCCTGGGGCCGATACGGGAGACGGTGGAGTTCACCCTCAACGATCGCTCACATCTCAATTACCCGGTGCTGCTGGGGCGACGGTTCCTGATGGATATCACGGTGATCGATGTGGCCGAGAGCTATATACATGAACGACCTGAGTTTCCCGGCGGCCGTCCGGCAGAGGAAGCCGAACAGGACGAGGCCGGGGATCAAGATGACGAAGAAGCCTGACGCGCCGGCTGGTCAGGCGCCCGACCCTTCCAAGGATGACCCATGTCACGACTGCCCTTCTATCTGATCGTCGGCCTGCTGCTGGTGGTCGGTGTCGCCATGAGCGTGCATCGACACGTACAGCTCGAGGTTCCCTGGACCCCCGGCGAACAGCGCCAGGTCTGGGAGATCGAGGCCCAGGTCAATTTCAACGCCCAGAATGGCCCGGTCAAGGTCGACATGGCCCTGCCCGCCAACCAGCAGGGTTTCCGGCTGCTGACCGAGAATACCGCCTCCCCCGGTTTCGGTCTCGCCTTCCTCGAGGACGAGCGCGGCCGCCGCGCCCAGTGGTCGATCCGCGAGGCGGCCGGCAACCAGCAGCTCTACTACACCGCACAGTTGCTGGTGGCCCCTGGGGCGCGTGCCCCGGAGGTCGAGCCCCCGCCCCTGCGCCGCGACATCGTCTGGGAGCGCCCCTACGATACCGCCGCGGCCCAGGTGATCGAGCGTGCCTGGGGGCGCAGTGCCGACGCCTTCACCTTCGCCCGTGAGCTGATCCGCGACTTCGGCGACGAGCGGCAGGGCGAGAACACTCGCCTGCTGCTGACGCAGTTCGAGCGCAGCCCCCTGCTGGTCCGTCTGCTCAATCAGGCCGGGGTGCCGGCCCGGGAGGTCAGCGGCCTGGTGCTCGAGGATGGCCGGCGGCGCCAGAGCCTGACCTCGTGGGTGCAGGTATTCGCCGAAGACGAGTGGGCACTGTTCAATCCGGCGACCGGCGAGCAGGGCCGTCCCGACAACCTGCTGCTCTGGGAGTCCGCCGGGCAGGCGGTGCTGGAGGTCCAGGGGGCAACCAACTCCCGGGTCAGCTTCTCGATGCTCACCCACAACCAGCCCGCCGCCGCCGCGGTGCGCAACCAGTTGGCCGACGACACCCTGCTCAACTTCTCGATCCACAGCCTCCCGCTCGAGGAGCAGGCACTGTTCCAGACCATCCTGCTGATCCCCATCGGCGCCCTGGTGGTGGTGATCCTGCGGGTGCTGGTCGGCATCAAGACCTCGGGAACCTTCATGCCCGTGCTGATTGCGCTGGCCTTCATCCAGACCTCCCTGGTCACGGGACTCATCGGCTTCCTGCTGGTCGTCGCCATGGGCCTGGTGATCCGAAGTTATCTGTCACACCTGAATCTCCTGCTGGTGGCGAGGGTCACGGCGGTGATCATCACGGTGATCGCCATCATCTCGCTGTTCTCGGTGCTCTCCTACCGCTTCGGTCTCAATGCCGGCCTGACCATCACCTTCTTCCCGATGATCATCCTCGCCTGGACCATCGAGCGGATGTCGATCCTGTGGGAGGAAGAGGGGCCCAAGGAGGTGCTGATCCAGGGCGGCGGCAGCCTGCTCACCGCGGTGCTCGCCTACCTGGCCATGAACAACCCCTGGATCCGTCACATCACCTTCAATTTCCTGGGGGTGCAGCTGATACTGATGGCTCTGATCCTGCTGCTCGGCAACTACACCGGCTACCGGCTGCTGGAGCTGCGCCGCTTCAAGCCCGTCACCGAGGATTGAGCCCCATGTGGACGACCCCCGACAAGCTTCGCGCCAAGGGCATCATCGGCATGAACCGGCGCAACATCCGCTATATCGGCCGTTACAACAGCCGACGGCTCTATCCGTTGGTGGACGACAAGCTCAAGACCAAGCTGCTGGCCCAGGAGTATGGCATCACCACGCCGGCGCTGATCGGCACCGTGACCACCCAGTTCGGCGTCAAGCATCTGCGCGGCATGCTCGAGGGCCACCACGGCTTCGTCATCAAGCCGGCCAAGGGCAGCGGCGGCAAGGGGATTCTGGTCATCGAGCAGAGCGCCGGCGATGTCTACATCAAGCCCAGCGGCGCTCAGATCAGGCTCGAGGACATCGAGCGCCACGTCTCCAACATCCTCTCCGGGCTCTACTCCCTGGGCGGGTCGCCGGACGTGGCGGTGGTCGAGGCGCTGATCAACTTCGACGAGCGACTCTCCGAGTACACCTACGAGGGGGTGCCGGACATCCGGGTGATCGTCTTCAAGGGCTACCCGGTGATGGCCATGATGCGCCTTTCCACGGCGGACTCCGACGGCAAGGCCAACCTGCACCAGGGGGCGGTGGGCGTGGGGCTCGACATCGCCAGCGGTACCGCCATCCGCGGCGTGCAGTTCGACCGCACCCGCCACGATCATCCCGATACGGGCCACGAACTGATCAGCCTGCGGATCCCCGACTGGGGCACCCTGCTGCTGCTCGCCGCCGGCTGTTACGAGATGACCGGGCTCGGGTATCTCGGCACCGACATGGTGCTCGACCGGGATCGTGGCCCCATGCTGCTGGAGCTCAATGCCCGCCCCGGCCTGGCCATCCAGATGGCCAATGGCGAGGGGTTGAGGCCCCGCCTCGACCTGATCGAGCGACAGCCGGAAGGCAGCACACCCGAGCAGCGGGTAGCCTTCGCCCAGCAGCACTTTGCCCGCCAGAGCGAGCTGCGCGAGACCGAGCCGGAGCCCTCTGCCGTTGCCGTGGGCTGACGCGCCGACTGGCTCCCCCGCCCCCCGACGCGTAGAATATGGCATTCCACTCAGCTATCCCATGGCCGCCATGAACGACTCCCGTGCCCTGATGCATCAGGCCGAAAGGCAGTGCCAGCGCCGCGGCGTTCGCTTCACGCCGATTCGGCGACGCGTGCTGGAGATGATCGCCGACTCTCCCGGTGGCCTCAAGGCCTATGACCTCCTCGACAGGTTGGCCACGGAGCATGCCGCGGCCCGGCCGCCGACCATCTACCGTGCCCTGGAGTTCCTCATCGACCAGGGGCTGGTGCATCGCATCGAGTCGCTCAACGCCTATGTGGCCTGTCCCTGCCCCGAGCATGCCCACGGCTTCCAGCTGCTGATCTGCCGCCATTGCGGTCGGGTCGAGGAACTCCACCTGGATGACGTCAATGCCCAGCTGGCCCAGCGCGCCCGGGACCTGGGATTTCGCGTCGACCGTCAGACCATCGAGCTGCTCGGCCACTGCGAGGTCTGCCTGCAGGCGGTCGCCGGCAAGCAGTGAGTGCCCCGCCCTTCCCTTCGCACACAGGAGCCCAAATGAGTGACACCTTCAAGCGCCTCGAGCAGGCCGGCGTCGATAGCCGGCACCCGCTGGAGGAGATTCTCGCTTCGGTCCGCTTCAACGCCGAGGGACTGATCCCCGCCATCGCCCAGCAGCACGACAGCGGCGAGGTGCTGATGATGGCCTGGATGAACCGTGAGGCGCTGGAGGAGACCCTGAAGACCGGGCGGGTCTGCTACTGGTCCCGCTCCAGGGGCAAGCTGTGGCGCAAGGGGGAGTCGTCCGGCCAGCAGCAGCATCTCGAGCGTGCGGCGCTGGATTGTGACGGCGACACCCTGCTGCTGCAGGTCGAGCAGACCGGTCCCGCCTGCCACACCGGTCGACGCAGTTGCTTCTATGTGGCGCTCGAGGAGGATCGCGCGCGCATCACCAGCGCCCCGCTGATCGACCCGACCATCCTCTACGGCGCGTCCGGCAAGCAGGATTGAGCGAGATGTCCCGCTTCGCTGGCCGGTGGCGTCGCCTCCCGGGGCTGGCCGCACGCCTCGTGGGGCGGGTGGTGATCGGGCTGGTGACGGCCTACCAGTTCACGCTCAGCCCGCTGCTCGGCCCCCGCTGCCGCTACTGGCCGAGCTGTTCCCGCTACACGGTGGAGGCGATACGCGTGCACGGGCCGTTCAAGGGGGGCTGGCTGGCGGTGAGGCGAATCGTGCGCTGCCACCCCGGCAGCGACGGCGGCATCGACCCGGTCCCGGGCGGGCCCAGCGAGCAACTGTGCCGCGAGGACGACGAGCTGGACGAGAACTTCCGTTGCCGGCGGCATGATGGGCACCACCAGCGGTGACCGCTCA
This sequence comes from Halomonas kalidii, assembly GCF_030010475.1. Classification (NCBI taxonomy): domain Bacteria; kingdom Pseudomonadati; phylum Pseudomonadota; class Gammaproteobacteria; order Oceanospirillales; family Halomonadaceae; genus Halomonas; species Halomonas kalidii. Next base: position 79,535 of record NZ_JASCQN010000032.1, on the reverse strand, counting down.
GGCCGCTTCCTGCTCCGCGACCTCGTAGATGCGTGCCAGCATGCTGTTCAGGCCGTTGCTGCGGGTCGGCGACAGGTGCTTGTCGAGCCCCAGGTCCCCGAGGAAGTGCGGGCTGGTGGCGTGGATCTCGCTCGCCGGGCGGTCGTTGTAGATGCGCATCAGCACGGCGATCAGCCCGGAGACGATGGCGGCATCCGAGACGGCGTCGAAGTGGAGGACGCCCTCCTCGTGGCGATGGTGGATCCAGACGTTCGACTGGCAGCCCTGGATCTTCCGCTCGGGGGTCTTCCACTCCTCGGGGAAGTCGGGCAGCTGCTTGCCCATGTCGATGATGTACTGGTAGCGATCCATCCAGTTGTCGAACATCTCGAATTCATCCAGCAGCTCCTGCTGGGCCTGTTCGGCGGTGATCTCGGAACTCATGACGCCTCCTTGAAGGGGTTGTCACCATTATAACGTTTCAGGACCGCCATCACTATCGCTGACAACGGCTCGGGTCGTCAGGCCGTGAACCGACTGCTGGCGATGCCACTCCTCGTCCTCGGCATGCAGGTAACGGGCCGTGGTATCGAGCCGGGCGTGGCGTGCGGTGCCGGCGAGGTAGCGAAGCTCCACCCCGGCCTGGGCCTGGTGGGTCAAGGCGGTATGCCGCAGCCAGTGTGGCGTGGCACGACGCAGGCGCAGCACCTCGGCCCGGGCGCCCTCCCCCCGCTCCCTCTCCAGTACCGCGGCGGCGTCGCGGAAGGACTCGCGGATCAGCCGGTAGAGCCGATTGTCGCCGAGGCCACGCCTGCCATCCAGGGCGCGCAGCAACGGGCCGTCGTCATCCGGCTCCGGATGCGGCGGCAGCCCCAGCGCGGCGCGCCATGCCTGCAGCAGGACCAGCATGTCGGGCGGCACCGGGATCCGTGCCGCCTTGTCGCCCTTGCCCACCACCCGCCACCACCAGCGCCCTTCGCGGCGCACGAAGTCACCCATGCGTGCCGCGGCCATCTCGCCGATCCGCGGGGCCAGCAGGTAGGCGAAGCCGAACACGAAGCGCCGGCGCTCGGCCTCGAAGCACCGCCGTGGCGAGGTGCCCTCCGCCTGAGGCCTGGAAAGCCAGCCCCATAGCCAATCCCACAGCGGCTTCTCCAGGTAGCGTTCGATCCCGCCCTGGCGGTTGTCGAGCCGCCGCCGCTTGTCGCGCATCAGCCGGAAGGGATTGTGGGCGACCCAGCCGGCCTCGACCAGCCAGGCGAAGAGCCCCTGCAGGATCACCAGGCTCTGGCGGCGGCTGGCCGGCGACAGCGGACCGCGGAAGGGGCGCCAGTCGGGGCTGAGGCGCGGACGCGACGGCCCCACCCACGCCGCGACCGGGCGCGGGTCGGCGAGGAAGGCCTCGAAGGCGTCGAGGTCATCGCGCCGGAGATCGCCGAGCCCCCTGCCCTGCACGGCCAGCCACAGCAGCAGCCGCTCGGCCTCGCGGCGATAGGCGGCCCGGGTGCGCGGGCTCGCACGGTATTCCGCCAGCCACTGCGCCACGGCCTCGGCGTCATTGCCGGCCTGGATATGCGCCGCCGGAGGCGCTCCCGTCGCGGTAGGCAGCATGACGTCACCTTCCGCCGGGGCCAGCCCCCCTTTCCTGTCCTGTTGCATACGGCTCCTCGCGTCGCCTCCCGCTGTCCTCACGGCCTCTGCGGGCGAATTGTCCGGTGCTGCCGCCAGATAATCAAGATAAGTCGGGTAATCTTGCTTTATCTACTGATTAAATAAATAGTATTACAGATTACGTATTATGTAATAATCTTCCACGATACGGCCGCATGGGGTATCCTGCGGCCGAAGCGGGGGGCGGCGGCCTCCCGGAGAACTCGGCGGTGCCACCCGACCGAGCGACCGACCAGGAGAACGGCCATGGCACGCAGTGGAGTGCGGTACGAAGATGTGCAGCGGGCGATCGATGACCTGCTGGCTCGGGGCGAGTCACCCAGCGTGCAGAAGGTACGCGAGGTGCTGGGAACCGGGAGCTTCACCACCATCAGCGAACATCTTCGCCTCTGGCGCACCCGTCGCGAGGAGAACCGCGACCTGCCCCCGCCGCGGGGCATGCCCGAGGCGCTGCAGGCGCTGGCCGAGGCGCTGTGGGACAGGGCCCAGGAAGCCGCCGGGGAGGCGTTGACCCACTACCGCGAGGAAGCCAACCGGCAGGTCGAGGCCGCTCGGGACGAGGTCGCCGACGCGCGGCGCCAGGCGGAGGATGCCGAGCAGCGCGAGTCGGCCCTGGCCAGCCACCTGGCCAGCACCGAACGGCGGCTGGAGGAGCGCAGCGCCACCCTCGCCCGCGGCGAGGCCGAGCGCGAGGCGTTGGCAGAGCAGCAGGCACGCCTCGCCGCCCGCACCGAGCAGCTCGAGGAACAGCTGGAGCACCTGCAGAGGGAGAACGAGCGCCAGGGTCGCGAGCACCAACTGGCGCTGACGGAGCGCGAGACGCAGCAGCGCGAGCGGCTGGCCCAGGAGGAGCAGCGCCACGAGAGCGCCGAGGCCCGCCTGATGGCCCTGCTCGACGAGGCGCGCCAGGAGCGACAGGCGGCGGAAAAGGCCCATGCCGCACGCGCAGGGCAACTGGAAACGCGACTGGAACGCCTGCAGCAGCAACTCCAGGAGGCGCGTCGCGAGTTCGCCGAGGAGGAGAAGCGCCACCGCGAGACCGACTGGGGGCGCGCCCGTGCCGAGGAGCAGGCCAACACCCTGCGCCACGAACAGACCCTGCTCCAGGCGCGTATCGACGAACAGAAGCGCTTGCTGGAGGATCAGGCGCGGCGGCTGCGCGAGCTCGAGGCCCAGCTCAACCGCTGCCTCTGGCAGACCCCGGTGACGCCGCGGGCCGAAGACGCCGCCCCCGAGGCCGAGCCCGAGAACGACGAAGGCCCCGCCGGGGCGGAGCCTTCTGGTGCTGCCTCGAAGGGCGAGGCTCAGCGGTAGTAGGCGTTGGTCGTGTCCGTATGGTCGGTCACGTCGCGGATCCCGGCGAGTTCCGGGATGCGCTCCATCAGGGTCCGCTCGACGCCCTCCTTGAGCGTCAGATCGACCGCCGCGCAGCCCTGGCAACCGCCGCCGAAGGCCAGCACCGCCACCTGGTTCTCGGTGAGCTCGACCAGCTTGATCTCGCCGCCGTGGGCGGCGAGGCCGGGATTGATCTCGCTGTAGAGGATATAGTTGACGCGATCCTCCAGCGGACTGTCGGCGTTGACCTTGGGCATCTTGGCGTTGGGCGCCTTGATGGTCAGCTGGCCACCCATGCGATCGGCGTTGAAGTCGACCACCGCCTCCTCGAGGAACGGGAGGCTGTGCTTGTCGAGATAGACGCCGATCTTCTCGAGGTCCAGGCGCACGTCGCTGGGCTCCTCCTCACCGGGACGACAGTAGGCCAGGCAGGTCTCGGCGTAGGGCGTCCCCGGCTGGGTGATGAAGATACGCACGGCAATGCCCTCGACGTTCTGCTTCTCGAGCAGCTCGGCAAGGTAGTCCTGGGCGCTGTCGGTGATCTGGATGCTATCGCTCATGGTGTTCTCGCTGGTCGGGCCGCTGCCCAGTCGGGCAGGCCGTAAGTGACATATCCTTCATGGTAAGCAAAACCGGCCTGCGAGACAATCCCGACCATTTTGGTCGGCTTTTGATCGGCCCTGCCCTCGCGGCGCCGCATTTGTTAACATACGGGCCGACTCGGCCCGCCCAAGAAGACGCCCAGAGGCGCCCGCGCGGCCGGCTACCCGTGACTTCGCTGGAGATCGACCCGACCCATGGCCGCCGTTCCCACCGCCCTGACCGCCACGCTCACCGACAGCCTGTCCCGGCGCATCCTGATGCTCGACGGGGGCATGGGGACCATGCTGCAGAACGCCAGCCTCGCGGAAGCCGATTTCCGCGGTGAACGCTTCAGCGACTGGCCCTCCGATCTCAAGGGCAACAACGACCTGCTGGCGCTGACCTGCCCCGACCTGGTGACCCGCATCCACCGCGAGTACCTGGAGGCCGGCGCCGACATCGTCGAGACCAACACCTTCAACAGCACTCGTCTCTCCCAGGCCGACTACGGCATGGAGGACCTGGTCCCCGAGCTCAACCGCGAGTCGGCGCGCCTGGCCCGTCAGGCGTGCGACGCCGTGGCCGCCGAGACCGGGGTGCCACGCTACGTGGCCGGGGTGCTGGGGCCGACCTCGCGCACTGCCTCGCTGTCGCCGGACGTCAACGACCCGGCCAAGCGCAACGTCACCTTCGACCAGTTGCGCGAGAACTATGTCGAGGCCGCCGAGGCGCTGATCGAGGGCGGCGCGGACCTGATCCTGATCGAGACCATCTTCGACACCCTCAACGCCAAGGCGGCGATCTACGCCCTGGAAGAGGTCTTCGAGGCCCGTGGCGAGCGGCTGCCGGTGATGATCTCCGGCACCATCACCGACGCCTCCGGACGCACCCTCTCGGGCCAGACCACCGAGGCATTCTGGAACTCGGTGCGCCACGCCCGGCCGCTCTCGATCGGCCTCAACTGCGCCCTGGGGGCCGAGGAGCTGCGCCCCTACGTGGAGGAGCTCGCGACCAAGGCCGACACCTTCGTCTCGGCCCACCCCAACGCCGGCCTGCCCAACGAGTTCGGCGAGTACGACCAGACCCCCGAGGAGATGGCGGCCATCGTCGCCGAGTTCGCACAAAGCGGCCTGGTCAACATCATCGGCGGCTGCTGCGGCTCCACGCCCGAGCATATCGCGGCGATCCACCGGGCGATCCAGGGCATGGCCCCGCGCCGGGTCCCCGAGCGGCCCCGCGCCTGCCGGCTGTCGGGCCTCGAGCCCTTCAACATCGAGGCCGACTCGCTGTTCGTCAACGTCGGCGAACGCACCAACGTCACCGGCTCGGCACGCTTCAAGCGGCTGATCGTCGACGAGGACTTCACCACCGCCCTCGAGGTGGCGCTGGAGCAGGTCGAGAACGGCGCCCAGCTCATCGACATCAACATGGACGAGGGGATGCTCGAGTCCGAGGAGGCGATGGTGCGCTTCCTCAACCTGATCGCCGGCGAGCCCGACATCGCCCGGGTGCCGATCATGATCGACTCCTCCAAGTGGACGATCATCGAGGCGGGCCTGAAGTGCGTGCAGGGCAAGGCGGTGGTCAACTCGATCTCGATGAAGGAGGGCGAGGACGCCTTCCGCGAGCAGGCCACCGTCTGCCGGCGGCACGGTGCCGCGGTGGTGGTGATGGCCTTCGACGAGGTCGGCCAGGCCGACACCTTCGCCCGCAAGACCGAGATCTGCGAGCGCGCCTACCGCATCCTCGTCGACGAGCTCGACTTCCCGCCGGAAGACATCATCTTCGACCCCAACATCTTCGCCATCGCCACCGGCATCGAGGAGCACGACAACTACGCCGTCGACTTCATCGAGGCGACCCGCTGGATCCGCGAGCACCTGCCCCACGCCCTGGTCTCCGGCGGCGTCTCCAACGTCTCCTTCTCGTTCCGCGGCAACAACCCGGTGCGCGAGGCGATCCATTCGGTGTTCCTCTACCACGCCATCCGCGCCGGGTTGACCATGGGCATCGTCAATGCCGGGCAGCTCGCCGTCTACGACGACCTGCCCGCCGAGCTGCGCGAGGCGGTGGAGGACGTGGTGCTCAATCGTCGCAGCGATTCCACCGAGCGCCTGGTGGACCTGGCCGACAAGTACAAGGGCGACGGCAGCGGCGGCGCCCGGAAGGAGGACCTCGAGTGGCGCTCCTGGGAGGTCGAGAAGCGTATCGAGCACGCCCTGGTCAAGGGCATCACCGCCTTCATCGAGGAGGACACCGAGCTCGCCCGCCAGCGGGCCGACCGCCCCATCGAGGTGATCGAGGGGCCGCTGATGGACGGCATGAACGTGGTCGGCGACCTGTTCGGCGCCGGCAAGATGTTCCTGCCCCAGGTGGTCAAGTCGGCACGGGTCATGAAGCAGGCGGTGGCCTACCTGATCCCGTACATCGAGGCCGAGAAGAGCGAGGAGACCCAAGCCAAGGGTCGGATCGTCATGGCCACGGTCAAGGGCGACGTCCACGACATCGGCAAGAACATCGTCGGCGTGGTCCTGCAGTGCAACAACTACGAGGTGATCGATCTCGGCGTGATGGTGCCCGCCGAGAAGATCCTGCAGACCGCCCGCGAGGTCAATGCCGACATCATCGGGCTCTCCGGGCTGATCACCCCCTCGCTCGACGAGATGGTCCACGTGGCCCGGGAGATGCAGCGCCAGGGGTTCGAGACCCCGCTGCTGATCGGCGGCGCCACCACCTCCAAGGCCCACACCGCGGTCAAGATCGAGCCCGGCTACGAGCATCCGGTGATCTACGTCACCGACGCCTCCCGGGCCGTGGGGGTGGCCGGCAAGCTGCTCTCACCAGGCCTCAAGGAGGCCTATGTGGCCGAGATCCGCGCCGAGTACGAGACGGTGCGTGAGCGTAATGCCCGGCGCCGCCCCAAGGCCGCCGACCTCAGCTACGAAGAGGCATGCCGGCGCAAGCCGGCGATCGACTGGACGAACTACACCCCGCCCCGTCCCGTCGTCACCGGCCTCACCAGCTTCGATGACTACGACCTCGACGAGCTCGTCGAGCGCATCGACTGGACCCCCTTCTTCATGAGCTGGCAGCTCGCCGGCAAGTACCCGAAGATCCTCGACGACGCCGTGGTCGGCGAAGCGGCGCGCAGCCTCTTCGAGGACGCCCAGGCGATGCTGCGCAAGCTGATCGACGAGAAGCGCATCCAGGCCCGCGGCGTGATCGGCCTGTGGCCGGCCAACAGCGTCGACGACGACGTCATCGAGGTGTATGCCGACGAGTCGCGCACGGAGGTGATCGAGCGGTTGCACCATATCCGCCAGCAGACCACCAAGAACCGCGACGGGGTGTGTCACAGCCTGGCGGACTTCATCGCGCCCCGCTATGACGCCAACGGGGAGCCGAGCGGCAAGCCGGACTGGATCGGCGGCTTCGCGGTCACCGCCGGCCACGGCGTCGAGGAACTCAGCAAGGCCTACGAGGCCGCCGGCGACGACTACAATGCCATCCTGGTGCAGGCGCTGGCCGATCGCCTGGCCGAGGCCTTCGCCGAGCGCCTCCACGAGCGGGTGCGCAAGGAGTACTGGCGCTATGTGCCCGAGGAGTCGCTCGACAACGCGGCGCTGATCGGCGAGAAGTACCAGGGTATCCGCCCGGCGCCGGGCTACCCGGCCTGCCCCGACCATACCGAGAAGGCCACCCTGTTCCGGCTGCTCGAGGCCGAGGTCCACAGCGGCCTCGCCCTCACCGAGAACTTCGCCATGTGGCCCGCCGCGGCGGTCGCGGGCTGGTACTTCTCGCACCCCCAGTCGAAGTACTTCTCGACGGGCAAGATCACCCGCGACCAGGTCGAGGTGCTGGCCCGCCGCAAGGAGATGACGCTCGAGGAGCTAGAGCGCTGGCTGGCCCCGGTGCTCTCCTACGACCCCGCCTGAGCCAGGCGCCGGGCCCGTCCGCGGGCGGGCCCGCCCTCCACCGACCGGAAGACGGATGCTGCCCGAGACCACCCGCCGCCAGACGATCCTGCGCCTGGCCCTGCCGATCATCGCCGGGATGCTTTCCCAGAGCCTGCTCAACCTGATCGATGCGGCCCTGGTCGGCTCGCTGGGCGAGGTTCCCCTGGCCGGTGTCGGTATCGGCGGCTATGCCATGTTTCTGATCACCGCCGTGGTCTTCGGGCTCTCCTCCGGGGTGCAGGCCCAGACTGCCCGCCGCCACGGCGAGGAGGACTGGGGGCGGCGGGCCATGGCGCTCAACGCCGGCCTGCTGATCGCCCTGACGGTCGCCGGCCCGCTGGCGCTGCTCTGCCTGTGGCAGGCGCCGCGGCTGCTGGCGCTGATCAACCAGGACCCGGAGGTCAATGCGGTGGCGGTGGCGTATTTCCGCTGGCGGGTGGTCTCGCTGGTGCCCGTGGCGATGATCTTCTGCTTCCGCGGCTACTGGAACGGCATCCAGCAGACCGGCATCTACCTGCGCATCATCCTGGTCATGCACCTGGTCAACGTGGTCGCGAGCATCGGCCTGATCTTCGGCCATCTCGGCCTGCCGGCCATGGGCGCCGCCGGCGCCGGCGCCGGCACCGCCCTCTCGCTCTATGTCGGCCTGGCGATCTGGATCCTGCTCAGCGCCCGTCACGCCACCCCCAGCGGTTTCCTGGCCGGCCTGCCGCGCCGGCTGGCCGTGTTCACCACTCTGCGCCTGGCCACCCCCCACTCCTTCCAGCAATTCTGGTTCGCCGCCGGCTATGCCGTGCTGTTCTGGATGCTCGGACGCGTCGGCACGCCCAGCGTGGCGGTGGGCCACGTGCTGGTGAACCTGTCGCTGCTGCTGATCCTGCCCGGAGTGGGCCTGGGGATGGCGGCGATGAGTCTGGTGGGCCAGGCACTGGGGCGGCAGGCCCCCCGGGACGCCCATCGCTGGGGCTGGGAGGTGGTCCACCTGGCCTGGCCCTGCCTGGCGGCGCTGGCCCTGCCCATGGCACTCTTCCCCGACGCGGTACTGGGGCTCTTCCTGCACGACCCGGCGCTGATCGCGCTGGGCCGGTTGCCGCTGCAGCTGACCGCGGCCATGATCGTGCTCGATGCCGCCGCCCTGGTCCTGGCCCAGGCGCTGCTCGGCGCCGGCGCCAACCGCATGGTGATGACGGCGACCCTGACCATGCAGTGGCTGGTGTTCCTGCCGCTGGCGTGGTGGGTCGGCGTGGTGCTGGAGCATGGCTTGCTCGGCATCTGGTGGGTGCAACTGGGCTATCGCTGCCTCAACTCGGCCTGGTTCGCCTTGATCTGGCAGCGGCGGCGCTGGTTGCAACTACCGGTCTGACCCCGCTGTAATAACTCTTAACTCGAATTCTATGATCATTTATTCTTTCATAGAATATAGGAAGAGGAGTATGGTGCCTTCACGGCATATTCCTTCACCCGCTCCGACAGCAGGACACGCCTGAATGTATCGGTACGACACCTACGACCAGACCCTCGTGGATGAGCGCGTCGCCCAGTTCCGGGACCAGATGGACCGTCATCTGGCCGGCCGCCTCGGGGAGGAAGAATTCCGCCCGCTGCGACTGCAGAACGGCCTCTATATCCAGAAGCATGCGCCCATGCTGCGCATCGCCATTCCCTACGGCATGCTCGGTAGCCATCAGCTCAGGCGGCTGGCCGCCATCACGCGTCGCTACGACCGCGGCTACGCCCACTTCACCACCCGCCAGAACCTGCAGCTCAACTGGCCGGCCCTGGAAGACGTGCCGGATATCCTCGGCGAGCTCGCCGAAGTCCAGATGCACGCCATCCAGACCAGCGGCAACTGCATCCGCAACACCACCAGCGACCAGTTCGCCGGCATCGCCGGCGACGAGGTGGAGGATCCGCGGCCCTGGTGCGAGCTGATCCGCCAATGGTCGACCCTGCACCCGGAGTTCGCCTTCCTGCCGCGCAAGTTCAAGATCGCCGTCTCCGGTGCCGCCGAGGACCGGGCCGCCATCCAGGTCCACGACATCGGCCTGCGCCTGTGGCACGACGACCGCGGCGAGCTGCGGGTGAAGGTGCTCGCCGGCGGAGGCCTGGGCCGCACGCCGATGATCGGCGACGTGGTGCGCGAGGACCTGCCCTGGCAGCACCTGCTCACCTACCTGGAAGCCTGCGTGCGGGTCTACAATCAGTTCGGCCGCCGCGACAACAAGTTCAAGGCGCGCATCAAGATCCTGGTCAAGGCGTTGGGCATCGAGGAGTTCCGTCGCCGCGTCGAGGCCGAATGGGCCCACCTCAAGGATGGCCCCCAGACCCTCACCGCGGCCGCGGTGGAGGCCGCCCGCGCCCACTTCCCCGAGCCCGAGCGGCGCCCGGTCGCCGAGGCCGCCATCGCCGACTTCGAGCGATTGCGCGCCGAGAACCGCGCCTTCTCACGCTTCGTCACCAACAACGTCACCGCCCACAAGGTGCCGGGCTACAAGGCGGTGACCCTGTCGCTCAAGCGTCGCGAGCACGCCCCGGGCGACGTCACCGCCGACCAGATGGAGGCCGTCGCCGATCTCGCCGACCGCTTCAGCTTCGGCGAGATGCGGGTCACCCACGAGCAGAACCTGGTGCTTTCCGACGTGCCGGTGGACGAGATCGAGAGCCTGTGGCAGGCCCTCGAGGAGCTCGGCATGGCCAACCCCACCGTCGGCACCCTCAACGACATCATCTGCTGCCCCGGCGGTGACTACTGCGGCCTGGCCAATGCGGTGTCGATCCCCATCGCCCAGGCGCTCCAAGAGCGCTTCGAGGACCTCGACTTCCTCTACGACCTGGGACCGCTGGACCTCAACATCTCCGGCTGCATGAACGCCTGCGGTCACCACCACGTCGGCCATATCGGCATCCTCGGCGTCGACAAGAAGGGCGAGGAGTACTACCAGATCTCGCTCGGTGGCAACGCTACCGACGACGCCTCGCTCGGCAAGATCCTCGGCCCCTCCTTCTTCCGCGAGGACGTGCCCGAGGTGATCGACAAGGTGCTGCAGGTCTACGTGGAGCAGCGGCACGAGGACGAGCGCTTCCTCGACACCTATCGCCGAATCGGCCTCAAGCCGTTCAAGGAGCGGGTCTATGCCTGACCAACACCTGGAACACACCCGCACCCTGATCAAGATGGGCCAGCCGGAGCAGGACGAGTGGGCGCTGTCGCGCCTCGAGGAGGGCCTGCCGGCCCGCCGGCCGGTGATCGTGCCGCTCGCCCTGTGGCGTGAACAGCAGCGCGAGGAAGGCCTGGCGCCCTGGCTGCCCAGCGACACCGAACTCACCGATGCCCTGGCGCTCGAGTTGGTGAAGGCGCCGCTGGTCGCCATCGACTTCCCCGCCTTCACCGACGGTCGCGGCTATACCCTGGCCCGGCTGCTGCGGGAACGCCATGGCTACGAGGGCGAGGTTCGCGCCATCGGTGACGTCCTGGTCGACCAGCTGTTCTACATGACCCGCTGCGGCTTCGACGCCCTGGCGCTGCGCGAGGACCAGCACCTCGACGACGCCCTGCGCGCCCTGGGGGCCTTCAGCGTCAGCTATCAGCCGGCGGTGGACCAGTCAGAGGCCCTCTTCGAGCGCCGCCTGCGCGAGAACGGCGGCGCCTGACCGCCGGGCCTGCCCCCGGATCAGCCCCGACCGTCAGCCGCGGCGCTTCTGCTGGCGTTCGCGGTTGGCCGACCGGGCACGCTCGCTCTTGCGCAGCATCACCCAGGTCGCACCCAGGCCGCCGTCGGCCTGCCCCGCCGAGACATAGGCCTGGACCTCCTCGAACTGGGCCAGCCACTTGGCGAGGTAGGAGCGCAGCACGTTGGGCGCGCTGTCGATCTCGCGGCCCCGGCCATGGATGATCAGCACCGAGCGCAGGTCATGGGCGCGGGCCTCCCGGATGAAGGGCGGCAGGGCCCGCCGGCACTCCTCGAGGGGGCGACGCAGCAGGTGCAACTGGGCCTGAGCCGCATAACCGCCGTGGCGCAGGCGGTCCACCACCCCCTGCTGGATGCCGTCGCGGCGGAACTCTAGCGGGTCGAAGGGGGGCAGCAGGTCGACGAAGTCGTCGGAGAGGAAGTCGCGGCCCTGCGGCTCGGCGGCGGCGCTCTCCCGGCGGGCCAGTTGGGCCTCGCTGGGGCCGCGCGCGGCACGGCCGGGGTCGGCCCGGTTGCGCGCTCGCGCGAGGGGGCGCACATCGTCCATCAGGGCCCTGAAATCCAGATCATCGCGTGCCGACTGTGTCATGGGCCACCTCCCGATCGTCATGGGAATCCCCATCCTAGCCTCCCCATGGCACGATGGTCACGTTCCCGCGGGCCCGGAGAGACCATGACACGACTGCGCCTCCTGCTGCTGACCCTGCTCGGCCTGCCACTCGCCGTGGCGGGCTGGCTGTGGCTGACCCTGCTCAGTCCCTTCACCTATGACCCGCCCGACGACCTGCCGGCCATCGCCGAGGGGCGCCATGAGGTGTTCGTCTACGGCACCCTGCGCTCGGGGCTGGTGCGCTGGGTGGTCACCGGCCGCATGGGCGAGTCGGAACCCGCTGTGCTGGAAGGCTTCCGCCGCGAGGGGCTCGATCTCACCGAGGCCCCGGGGAAACGGGTCGAAGGCGAGGTGATCGAGGTGAGCGCCGCCGAACTCGCCCGGCTCGACCGCTACGAGCGACTGGGGCTCCGCTACGAACGGGTCACCGTCGAGCTCGCCGATGGCCGCGAGGCCTGGGTCTATCGCCGCCTGCCCGAGGAGGCACTCTCGGAGGCACGGTTGTGACCCGGCCTGGCGGCCTTCTACAATAGCCGCCTCTTCATCGCCGGGACCAAGGAGTCCGCATGACCGCCATCACGCTCTACCACAACCCGCGCTGCTCCAAGTCGCGCCAGGCACTCGCCCTGCTCGAGGAGCGTGGCGTCGAGGTCAGGATACGCCGCTATCTCGACGAGCCGCTGGACGAGGCCGAACTGCGCGAGCTGATGGCGCGGCTCGATGCCGACGGCACGGCGCTGGTGCGCACCGGCGAGCAGGAGTGGAAGTCGCTGGACGTCGACCTTCAGGACCAGGAGCAGGTCATCGCGGCGATCGTCGCCCACCCCAGGCTCATGCAGCGACCCATCGCCGATGACGGCGAGCACGCGGTGATCGGCAGGCCCCCGGAAGATGTCCTGGGCCTGATCGACGGACGCTGAGCGCCCGCCGCCCTCCTTCCCCCATTCGCCCCTGGAGTCCCGATGAGCGCCCCCCTGCCCTATGTGCTGATCCTCTACTACTCCCGCTATGGTGCCACCCGGGCCATGGCCGAACAGCTCGCCGCCGGCGTCGAGTCATGCCGCGGCGTCGAGGCCCGGCTGCGTACCGTGCCGCCGGTCTCTCCCACCTGCGAGGCCGTGGAGCCCGAGATCCCCGCCGAAGGGGCCGTCTACGCCGGCCTCGACGATCTGCGCCACTGCGCCGGCCTGGCCATCGGCAGCCCGACGCGGTTCGGCAACATGGCCGCTCCGCTCAAGCATTTCCTCGACGGCACCAGCGAGCTGTGGCTGGGTGGCGCCCTGGTCGACAAGCCGGCCAGCGCCTTCACCTCCACCTCCAGCCTGCACGGTGGCCAGGAGACCACGCTGATCTCGATGCTGCTGCCGCTGCTGCACCACGGCATGGTCTATGCCGGCCTGCCCTACAGCGAAACCGAGGTGATGGATACCACCAGCGGTGGCACCCCCTACGGCGCCAGCCACCTGGCCGGCAAGCGCAGCGACCGCCCGCTCGACGAGCTCGAGCGCCACCTGGTCCGCGCCCAGGGGCGCCGCCTGGCCAGGCTCACCCTGGCCCTCGACGCCATGCGCCGGGAGGCCCAATGAGACAGTGGCTCGAAGGGCTCGAGGCCCGGCACGGCCTCGACACCCTCACCGAACGCTCCCGCAGGCTGGTGCTCGGCAGCTATGTCCTGCTGCTGCTGCTGATGCTCTACCGTGGCGTCGCCGTGCAGAGCGAAGTCGTCCTGGGCCCGCTGATCGCCTTCGTGCTGCCGCTGGTGCTGTTCCTGCCGTCGATCCTCGGCCGCCGACCGCGGGGCCATGCCTGGCTGGCCTTCGTCAGCCTGCTCTACTTCACCCAGGGCGTGATGGTCGCCACCCTGCCGGGCCAGGGACTGCGCGGCCTGCTCGAGGCCCTGGTGTCGCTGGCCCTGTTCACCGGCTGCATGGGCTATGCCCGCTTCCGCAGCCGACAGCTGCGCGCCGCCTAGCAGACTGCCCTGGCCCAAGAAAACGTCTGCCGTTGCCATGAAGGTGTTGAGCTCTACCCCGCGAGCGGCGACCATGGAACAAATCTCGAGGAGAACGACATGACACGCAACATCGCCGATATCCGACGCGACTACGAGGGGGGGAACCTGAACGAGGCCCAGGTCACCACCGACCCCATGGTGCTGTTCGACGAGTGGCTGGCGCTGGCCCTGGAGGCGGAAGGCGAGGACGGTAACACCATGACGCTGGCCACCGCCGACAGCCAGGGGCTGCCCCATGCGCGGGTGGTACTGCTCAAGGGTGTCGACGCCCAGGGCCTGGTCTTCTACACCAACTACCACAGCCACAAGGGTAGCGAGCTCACCAATGTGCCCCATGCGGCCCTGGTGTTCTGGTGGCCTTCGCTGTCGCGGCAAGTGCGCATCGAGGGGCGCGTGGAGCAGGTCAGCGAGGCGGAGTCCGATGCCTATTTCGCCAGCCGCCCCCGTGCCAGCCAGTTGGGTGCCTGGGTCGCCACCCAGAGCGTGGTGATTCCCGGCCGTACCTGGATCGAGGAGCGCGAGCACCGCTTCGAACAGGCCTACGAGGGCCAGGAGATTCCTCGGCCGGTGCACTGGGGCGGCTACCGGGTCATTCCCGAGATGATCGAGTTCTGGCAGGGCCAGCCCAGCCGCCTGCACGACCGGATCCGCTACGAGCAGCGCGACGGCGAGTGGAACCACTTCCGCCTGGCCCCCTGAATCGGACCATCCGCGGGCCTGCCCACAGCGGGCCCGTCCTCAGTCGGGCTGGCTCTCCAGGCGATGCCGCTGCCACTCGCTCTCCGGCTCGTTGAGCCGTAGCACGGCATCCACCACCTGCTCCTCCATGTTGTAGCGGCAACGGAACCCGAGGTGCTTCATCAGCGCCCGCATGGGGTGGTTGTCGACCATGATCTTGCCGATCATCTCCAGGGTACCGACGCTCCGGCAGTAGCCGATCATCTTGTTCATCAGCAGGCTGCCGATGCCGAGCCCCTGGAGATCGTCGCGGATGATGATCGAGAACTCGGTGCGGATGTTGTCCGGGTCGTTCCACACCCGCACCACGCCCAGCATCTCCTTGCTGCCATCGTCCCGCGGGTGCTCGGCGATGAAGGCCATCTGCCGGTCGTAGTTGATGTGGGAGAGGATCGACAGGTCGCGCTGGGTCAGGTCCGACTTGTTGTGGAAATAGCGGAAGCGGATGCTCTCCTCGGAGAGCTGGGTGTGGAAACTGGTGATCAGGGGGGCATCCTCGGCGCGGATCGGCCGCACCTCCACCTCCCAGCCGTTGCTGAGGGTGACCCACTCGCGCAGCTCTTCCGGGTAGGGCATGATCGCGAAACGTGCCGGGGTGCCCAGGTCCAGGGCGAAATCCAGGGCCACCATGCCGTCGCGATTGAGCAGCAACGGGTTGAGCTCCAGGCCGCGCAGTTCCAGCAGGTCGCTGGCCATCTGCGACAGCTTGACCAGCATCTCGCAGAGCCGCTCGATGTCCCGGCCGGGGTCGCTCGAGTGTTCGCGGATCAGGCGCGCCGCATGGGTACGCCCGATCATGTCCTCCGCCAGGCGCATGTTGAGCGGCGGCAGCGCCACCTGGCGGTCGGCGAGGATGTTGACCTTGTAGCCGCCGATGCCGAACACGACCACCGGCCCGAACACCGGGTCGCGGGTAATGCCGGCACAGAGCTGCATCGAGTGCTTGCCGCGCTGCATCGGCTGAAGACAGTACTCGCGGATCTCGAAGGCGGGAAACTTCTCGGCCACCTTCTCTTCGAGCCGGCGCATGCCCTCGGCGACCTGTTCCGGCGTTGCCAGGTCCTGCAGCAGGCCGGCGGAGAGCTTGTGGGGGTGCTTGCGGTAGCGGAACGGCCGGCAATTGCCCTCGTGCACCACCTTGAGCGCCATGGGACCGTCGAATTCCGCCGCGGCGGACGCCCCCGCCTCCGGCGTCGTCACGTAGCGGCTGGGGGCCACGGGGATGCCGTAGGCCTCTAGCACCTGGGCGGTCTCCGAGTGGGACAGGCACTCGCGCCCGCTGGCCCTGGCCCCCGCGATCAGGGTGCGGCAGCGCCGGCGGATGTCCGCGGTGGTGGAGAACGGCAGGCTCGGCGGGGTCTCCTGCAGCAGCGCCTGCACACGCTGGTAGTCGACCATGTGCATGAAGGCCTTCACCGCCTTCTCCGGCGAGAGGTAGGTGGGAATCCCGGCCAGGTTGCATTCGTGGCGTGCCGACAGTGCCTCTTCCAGCCCCATCCAACTGGTCAGCAGGTTGCGCCGGAAGCGCTTGCGATGGGCGATGATCGCCTGCGCCGCGATCTTCGACGGGGCCAGCCGGGTCGGGGCGTGGACCACCAGCACGGCGTCGACGCCGGCATCGGCGGCGACGATCTCCAGGGCGTCCACCAGCTTCTCCGGGGTGGCGTTGCCCCCCAGGTCCACCGGGTTGTCGCCGGGGCGGCTCATGTCGAAGCCGCCTTCGAGCAGTGCCCGGTGGGTCTCTTCGCTGAAGCCGGCCAGCTTGCCGCCGGCGCTGATCAGCTTGTCGATGGCCAGCAGCGCCGGCCCCAGGCCGTTGGAGACGATGGCCAGCCGATCGCCGCGCAGCGGCTTCATTCGCGACAGGGTCTCCAGGGCGTCGAACAGCTCGTCTGAGTCGTTGACCCGCACCACCCCGGCCCGGGCGAAGGCGGCATCGAAGAGCTGGTCGCGATTGGCCACCCCTGGGGTCGGCGGCAGGCCGGTGAGGTCCGACTCTGCGGTGCGCCCGCTCTTGATCGCCAGCACCAGGCGATGCCGGGAGGCGTCGCGCAGCGCGGTCATGAAGTGCTGGGCATCGAGGATGCGTTCCAGGTGCAACAGGATGGCCTGGGTCGGCGCATACTGGTTGATGTAGTCGAGGAGGTCGGGAAGCATCACGTCGACGCTGTCGCCGACGGTGATCAGGTGCGAGAAGCCAATGCCGCGTCCGGCGGCCCAGTCGATCATGGCGTTGCCGAGCATGCCGGACTGGCCGAGGTAGGCGACCCGACCCGCCTTGACCGGCTGGCTGGCATAGGAGGCGTTGAGCCTGCGCCCGGGCACGATCAACCCCATGC
This sequence comes from Halomonas kalidii, assembly GCF_030010475.1. Classification (NCBI taxonomy): domain Bacteria; kingdom Pseudomonadati; phylum Pseudomonadota; class Gammaproteobacteria; order Oceanospirillales; family Halomonadaceae; genus Halomonas; species Halomonas kalidii. The sequence continues at coordinate 62,622 of NZ_JASCQN010000032.1, read as the reverse complement.
ACTCCGGCCCCAGCACCCGGATCCCCGACTCGCGGGCGGCCATCAGCATGCGGCTGCGGATCGAGCCACCGTCGCCGCGGTCGTCGTCGAGATGGGCGCCGCCCGAGAGCACCAGCGCAGCCTTGACGCCGAAGCGCCCCAGCCGGGCGATGCGTCCCGGTACGGTCTCGATCGGCGAGCAGATCACCGCCAGGTCCGGTATCTCGGGCAACTCCGCGACACGCGCCACGCAGGGCTGGCCGAAGACCGATGCGTACCCCTTGGGGTTGACCGCCCAGACGGTCCCGGGAAAGCCGGCCTCCTGGAGGTTGCGGATCACCAGGCCGCCGAGGGAATGGGACTTCTCGGAGGCGCCGATCACCGCCAGGGTGCGCGGCTCGAAGAAGTGGCGCAGGAAACGGGTGCTCAAGGCTCTCTCCCCGGGATGTCTCCCGTGACGGCTGGTTCCGATGGTTGCCTCCTGTGTACGACCTATTGACACTGTCGTGCAAGGGGCGGCGACGATTATCGTGACGCCATTCCCCCTGGAGCCCACGCATGATCACCGCCTTCATCACCCACCCCGATTGCCAGCTGCATCACATGGGCCCCGAGCATCCCGAGAGCCCCCTGCGACTGGAGGCGATCCGTGCGCGGCTGGCCCTCTCCGGGGTGCTTCAACAGACCATGCAGTCGGATGCCCGGGAAGCCTCCCGGGAGGAGCTCGCCCGGGTGCACCCGCTGCGCCACCTGCAGGCGCTCGACAAGTGCGTGCCCGACCAGGGTATCGTCTCCCTGGACAGTGATACCCTGATGAATCCCGACAGCCTGCAGGCCGCACGAATGGCGGCCGGCGCGGTCATCCGCGGCGTCGACCAGGTGTTCCGAGGCCAGGCCGACAACGTCTTCTGCGCGGTGCGTCCACCGGGCCACCACGCCGAGGCCACCGATGCCATGGGCTTCTGCTTCTACAACAACGTGGCAGTGGGGGCGGCCCACGCCAGGGCGAAGTACGGCGCCCGCAAGGTCGCCATCCTCGACTTCGACGTCCACCAGTGCAACGGCACCATCGACATCTTCAAGGATGACCCCGAGGTGCTGGTCTGCACCAGCTTCCAGTACCCCTTCTACCCCTGGCGCTACCTGCGCAGCGAGTGGCAGAACGTGGTCAACACCCCGCTGCCGGCCGGCACCGACAGTGCCGCCTTCCGTCGCGCCGTCGAGGACGACTGGCTGCCGGCCCTGCACGCCTTCAAGCCGGAGATCGTGCTGGTCTCGGCGGGCTTCGATGCTCACCGTGAGGACGAGATGGCCGAGCTGTGCCTCGAGGACGAGGACTTTCACTGGGTCACCCGCCTGGCCATGGAGGTCGCCGCCCTCTATGCCGACAACCGCCTGGTCTCGGTGCTCGAGGGCGGCTATCACCTGGAATCCCTGGGGCGCAGCGCCGAGGCACACGTCAAGGCCCTGCTCGGCCAGCCCTTCGACACCTGATGGCGTTTCCTGTGGGTGGGAAACCCGCCACCGGTCATTCCTTGGCATGTTCATGTCGCAATCGCCACCATTGCGGGTCGTTCATGCAAGGCGTGGGGCAGCCGTTGTGGTAGGCTGGTGGAAATTCTGTTTCCAATAGTGAACCGCCCATGACCGCCACCACCGATCAGGACGCTGCCCTGCGCATCGCCTCGGGGCGCAAGCCCTTCGTCGAGCCACTGCGCCTCGGTGAGCGCCTCAAGGAGATCCGCCTGGCCAACCAGTGGACCCTGGAGGACGTGAGCCAGCGCACCGGGCTGGCGCGCTCGACGCTTTCCAAGATCGAGAACGACCAGATCTCCCCCACCTTTACCGCCGTGCAGAAGCTGATCGGCGGGCTCGGCATCGACCTGCCGCAGTTGCTCTCTCCGCCCCGGGTCCAGACGCGCACCATGGGGAGGCGCGACCTGACCCGTCGTGGCCACGGCCAGCAGCACCCCACCCCCACCTACGAGCACGAGCTGCTCAGCTGCGAATTGGCCCAGAAGCGCATGATCCCCTTCAAGACCATCGTGCGGGCGCGCAGCTTCGACGAATTCAGCGAGTGGGTGCGCCACGACGGCGAGGAGTTCCTGATGGTGCTCGACGGCGAGATCCTGCTCTACACCGAGTTCTACGAGCCACTCCCGCTGGTGCAGGGCGACAGCATCTACTTCGACAGCGACATGGGCCACGCCCTGGTGTCGGTCAGCGAGGAGGATGCCGTGGTGCTCTCCGTCTGCACCCGGAGCGAGAACTCTCCATGAACCACCAGGTAGGCTCCTAGCGGCGGTCGCCCGGACGCCGCGGCGGAATGGCGTCCAGGTCGAGGCGCTCGCCGGCGTTGATCGCCTGGAAGTGACGCCCCTTGGCCCGGGCGATCAGCAGCACCCCGAAGCGCTCGGCGAGCTCCACCCCCTTCTGGGTCACGCCGGAGCGCGACACCAGCACCGCGATGCCCATCTGGGCCACCTTGAGCACCATCTCCGAGGTCAGTCGGCCGGTGGTGTAGAAGATATCGGCGTTGCCCGAGTCGACCGCCTCGAGCCACTGGCGTCCGGCCAGGGTATCGACGGCGTTGTGACGCCCCACGTCCTCGACGAAATCCAGCACCGTCTCCTGACGACAGAGCGCACAGCCGTGCACGGCGCCGGCGCTGCGGTAGGTCTCGTTATAGGCGCCGAGGTTCTCGAGCAGTTGGTAGAGTACCGACTGGCGCAGCCGGGTGGCCGGCAGCACATGGAGCGAGGTGGCCTCGAGCAGGCGACCGAATACCGTGCCCTGCCCGCACCCGGTGGTCACGGTGCGCTGCCCGAGACGTTCCTCGAGATCCTCGGGCAGGTGGCGCGTGACCACCGCGGCCGCCTCCACCTCCCAGTCCACGTGCACCGCCTCGAGGTCTTCGCGGGCGACGAGCAGCCCCTGATTGCGCAGGTAGCCTACCACCAGCGCCTCGGGGTCGGCCCCCAGGGTCATCAGGGTGACGATCTCGCGCCTGTTGAGGTAGACGGTCAGGGCGCGCTCGGCGGCGATGGCCTGGCGACGAGCCTCGCCGAATTCGTCGAGCACCTCGATCTCCAGGGTGGCGGGCAGGCGCGCCTGGCTCAGGCTGATGTCGTGCATCACGGCTCCTCGACAAAGCGTTGATTGACGATGATGGCATTCCCTCCGCCTAGTGTCTTTACTGAAATGACAACTTTGGCGAGAGCGACATCCATGACCCACGCCAGCAGCCACCGCCCCCTGAGTCTCGATCTCGCGAGCGAGTCCCGGTGTGTCAAGGGCTTCACCTCCACCCGATGGCGGATCGTCGACCTGACCCCCGGGGATGGCGGCCCCTGGGTACTGACGCTGCAGCTCTACCTCACCGAGCGCGCCGCCTACCGCTTCAACCTCGACGCCGGCACGCCCCGGCTGTTCGTGCGCTGCGGCGAGAGCAATGGCGAGCCTCGCCCCTCGGCGATCACGGCCAGCCAGGACGTCGTGGCTTCCTGGCTCGACGGCGAGCAGCAGGTGCTGGAGGTGGCGATGCCGCTGGCGCTCCGGGCCTGGCTCGAGGCCTACCTCGCCCGTCATGGCGAGGCCCCGGACGAGGGACGCAAGAAGAAACGCCAGGGGGCGGGCCGCGCCCGGGAGCAGACCGCATGAACCGCCTGAGCCGCTGGTCACGCCGCAAGCTGTGCGAACAGGCCGATGACATCGAGCGCCCCGAGGCCGTGGGCGCCGCGGCCGAGACGGTGCCGGTGGCCGCCGACGTCGAGGCGCCGCCCCCCCCGCCTCCGGAGCCCGGCAGCCTGGATGCCTCCCTGCCCGATCCCGACACCCTGCCCGCCGGCAGCGACTTCACGGCATTCCTGCAGCAGGGGGTCAGCGACGGCCTGCGCAGGCGCGCCTTGCGACGGATGTTTTCCGGCGAGCATTACGGCATCCGCGACGGCCTGGACGACTACGACGACGATTACCGGGCGCGTCTCAAGCCCCTGACCAGCGAAGTGGCCCAGCGCCTGAGGCAGTGGACCCGCCAACCGGACGAGACCGAGGTACAGGCCCCCGGACCCGACGATGCCGCCGAGATCGCCGAGCACGAGGCGCCGCGCACCCGCGAGGCGGCTCCCGCCGCCGACCAGGACGCGGACGACGCCCGACGGGAGGACGACGCTTCCGACGGGGCTGGCGCCTCAGGGAGGGCTTAGACCAAGGAAGGCCTGGCAGAATGCCGAAAACCAACCAGACTGCTACATTAGCGTTACCACACAATAACAAAATATCACCGACCGTGAGGTGGCATGAACCAGCGCATCGAGATGCTGCCGGTGGACGACACCGGCAACCGTATGGCGAAGGAGGCAACGCACCGCCAGGTCTCCTGGCCGCTCAACCTCACCCCGGCCAGCGTCGACTATGTGAGTGAGGGGCACGCCTTGATCCTGGGCAACGAGCGGGCCGCCCGGCGGGCCGCCCGGCGGTTGCAGGGTCGTGGACTGGCCTCGCTGACGCTCGCCTTCACCGAACCCGTCGACGACGCCGGCGATGCAACAGCAGATGGCAGCGACGACGATGCCCTGCTGGCCGACACCCGGCAGCTGCCCTGCCAGGCCCTGAGCCGCGAGCAAGCCGCGAGCCTGCGCATCGAGGGCTATCTGGGTCGCTTCTCTGTCCTGCTCGCCCGGGAGCAACCGCTGAACCTGGCCCGGGCGCTGGCCGACCGCGAGCACTTCGACCTGATCCTGGATCTCGGCGAGAGGCCAGTGCTGGCACTGGAGCTGCCGCCGCCCGGCTATGTCGCCACGCGCGGGACCGAGCACGATCATGACGCCCGGCTCGAGGCCTTCGCCGACCTGGTGGGCGAATTCGACAAGCCGCGCTACTTCCAGATCAACCACGACCTCTGCGCGCATGCCGTCAGCGGCAACACCGGCTGCACCCGCTGCCTCGAGGTCTGTCCGGCCGATGCCATCGCCAGCCGGCAGGGGCGCATCGAGGCCTGGATCGAGATCGACCCCTTTCGTTGCCACGGCGTCGGCAGTTGCAGCAGTGCCTGCCCCACGGGCGCCATCCAGTTCCGGTCACCGGATACCCATCGCCAGCAGGAGACCCTGCTGGCCTGGCTCGAGGCCTACCGCCACGCCGGCGGCACCCTGCCGGTGGTGCGGTTCGGTGAAGCCCAACACCTCGCCGGCGACGGCGACCCAGCCGGCCATGTCCTCGACGTCCCGCTCGCGGAGCTGGGCGCCGCGGGCCACGACCAGTGGCTGACCGCCCTGGCCGGCGGTGCCGCCGAGGTGCGCATCCAGCGCCATCCGCAGATGCCCGAACGGCTCTCCGCCTTCCTCGACGACCAGCTCGCCCAGGCCCGGGCCCTGCTCGAGGCGCTGGGGCACGCCCCCGAGCGCGTGACCTGCCTCGACGCCGGCGACACGGCCGGCCGCGACGCCCTGCCGACGTATCCGCCCCTGGTCGAGACGCCCCTGGCCTTCGATACCGACGGCAAGCGCGACCGCCTGAACACCGTGCTGACCCGACTGCTCGAGTGTGGCAAACCCGACGGCCGGCGCCATGCGATGCCCGCGGGAGCCGCCTATGGCGGTCTCGACGTGGACAGTGCCGCCTGCACCCTGTGCATGGCCTGCGTGGCCGGCTGCCCCACCCCGGCCCTGGCGGCCGGCACCGACAGCCCGCGGCTGAGCTTCCGCGAGGCCGACTGCGTGCAGTGCGGGCTCTGTGCCGAATCCTGCCCGGAGGATGCCATCGCCCTGCTCCCCGGCTTCCTGGCCGACCCGGCCCGGAGCGAGCGCCGGGTGTGTCACGAGGAGGAGGCCTTCCACTGCATCCGCTGCGACAAGCCCTTCGCCACCGCCAGCACCATCGCCACGATCAAGGCCAAGCTGGCCGCCCATCCGTATTTCGCCGGCGATGCCCTGGCCCGGCTGGAGATGTGCGAGGACTGCCGCGTGCGGGACGTGTGGCACGAGCTGGCGCGAGACCCCGAATCGCAACTGAAGGTGTGAGCCGATGACCGATACTGTCATGCCCCGGGTGGCCCCCGGACTCGACGAGCTCCATGCCCTGCGGGCCGATGTCTACCGGCTGCTGGCACGCCTGCTGCGCGAGGCACCGGATGCCACGCTGCTCGACTGGCTCGCCGGGCTGGAGGTCGAGGACGACGGCAGCGCCCTCACCGGCCCCTGGCGCGAGCTCATCGCCTCGGCACGCGACGCCTCCGTCGACGCGCTGACCCGCGCCCATTTCCGCCATCTCGTCGGCGTCATCCAGGGGGACGTGACGCCCTACGCCTCCTGGTATCGCAACGGCGAACTGATGGACGAGGCCCTGGTGGCCCTGCGCCGGGACCTCAAGGCACTGGGATTCGAGCGCAGCGAGCGGACCCGTGACCCGGAAGATCACCTGGCCGCGCTCTGCGAGGTGATGGCCCTGCTCATCGAGGCCCGCGCCCCTGCCGAGGCGCGGTTCTTCATGGCGCACCTGGCGCCCTGGGCCTCGCACTGCCTGGCCGACCTGGCCGCGGTCGAATCGCCGTTCTATGCCCGGCTCGGTCGGCTCGGCCAGGCCTTCATCGACACGGAAGAGGCGCTGCTCGCCGGTGAGGCAGCGCAGGACCCCGTCAGGCTCGTCGAGCCCTGAACGACATCGTCGCGAGAACGCCCATGAACATGACAACAACGCCAACTCAAGGCCACGGCATGATCGAGGAGACTCCCATGAACAAGACTCGCAACCCGCAGCGCCGCCGCTTCCTCAAGACACTCGGGGTCGGCACCGCCGCCGCCGGGGCAGCGGCCGCCGTCGGTCACGTCTCCCTGACCCAGGCCGAGACCGCCGCCGAACCGCTGGCCGACACCTCCCGGCACTACCGGGAGACCGACCATATCCGCGCCTTCTACGCCACCCTGCGGGACTGACGGCACGACAGCCAGGAGATCACAGCCATGCGTCTGACTCGTAAAAGCGATGCCCCGAAGGCTGCCGGACTGGGCATCTCCCGCCGCCAGTTCCTCAAGCGCAGCGGGGCCACCACCGGCGGCCTGGCCGCCGCCGGTTTCATGGGCGCCCCGATGATGCGCCGCACCGAGGCCGCCGACAAGACCCCGGTACTCGACTCGCCGGTGGAGACCAGGCGCACCATCTGTTCCCACTGCTCGGTGGGCTGTGGCGTCTATGCCGAGGTCCAGGAGGGCATCTGGACCCGGCAGGAGCCGGCCTTCGATCACCCCATCAACCGCGGTGCCCACTGTGCCAAGGGGGCGTCGCTGCGTCAGCACGGCCATTCCAGCCGACGCCTCAAGTACCCCATGAAGCTGGTGGACGGCGAGTGGCAGCGCATGAGCTGGGACGACGCCATCGACGAGATCGGCGACAAGGTGCTGGCCCTGACCGAGGAGCACGGGCCCGACAGCATCTACTGGCTGGGGTCGGCCAAGTTCAGCAACGAACAGGCCTACCTGATGCGCAAGTTCGCCGCCCTGGCCGGCACCAACAACACCGACCACCAGGCGCGCATCTGCCACTCCACCACCGTGGCCGGGGTGGCCAACACCTGGGGCTACGGGGCGATGACCAACTCGCTCAACGACATGCAGAACAGCAAGGCGATCATGTTCATCGGCTCCAACCCCTGCGAGGCCCATCCGGTGGCCATGCAGCACATCCTGCTGGCCAAGGAGCGTAGCCAGGCCCAGATCATCGTCGTCGACCCGCGCTTCACCCGCACCGCGGCCAAGGCCGACAGCTACGTGCGCCTTCGCCCCGGCTCGGATGTCGCCTTCATCTGGGGCCTGTTGTGGCACATCTTCGAGAACGGCTGGGAGGACCAGCAGTACATCGACCAGCGCGTCTATGCCATGGACGAGGTGCGTGAAGAAGTGTCGGCCTTCCCGCCCGCCGAGGTGGAGCGCATCACCGGCGTCCCCGAGGACGTGATGCGCGACACCGCCCGGCGCCTGGCCGAGAACCGCCCGGGCTGCATCGTCTGGTGCATGGGCGGCACCCAGCACACCACCGGCAACAACAACACCCGGGCCTACTGCATCCTCGAGCTGGCGCTGGGCAATATCGGCGTCTCCGGTGGCGGCGCCAACATCTTCCGTGGCCACGACAACGTCCAGGGCGCCACCGACCTGGGGCTGATGTCCCACTCGCTGCCCGGCTACTACGGCCTGGCCGAGGGCGCCTGGGCACACTGGGCCCGCGTCTGGGACCTCGATCTCGACTGGCTCAAGGGCCGCTTCGACCAGACCGAGTACGCCGATGGCCTGCCCATGTACAGCAACGGCATCACCGTATCGCGCTGGGTCGACGGGGTGCTCGAGGAGGAGGAGGCCATCTCCCAGCGTACCCGGCTCAAGGCGATGTTCTACTGGGGGCATGCGGTCAACTCCCAGACCCGCGGCACCGAGATGCAGAAGGCCATGCAGCAGCTCGAGATGATGGTCATCGTCGACCCCTACCCCACCGTGGCCGGAGTGATGCATGGGCGCAGCGATGGGGTCTACCTGCTCCCGGCGGCCACCCAGTTCGAGACCACCGGCAGCGTCACCGCCACCAACCGTGCCCTCCAGTGGCGCGACAGGGTCATCGAGCCGCTGTTCGAGTCCAAGCCGGACCACGAGATCATGTACCTGCTGGCCCGCAAGCTGGGCTTCGCCGACGAGCTGTTCAAGCATATCGAGGTCAACGGCACCGAGCCGCTCATCGAGGACATCACCCGCGAGTTCAACCGCGGCATGTGGACCGTGGGCTACACCGGCCAGAGCCCGGAACGCCTCAAGGCCCACCAGCAGAACTGGCACACCTTCAGCTTCCGCACCCTGCAGGCCGAGGGCGGTCCCGCCGATGGTGACTACTATGGCCTGCCGTGGCCCTGCTGGGGCACCGCCGAGATGGGCCACCCCGGCACGCCGATTCTCTATGACACCAGCAAGAAGGTCTCCGAGGGCGGCCTGACCTTCCGCGCCCGCTTCGGCATCGAGCGCAATGGCGAGAACATCCTCGCCGACGGCGTGTTCAGCGAGGGCTCCGAGCTCAACGACGGCTATCCGGAATTCACCGACGAGATGCTCAAGGACCTCGGCTGGTGGGACGACCTCAGCGAGGAGGAGCAGGCGGAGGCGGATGGCAGGAACTGGAAGACCGACCTCTCCGGCGGTATCCAGCGGGTGGCCATCGCCCACGAGTGCGCCCCCTTCGGCAACGCCAAGGCGCGCTGCAACGTCTGGACCTTCCCCGACCCCATCCCGAAGCACCGCGAGCCGCTCTACACCAGCCGCCGTGATCTGGTCGGGGATTACCCCACCTGGGATGACGTGGCCTCGCACTACCGGCTGCCGACCCTCTACAAGAGCATCCAGGACAACGACAACTCGGATCGCTACCCGATCATCCTGACCTCCGGGCGCCTGGTGGAGTTCGAGGGCGGCGGCGAGGAGACCCGTTCCATGTCGTGGCTCGCCGAACTGCAGCAGGAGATGTTCGTCGAGATCAACCCGGCGCTGGCCAACGAACTCGCGGTGGCCGACGGCGACGACGTCTGGGTCGAGGGCGCCGAGGGCGGCCGGGTGCGGGTCAAGGCCCTGGTCACCCCGCGGGTCGCCCGAGAAGTGGTGTTCATGCCCTTCCACTTCGGCGGCATGTTCCAGGGCGAGAGCCTGCATGACCGCTACCCGGAAGGCTCCGCGCCCTATGTGCTCGGCGAGGCGGCCAACACCGCCACCACCTACGGCTATGACTCGGTGACGCAGATGCAGGAAACCAAGTGCACCCTGTGTCGTATCGAGAAGGCCAGCTGAGGAGAACAACATGGCCACTATGAAGTTCATGTGCGACGCCGAACGCTGCATCGAGTGCAACGGCTGCGTCACCGCCTGCAAGAATGCCAACGACGTCGAATGGGGCATCCAGCGCCGCCGGGTGGTCACCCTCGACGATGGCGAACCCACCGAGGTGTCGATCTCGGTGGCCTGCATGCACTGCGACGATGCACCCTGCATCGCCGTCTGTCCTACCGAGACGCTGTATCAGCGCGATGACGGCATCGTGCTGCACGACAAGGACCTGTGCATCGGCTGCGGCTACTGTCTCTACGCCTGCCCCTTCGGCGCCCCGCAGTTCCCGCAGCAGAACGCCTTCGGCGAGCGCGGCAAGATGGACAAGTGCACCTTCTGCGCCGGCGGCCCGGCCGACTCCAAGGAGGAGGAGTACCAGAAGTACGGCGCCAATCGCATCAGTGAGGGCAAGCTGCCGCTGTGCGCCGAGATGTGCTCCACCAAGGCACTGCTCGCCGGCGATGCCCAGACGGTGGCCGACATCTTCCGCCAGCGGGTGGTCCAGCGCGGACACGCGGACGGCGCCTGGTCGGGCAACCCCCGCGCCGACGCCGACAACCTCGCCTATGACGCCACCCGCCAGGGGTAAGGAGGCAGCATGTTCGTTTCCACTGCATGGGCGGGGCTCTGGCGAATGGTGGCCCTGACCCTGGTACTGCTGGTCGGCCTGGGCGTCACCCAGCCGGCGCTGGCCCAGGCCGACCCGGACCGCGAGGCGGCCACCGCCGCCGCCGGCGTCTCGCCGGATACCTGGCGCCAGGTACGCAGCGGCGAGACCGGGCCCAACTTCCGCGACAGCCGGGCCGACTCCATCTACAACCTGGTCAACGCCAGCGGCGAGACCTGGCGGCAGTGGCGCAACCGCTGGATCTCGCCCTTCGGCCTGATCGCGATCGGCGGCATGCTCGTGGTGATCGCGCTGTTCTACCTGATCGTCGGCCGCAAGGACCTCAGTGAGCCGCGCACCGGGCGCAAGCTGCTGCGCTGGCCGCTGGTCGTCCGCGCGATCCACTGGACGGTGGCGACCCTGTTCATCGTCCTGGCGCTGACCGGGCTCAACCTGCTCTACGGCAAGTTCGTCTTCCGCCCCCTGTTCGGTGACGGCTTCTGGGCGGCGATGATGTCCGGCACCAAGCTGATCCACAACTATCTGGGGCCGCTGTTCGGCATCCTGTTGATCGTGCTGCTGGCCCGGGTGCTGAAACACAACTGGCCGAAGAGGCACGATCTGGCGTGGTTCAAGAAGGGCGGCGGCATGGTCGGCAAGGCACATGTCGATGCCGGCTTCGCCAACGCCGGCGAGAAGGTCTGGTTCTGGCTGCTGGCCACGGTGGGCATCGTGGTGATCGCCAGCGGTTTCGTGCTCGACTTCCCCAACTACGGCCAGGGCCGCGACACCATGCAGTGGGCCAACATCATCCACGCCGTGGGCGCGCTGGGGCTGACCGCCGTGGCACTGGGCCATATCTACATCGGCACCATCGGCTCGGAGGGCTCGTTCGAGGGCATGGCCACCGGCTATGTCGACGAGACCTGGGCCAGGGACCACCACAACCTGTGGTACGAGGAGGTCAAGGACCAGGCGATTCCCGAGGAACGGCTCGCCGCCGGTGGCCAGCCCTCCGGCGGCAGCGAGGAACCGACGCCCCGCTCGGGATGATCCACCGCCTTCATCGCCACGCTTCGACACCGCCCTCGGGCGGTGTCTTTTGTTATGCTGGCAGCATTCGCGAACACCACCAGGATGCAGGGAGACACGCCATGCAGCATCTCGACGACAACACCCGCACCGAGCTCGAGGCGGCGGCCTTCCGTCGCCTGCTCAAGCACCTCGACGACAACAAGGACGTACAGAACATCGAGCTGATGATCCTGGCCGACTTCTGCCGCAACTGCCTCTCGAAGTGGCTGGTGGCCGCCGCCGAGGAGCGCGGTGCCGAGCTCGACTATGACGCCGCCCGCGACTACGTCTACGGCATGCCCTATGTCGAGTGGAAGGCGAAGTACCAGCAGGATGCCACGCCGGAGCAGCTCGCGGCCTTCGAGGAGCGGCAGGCACGCAAGAAGGCGCAGGCGTCGAACGAGGGTGAGAAATAAGATGAGCGACCCGATGATTCCGCTGCGGATAGCGGTGCTGACCATCTCCGACACCCGCACCGACGAGACCGACCGCAGCGGCCAGGCCCTGGTCGAGCGCCTCACCGGCGCCGGCCATCGGCTCGCCGACAAGCAGATCGTCATCGACGACGTCTACCGCATCCGGGCCGTGGTGGCGGGCTGGATCGCCGATCCCGAGGTCCAGGTGATCCTGACCACCGGGGGGACCGGCTTCACCGGCCGCGATTCCACGCCGGAAGCGGTCTCGGTGCTGCTCGACAAGCAGATCGAGGGCTTCGGCGAGCTCTTCCGCCACCTCAGCTGGCAGGAGATCGGCAGCTCCACCATTCAGAGCCGCTGCCTCGGCGGGCTGGCCAATGCCACCGTGGTGTTCTGCCTGCCCGGCTCCACCGGCGCCTGCCGCACCGCCTGGGACGGCATCCTCGCCGAGCAGCTCGACAGCCGCCATAAACCCTGTAACTTCGCCAACCTGGTCATTCCCGAGCGAGGCCAGCATGTTTGAGAGCACCGACAGCCGTCACAAGCCCTGTAACTCTCCACACGTTCAGGCCAACCTGGTCATTCCCGAGCGAGGCCAGCATGGCTGAACTCAAGCCCGTAGAGGCGGCGCTGGCGGCCCTGCTCGACGGAGTCGTGGCCACGGCGGCCGAGGAGCTCGCTGTCGAGTCGGCCGCGGGGCGGGTGCTGGCCGAGGCGGTCATCGCCCGCCTGGATGTTCCCGGCTTCGACAACAGCGCCATGGATGGCTACGCCCTGAATCACCGCGATGCCGGGCAATGGCTGCCGGTGAGTCAGCGCATCGCCGCCGGCACCCCGGCCGTACCGCTGGCCCCGGGCAGCTGTGCGCGGATCTTCACCGGCGGCGAGCTCCCCCCGGGGGCCGACTGCGTGGTGATGCAGGAGCGGGTCGAGGTGGACGCTGATCGGGCCCGCATGCCCGAGGGGCTGCCCGCCGGCGACAATGTCCGCCGTCGCGGGCGCGACGTGCGGGCCGGCGCCTCGCTGCTGCCCGCCGGCGAGCGGCTCGAGGCCGCCGCGCTCGGCCATCTCGCCGGCCAGGGCATCACCGAGGTCATGGTGCGGCGCCGCCCCCGGGTGGCGCTGCTCTCCACCGGTGACGAAATCGTCGACCCCGGACGGCCGCTGGCCCCGGGGCAGCTCTACAACTCCAACCGGCCGATGCTCAAGCGCCTGCTCGAGCGCTTCGGCGCCGAGGTGGTGTGGGCCGCCTCGGTGCCCGACAGCCGCGAGGCGACGCTCGACATGCTGCGCCAGGCCGCCGAACGTGCCGAGGTGGTGATCACCACCGGTGGGGTCAGCGTCGGCGAGGAGGATCACGTCAAGGACGCCTTGCAGACCCTGGGCCGGCTCGACCTCTGGCGCCTGGCCATCCGTCCGGGCAAGCCCCTGGCGCTGGGGCGACTGCCCCGGCCGGACGGCCGCGAGGCCCACTTCGTCGGCCTGCCCGGCAACCCCGTGTCGGGGTTCGTCGGCGCCTGGCTGTTCCTGCGCCCCTTGATGGGTGCACTGCTGGCCTGCCCCGCGCTGGACGCCCTGCCCCGCCTCGCCGCCCGGGCCGACTTCGCGACCACCACCGGCCCACGGCGCCACTATATGCGCGTGGCACTGGCATTCGGCGAGCAAGGGATCGTGGCGAGAGCGTTCCGCGACCAGAACTCCGCGGTGCTCTCCTCCTGCGTCGGCGCCGACGCCCTGGCGGTGGTGCCCGCCGAAACGCGGATCGAGCCGGGAGACAGGGTCGACTGCCTGTGGCTCGGGGGCGATTGATACCGGGCGCTACAGCGAAAACACCCGCCCGGGGTTGAGCAGATTCTTGGGGTCCCAGGCACGCTTGAGGGTACGCATGAGCTTGACCTCGGTATCGCTTCGGCTCCGGGCAAGCCAGGCCTTCTTCTCGACCCCGATACCATGCTCGGCCGATACCGAGCCTCCCACCTCGAGCAAGGGAGTGTACACCGCCTCGTCGCTTGCCAGGTGATCGGCATCCTCGCTCTCGGGCTGGATGAACAGGTGCAGGTTGCCGTCGGCGATATGGCCAAACTGGATGCAACGTGCGGCGGGCCAGCGAGCAACGATCCGCTGCCTGACGGCTTCCGCGTAGCTGGCCATCTCCCGAATAGGCAGGCTCACGTCGTAGAGAAAGGTCGTTCGTCCCGCGAGCATGGCCTCGAAATTCTCGCGCACATCCCACAGGGCACGACGCTCGGCCTCGGACTTCGGGATCACCGCATCGACGATCACGCCGGTTTCCAGCGCCCCCTCGAGCAGACGTTCGAAGAGAGCCGCGTCACGCTCATGGTCGGCACCTTCTGCCTGCAGCAGGACATAGAACGGATACTCCCGGTCCAACAGCGGCGGGTGCCCTCCCGGTTCGGTAGCCGCACGATAGTAGCTGTTCCACATCACCTCGTAAGCGCTCAGCGTGCCTGCCAGATCTCTCTGCATCTGTGTCAGCAGACGCGACACCGCCTCGAAGGACGTCAGGGCGGCAAGGGCTGTGTTGCAACTTCTCGGTAACGGGTGCAGGCGCAATACCGCCCGGGTCACGATCCCGAGCGTGCCTTCGGTACCGATCATCAAGTGCTTGAGATCGTAGCCCGCATTGTTCTTCAGCACCTCGTCCATGCTCGACAACACCGTGCCGTCGGCCAGCACCGCCTCCAGGCCAAGGACCTGGCTTCGCATCATGCCATAGCGCATCACGCTGATGCCTCCGGCGTTGGTCGCCACGTTGCCACCAATGGTGCAGCTGCCGCGTGCTCCCAGGTCCAGCGCAAACAGGCAGTCGTGTTCGCGAGCCGACTCCTGCAGGGCCTGCAAGGTGACGCCGGCCTGGACCGTCGCACTGCCTCCGATCGGATCAATGGATTCGATGGCGTTCATGCGCTCCAGTGACAAGATGACTTCCTCGTTCGAGGCAACCGCGCCTTGCACGCACCCCGTCAGGCCGCCCTGGGTGACGACGGGCTGGTCGTAGCGATGGCAAATCTCGAGCGCCGCGCTGACCTCGTCGGTGGCACGCGGCTTGACGACCGCGAGTGCCCGGGTGGGGGACGCGTCCCAGTAGCTCGTGGCGCGCTGCGCGACCCGCGCCCCGTGCACCACGGCCTGTTCGCCCAAGGCATCGATCAGCGCTTCAATCACGGGCTTCATTGGTGTTCATCTCCTTGAATCATTCGCCCGGCCATGCCGCACGGATCTCGACAACCTATATGACAGGTTTTGGTCAACATATGCCAGATATTAAGGGGGTGCAACCAGACGGGAGCCCACTGGCATGGCATCATGAATCGCAGACACGCCCGGCAAGACCATAGGCAGAGGATTGCGAATGACCGTGAAGCATGGCAGCGAGGGCGCAGCACCCGAGACGATGGTGGATAAAGCGATGCGCAGCATTCTTGACCACATTCATCGGCAGGGGCTGAGGGCGGACGATCTGCTGCCGAGCGAGGCCTACTTCATCGAGGCGCTCGGCGTCAGCCGGACCGTGGTGCGTGAGGCATTCAAGTCACTGGCCGCCATGCGTGTTCTCGAGACGAGCGCCGGCCGCCGGACGCGCGTGGCGGCGTTCGACGACACGGCCATCGCCTTGACCCTGTCGCATGCCCTGCGCACCGAGCAGCTCAATCCCCAGCAGTTGCTGGACGCGCGACGTGCCATCGAGCTACGTACCGTGGAGTTGGCGGCGGTGCGACGCAGCGAGGCCGAGGCGCGTGAACTCTTCGCCCTGGTCGAACGGATGCGCCAGGCACGCGACAAGGTCGAGGAGATGACCGAATCCGACATCGCGTTTCACATAGCGATGGCACAGGCGACGCGAAACCCGCTATTTCCGGTACTGGTATCGGCCCTGACCACGTCCATGCGCGACACCAACGCCATCGTTTGGCGCTATCGCACCTCGGAGACCGCACGCGAGGAGGTCATGGCCCTGCACGAGGCGATCGCAGAAGCGATCGCGGCACGTGACCCCGGTGCGGCTCGCTCCGCTCTCGAGAAACACTTCGACGTCGCCTCCCGAGGGCTGGTCCTCGCCGGCTTCAACTAGCAAAGTGGGGCCAACAGCGACTCCCCTATCGAGAACACCGAGATGCCGGAAACCAACCAGGACATCAAGCGATTCTTCAAGCACGTCTTGAAACTCAGGCACCTGCGCACGATCGCCATGCTGGCCGAGATGGGACAGGTCAGCCGCGTGGCGCAGGAGTTGAACGTCACTCAGCCCGCGATTTCCAAGCAGATCGGTGAAATCGAGCGGTCCCTGAATACCCCCATCGTGCAACGACAGGGCAACCGCATCGTCTTGACCCCCATCGGGGAAAGGCTGGCCACACACGCAAGAGAGATCGTACAGCAGATCGAGCGGGCCGAGTTCGATGTCGATGCCCTGCATCGAGGACTCGGCGGCCGCGTCGTGGTCGGCGTCGTCACCTCGCTTGCCCCGACCCTGCTGCCGGAAGCGATACGACTATTAAAGATCACCGCACCGCCGGCAGTCGTCTCGGTCGTGGAGGGACATTTCAATCAGCTGTTGCCGATGCTGGAAAGCGGCGGGTTGGACTTGCTGATCGCCCGGGTATGGGAACCCGTCTTCCGTGAGGGGATCGAGCAGACCTCCCTTCTGCGCGAACCCATTCTGCTGGTGGCCGGCGTGCAGCATCCACTGGCGGGACGACAGGATATCGTCTGGAAGGATGCGGTCGCCTGGCCATGGATCAGTCCGGCCGCGGGATCGCTGGCACGACAGGGCATCGATGCCTTCCTTGCCAGGTCGGGGCTCGCATTTCCACTCGGTCATGTCGAATCCACGTCACTCCCGCTCAATATCGAGCTCATGCGAATCTCTCCCTTCATCAGTCTCATGCCCCAATGGCTCGCGCGGCACCATGCAGGCAAGGGAGACCTGACCATCCTGCCGCTACAGATGGAAGGCGTACTCTCGGAGGCCCGCTGTTACTGGAAGAAGGATTCGCCCAATGCGACATCCACGCTGTTTCGCGAGTGTCTGGAGCAGGCCAGTCGCCAAGCACGCTTCGCTCCCCTGTAACACCGACGAACGACTTAGCATCTCATGGTATTACCTTTTGGTAATGTGATGACCGGAAGATTTCATTGGTTCGCCTCCGGCCCGCTGCGTACTCTCGAGAGATGACAATCATAAGACCCTTTACTCGGTTGAGGCGTGATTCATGTTCGCAGAGAGTGCCCTGACGACTACTTCAGCCAACGAACTGTCGTCTCTGATGAAGCGGGGAGAGATTTCACCAGTCGAGATCCTGTCATCCTGCATGGCACGGATCGGACGACTGAACCCGGCAGTCAATGCCATTACCGCCACCTGCTATGAACGAGCCCGCGCAGAAGCACGCGAGGCAGAGCATCAACTGCGCCGCGGCGACCCCGTCGGGCCGCTGCACGGCCTGCCCATCGGGATCAAGGACCTTCAGGAAACGAAGGACCTTCTCACGACCTATGGCTCTCCGCGTTTTCGGGACCACGTTCCCACTGCCGACCATCCCCTGGTGGCATCACTGCGTCGCGCCGGTGCAATCGTGGTCGGCAAGACCAATGTGCCGGAGATGGGAGCCGGCGGCAATACCAGAAACCCGGTGTGGGGGGCCACCGGAAATCCCTTCAATCCCATGTTGAATGCCGGCGGGTCATCGGGGGGATCGGCCGCAGCCCTCGCGCTCGACATGCTCCCCCTGTGCACCGGGTCCGATACCGGTGGATCGCTACGCATCCCGGCCGCACTGTGCGGCGTCGTGGGCTTTCGCCCCTCTCCGGACCTGGTGCCACACGCGACCCGCCCACTGGGCTGGTCATCGATATCACTGCTCGGACCCATGGCCCGGAACGTGGGTGATCTCTGCCTACTGCTTCGTGCCATGATCGGCTGTGACTCACGCGACCCGCTCTCCGGAAAGAACGATCCCGCTATCTTCGATACTTCCGTTCCGCCAGACCTGGGGGCATTGCGAGTTGGCTATACCGAGGACTTCGGCGTGTGCGCCGTCGACAGCGACATCCGCAAGGTATTCCGCCAGCGCATCGAAGCGATTGCGCCACTGTTCGGTGACTGTCGACCGCTCGATTTCGACTTGAGCGAGGCTGATCGTTGCTTCGACGTCATTCGCGCCGAGAGTTTCGTTGCCGCCTTCCATGACGACTACACGAGAAACCCGGCGCTTCTCGCTCCCGACGTCAGAGCCAACTATGAGATCGGCTCATCCATGACCCTGGCCAACCGGGCTTGGGCCCATGCCGAACAGACACGGCTTTTTCGAAGCTTCCAGCAGACCATTGCCGACGTGGATGTGGTGCTTGCCCCGGTGTCGCCTGTCACTCCCTTCGGCTGGCAGCAGCCCTATGCCGACCGTATCGACGGCATGATGCTCTCGCCGTACTATCGCTGGCTGGCCCTCACCTATGTCGTCACGCTGGCCAACAACCCGGTCCTGTCGATGCCGTGCGGCGTTGACCATGCCGGCATGCCATTCGGCATCCAGGTGATCGGCAAGTTCAGGGGCGACGCCCAATTGCTGCAAGCCGCTCATGCCATCGAGCAAGCCTTCGAATCGATACCGACGGCATGTCGACCGAAACCGGACCTTACCAGGCTTTCCAACCCCACACCGGAATTGAAGTCCATCGTCACGGCCCCCCCGGGCTCGAGCGACGGTCATTCCGCGTCGTCGGCATCTGTCCCGGTCTAGGAGTCAGCCATGGCGTACGTTATTGCAGCCTTTCTGGTATTCCTCGCCACCGGCACGGCGTTCGCCTACCTGATGGGCGCCACCGCGATCCTCGCCTTCATTGCGGCAGGCTACCCGCAGTACCTGGCCATCGTTCCCCAGCGCATCTTCTCCCAGCTGGATGTCTTCGCCTTCATGGCCATGCCGCTGTTCATCCTCACCGGAGAGCTGATGAACCGGGCCGGGGTAACGCGAGCCTTGATCGACTTCGCGATGGCCCTGCTGGGACGCCTCAAGGGCGGGCTGGGGCACGTCAACATCATGACCAGCCTGTTCTTTTCCGGCATATCGGGCTCCGCCGTGGCCGACGCGGCAGCGGTATCGAACACCTTGATCCCTGCCATGCGAGAACGCGGTTATTCGCCCTATTATGCCGGAGCCATCACTGCCGCCTCTGCCATGATCGGACCGATCATCCCTCCCAGCATCATCATGATCATCTATGGCGGATTGACCGGCACCTCGGTTGCAGCGCTTTTCGTGGCCGGCATTCTTCCCGGCCTGCTGCTGGCCGGCATGCTGTTCAGCATGAATGGCTGGCTTGCACGGCGACAGGACCATCCTGGCGGCAGTGCCATCGCTATCCCGCCTCTCCGAGCCAGCTTCCTGAGGGCCGCCCCGGCCCTGGCCATACCCGTCATCATCCTCGGCAGTATCGTCTTCGGCCTGACGACCCCGACCGAGGGCGCCGCACTGGCAGTCGTGGCGGCCATCCTGGTCGGCAGGCTCCTGGGCGGAATGACGCCGAAGCTCTTCTATGCGGCCGCCGAGGCAACGGCCCGCTTGACGGGAGCAATCTTCATCATTCTGTGCGCGATCGCGGTACTGAGCTATCTGGCGGGGCTGCTCGGTTGGCCGCAATTGCTGGCGGGATGGGTGGATTCAGCGGGACTCACCGGCACCCGCTACCTCATTCTACTGATCGCCGTTCTGCTGATCGCCGGGATGTTCATGGACACGCCCGTGGCGCTCACCCTGCTCGTCCCGCTACTCGCACCCACTGCACTGCTACAGGGCATCAGCCCGGTACACCTGGGCATCGTGGTGTGTTTCAACCTCTGCATCGGGTTGATAACGCCACCGCTCGGCAAGTGCCTCATCGTGGTGGCGGCGATCGCGAAGCTGAACTACTGGCGACTCGCCCTGGCGACCCTGCCGTTCATCGCCGTACAGATCGTCACCCTGTCGATCATCGCATTCTTTCCCGAGATCAGCCTGACACTGCCGCGAATATTTGGCTTCAACGTAGATTGACGATAATAACCACAAAGGAGACACGCCATGAGACTGTTGAAAAAGCTTGCCTTGGCCAGTGCCCTGCTTGCGTTACCCACTGTAGCCTTGAGCAATGAGATCAAGGTTGCCCTCGACAGCCCACCGGACCTCGAGAAGTCGGGCTCCTACGTCTGGGCGCACCACTTTACCGAGGCGCTCAACGAGCGTGGCATGAGCGCCCGCGAGCTGCCACGCGACGCCCTTGGTGGTGAAGCGGAAAAACTCGACCAGATAGCGATGGGCCTGCTGGAAGTATCGCTATCGGATGTGAACTCGGTTGCGCGCATCGATCCATTCATCTTCGGGGTACGATTACCCTATCTGTTTGATGACGTGGCCCATATGGACCGAGCCCTGGCCGAAGGCGATGTCCTGTCACGGATCAATGACGACATCGCACACGCCAGCGTTCGACTACTGGCGATAGTACCGCTCGGGCCGCCTTCGGGCATCATCACGACACAGAAGGCCGTTACCGCACCTGACGACATGGCCGATCTGCGGATGCGGGCCCTCGATGATGCTCAGATCGCCCTCTACAGGGCCTGGGGATCCAACGGGACAATCGTCTCGTGGGGAGAAGTGCCCGCTGCGTTGCAGACAGGCATCGTCGACGGCTACATCAATACGCCACTCGTACCCATCATGTTCGGCCAGACGGACATCGTCCGCTATTTCACCGATGCCAATGTCATGAATGCATTGCGTGCCGTCCTCGTGTCGGATGACTGGTACCGGGGACTGAGCGATGACGAGAGACAAAGGATCGACGAGGCCGTCGACGTCGCCAACCGGGCCAATCGCGCCTGGCTGGAGGACATCACGCCAAAGGCGCTGGCAGAGCTCGAAGCCGCCGGCGTGGCGGTGACGGTACTGCCGGATACCGCGAGAGAGAGATTCCGCGAATTGTCACAGTCGGTCTACCATGACACGGCCCTGGCACCGGAACAGGTGGAAATCTGGTCCGGGCTCGCCGAACGTACCCGTTGATCCTTCGGAATACGCGACCTGCATTGCCGAGGTTCGAAGCCGAATCGCAAGGTGCTCGAGGCTGGGCAATCACCATACTCATGACAGGGTGCACCGGATATGTACCGTTCCATTGTCATTCTCAGTGATCGGCTGGACTGGCTGACCCGGCGCCTTGCGGTACTGTGTCTGACGGCAATGCTGGTGTTCGTGGCAATTCAGGTCATGGCGCGCTATGCCTTCAGCGCCCCACCGTCCTGGACGGAGGAAATGGCCCGCTACATGATGGTCTGGAGTGGACTTCTCGGCGCCACTCTCTCCTTCAAGTCGAAAGCCGACCCGGCGCTCTTTCAGGCCCCCTTTCGCGGCAAGGGGGGGCTCTGGATGCAGCTCGCAGCGCTCGTGCGCGGCACGGCAGTGCTCGTTTTCCTGGTGCCGGTGGTCTATTTCAGCCTGTTCGGCCCGGGGATGGCTACGACACGCGGCTTCATTGCACGCCAGGCACGGCTCAGCGCAGACACGCTCGGGTTTCCGATGTCCTGGGTAGCGATAGCCGTGCCGGTCTGTGCGTCCATCATCCTGGTTCATCTGCTCGCACGTGCCTGCGAGCCGAAGGCACGTGCGCAATGCAGGATCTCCACCAGCCACGAGCCCCACCTGGATAATCACTGACAAGATGCCAGCGTGCTGACGAGTCCGGAACTGTGGGAGGTGGTGTCGAATCGATTGAGCCGGGTCAGGGATCGGGAACCTCTAGTGCATCGATGACCGCCGGCCACAGCCGGGCGAAGTCGGACTCGAGGTTGACGTAGTCCGCCTCGAGCCAGGGCACCAGGTCGGCCAGGCGGTTGGGACCGGATAGCCGCTGGCCGATGCCGCGGATGGCCCGGCAGGTGAAGGCGAAGTCGGCATAGCCGTGCAGCCAGTCCTGCTCCACCAGCACCGGCATCAGGGTGGCCAGGCGGGCCGGCGCCTGGCGGGTCGCCAGCAGGCGGTAGCTGCGGGCGACCAACGCCGACTCCTTCATGTCGAGCCCGAGTTCGCGGGCGACGAAGTGATCCCAGACCAGGTCGAGGGCAATACCGGCATAGCGTCGCTGGGCCCTCGGGGCTCTTTCCCGCACCGCGAGAACCACCGGGTGGGAATCGACGAAGGCATCCACCCGCCGATGGTGACGGATTCCCGCCGCGATTGCGGCATCCCAATCGGAGAGATCGGGGCCCTTGACGCCGTCGGCGATCAGGTTGCCGTAGAGGAAGTCATCGCTGCCGCCACGGGCGAGCCAGGCATGGGCCAGGAAATTCATGTCAGAGACAATTCGTCGGCTTGGGCAGGCCCGCCAGGCGTGCGCCCACCTTGGCCGGGCTGCCAGGAAACAGCCGCATCAGGTGGATCGAGCGTCCCTTCTCCGGGCCCAGCGCCTGCCCAACCGCCTTGACCAGTGGGCGCATGGCCGGCGCCATCTCGAAGCGGTCGTAGAAGGTACGCAGCACGTCGATCACCTCCCAGTGCTCGTCGGTGAGCGACAGCCCCTCTTCCGCGGCCAGGGCGACAGCCACCGCCGGCGACCAGTCGCCGAGATCGACCAGGTACCCCTCGGGATCGAGGCCGATCCGGTCCCCTTCGATCTCCACGAAGCGTGCGATCTCCGTCGTTGCCATCAGTACCAGCTCACCGTGCGTTCGGCTTCCTCGGTCAGGTCCACGAAACCGTCCACATCGACCACCTGGACCGACGCCTCGCAGCGCCCCTCGAGACCGCGTGCCGCCAGGTCCTCGCGCAGCGCGAACAGCCGGCCCTGCAGCCCATCGAAGTAGCGCACCAACTGGGGCAGTGCGCCCTGGACCCCGTCCTCGATCAGCAGCAGTCGATCCTCCGGCCCCATGGCGGCCAGAGCCTGCTGGTAGACCCGGCTGGCGGCCGGGGAGCGATTCAGAATGTGCAACAGCATGCGGGGATCCTCGGTACAGCGGATGGCGTCGCCGGTGGCGTGCTCAGAAGGTCAGCACCAGGCGGTGGGCTCCCGGCTGGCTGGAGATGGCCTCGGCAGACAGCAGGCGCACGGGGAGCATCAGATCCGCCTCGGTGAGACCGAAACGCTCGAGAGCGGCCTCTTCCACCAGCAACGTCTCGATATCATACATCTCCAGCATCTCCAGGGTCGCGCTGGTGCCTTTCTGGTCGAGCGGACCGGCCTGCTGGCCCCGGAGCAGCGCGGTCACGCCCTCGCCCATGAACAGCAGCGAGACCCGACGGCCGAAGGCGGCCGCGACCAGGGCCGCATCGAGCCCCTCGCGCAGCCAGTTGGTGCCGTGGGGGCCGTGACACAGGATGACCAGCAGGTCGGAAGGGGTTGGCTCGGTCATGTCGCTTCCTCGACGCGATACAGGCTCAGGGGCCGAAGGTGACCAGGCGATCGCAGCTCAGGCCGAGATCGACCAGTTGGCCCAGCCCGGTCAGCTCGAAGGGGGGCTCGACGCTATGGCCCTGCTTGCCGTGCCGAGCCGCTTCGCGTGCGTCGAGCAGCCCGCGGCGCAGGGCGGCGGCGATGCAGACCTGCAGCGAGGTGCCGTGCTCGCTGTGCAATGTCGCCCAGGCGTCGACCAGGTGCGGCTCGTCCTGGGGAGGGGCCGCCAGACGGGCCGCATTCTGCACCCCATCATGGTAGAAGAACACCGTCTCGAGATGGTGCCCACGCTCCACCACGGCGCGAGCGAAGCGCAGCGCGGAATGAGAGGCCTGGCAGCTGTATGGGGCACCCAACAGCAGGATGGCATAGCGCATGGAGGGTCTCCGGAAACAGTCTGGCCCCACCGGGAAGGCGGGGCCAGCAGGATCCAGCCGAGCGGGGTTCAGTCGCTGCTCATGATGCCGAGCAGGGACAGCAGGCTGATGAACAGATTGTAGATCGACACATAGAGGGTGATGGTGGCAAGGATATAGTTGGTCTCGCCGGCCCGGTGCACGATCTCGCTGGTCTGGTAGAGGATCGCCGCCGAGGCGAACAGCACGAAGCCAGCGGAGACCATCAGCATCAGGGTCGGGATCTGGAAGACCAGCCCCGCCACCATGGCCAGGATCAGCACGATGGCGCCTGCCATCAGGAAGTTGCCCAGGAAGCTGAAGTCCTTCTTGGACACCAGCGCCACGGCGGAGAGGCCGATGAAGGTCAGGCCGGTCATGGCCAGGGCGTTCATGATCAGGGCCGCGCCGTTTGGCAAGGCCAGGTAGGCACTGAGGATCGGCCCCAGGGTGAAGCCCATGAAGCCGGTGAAGGCGAAGGTGGAAAGCAGTCCCAACGCCGAGTTGGCGGTCTTGTGCACGAGGAACATCAGGCCGTAGGCGCCGATGAAGAACACCAGGATGTTCATCCGCTCGATGCCCATGGCCATGGCGGCGCCGGCGGTCACGGCGGAGAACAGCAGTGTCATGGCCAGCAGGCCGTAGGTGTTGCGCAGCACCTTGTTGGTGCTGACCACCTGTGTCTGCTGCCGTGTCAGCCGAGTGTCTTGGTAAGCCATTGATCCAGAGCTCCCTGAGGTTATTGATCTGGGCACGCGACCTAGAATGCCCACTCGAAGTTCACGGCGCAAGCCCTTGTCTCTCCATGTCTCAACGGTGATTCCTCCCTTGCTCCTTCCGGAGAACCCGGCGCGCCACCTCGGCGGCCGTCGGGCAGACGTCGTCACCAGCGGCCTCCAGCGCCGCCATACCCATCCAGTATAGCTCGCTGGCGTCGTCAGCCGCCGCCTCGACACCCCACTGCCCTGCCATGCGGATCACCACGACGACGTAATGGGTCTGCAACCGCCCCTGGTCATCATGATCGAGGACATCGATGGCCGTCAGCACCTCGCACGGTGTGGCATGCAGCCCGGTCTCCTCGAGCAGCTCGCGAACCGCCGCGTCGCCCAGGCTCTCGCCGGCCTCGATCTTCCCACCGGGCAGGGCCAGGCGACCGGCATTGGGCGGATGGCGGCGGCGGACCATCAGGAGCCGCCCCTCACTCACCAGCACCGCCGAGACGGCGGCAACGGGACGAGAGAATACTGGTGGGGCGTGATTCATGCGCTCTCCCGGGGTCGCTCACCCCCATTCTGGCCCATGCCGATCGAACCCGCTAACGCCTTGATCCCAAGGGGCTCTTGACCCGACCTCGAAAACTGGTAATATGCCCCCCCGTGAGCCGGAGGGATGGCAGAGCGGTTGAATGCACCGGTCTTGAAAACCGGCGAAGGTGAGAGCCTTCCCAGGGTTCGAATCCCTGTCCCTCCGCCATTCTGCTCCATGAATCAAGCGCCTGCGGGCGCTTTTTTCATGCCACCCACATCATTTCCCCCTCACCTCAGCAGCTCGCGGGCATCGACCAGGGTCAGCTGTCCAGTGCAGAAGGCCCCGGTGTCGATGTAATGGACGTTGCCCAGGGTCAGCGGCCGTTCCACGATGGTGTGGCCGACGACGACGGCGTCGACCCCCGCCACCGGTGTCTCGTCGCGCCGCTGGATGCGGGCGCGCCCCCAGACCAGGGTTTCCGGGTCGGCGTCCGCGAGACGCGACCAGTCTGCCGGCGGCTCGGCGTGAATCATGCCGATGCGCTTCCCGGCGATCGCGACCTCGCGCGCAAGGGGCAGGTGGCGCAGCGCCTCATTCAGGATCTTGCGTACCTCACCCACACCGCTGCGCGCGACCCAGCCGCCACCATTGATCATCCACAGAGCCCAGGCAGTGCTGTCCTGGCCCTCCCGCAGCGCGCTCAGGGCCAGCTCCTCATGATTGCCGCGCACGGCGTGAAACCACGGCCTGGCGGCGAGCGACAGGCAGGCGAGCGAATCGGTACCACGGTCGATGAGGTCGCCAACGGAAAACAGGCGATCCGTCGCCGGATCGAAACCGACACGCCGCATCGCCTCCAGCAGCAATCGGTGCTGGCCGTGAATGTCACCCACGAAGAAGTCGCGGCCCCGGATGTTCGCCTCATGCACGATCAGCATGACTCGGTCTCCTCTGGCAGGAAGACGGCCCCGGCAACCTCCCTCCGGCCATCTCGGTATCAATTGCCCCTCGCGATCCCCGTCTATGTCATCATGGTAGATACTTTTTCCAGTCGGTCGGATGACGTAGACAGATGGCATTGAAGGCAACGATTCACAGGGTCCAGTTCCAGATCGCCGATATGGATCGGCACTACTATGCAGACCACGCGCTGACCGTGGCTCGTCATCCCTCCGAGACCGATGAGCGCATGATGGTACGGCTGCTGGCCTTTGCGCTCCACGCCAACGAGGCACTGGCCTTCGGCCGGGGAGTGAGCACCGAGGACGAGCCCGACCTCTGGCAGAAGGACCTGACCGGCGCCATCGACCTCTGGATCCAACTGGGGCAGCCCGACGAGAAGGCCATCCGCCGTGCCTGTGGCCGGGCCGGCCGTGTGATCCTCTACACCTACAGCGGCCATGGCGCCGAGCTCTGGTGGGAGCAGGTCGCGGGGAAGTGTGCCGCCCTCGACAACCTGTCGGTCATCGACATCCCCCCGGCATCGGTGCAGGCCCTGGCCTCGCTGGCGGCCAAGGGCATGACGCTGAGCTGCACGGTGCAGGATGGCGAAGTCCGGTTGACCAGCCCGGAGGCGTCGGTGGAGGTCGAACTCACCGTACGCAAGCAGCCGAAGACACGGCGCTGAAGCGTACCCGTCCGCTGCCTGCCAGCGCCGGGCAGCAGGCAGCGGAGCCGGCTCAGTAGAGGCGCAGCCCCACCCGGGTGATCCTGTCGCCCTCGACCTCGCTGACCACCCAGTGGATACCGTGCCAGTCGACGTCATCGCCCACCACCGGGTGACCACCGACCCGCAGCGAGATGAACTGGTCCAGGGTCATCTCCTTCTCGCCGGGGCTCAGGGTCAGGCCGTAGACATCGGCGATATCCTGCATCCGGGCGTCGCCGTCGAAGGTGAAGGTGCCGAAGAAGGCACGCTCCCGCTTGAGCTTGGCCTCGCCGTTGAACAGCCGGTTGAGGGCCGGCAGGTCATCGGTGCGGCCGATCACGCAGATCACGTCGCCGAGCTGCAGCCGGGTACCGCCCTTGGGGTGCAGCATGGCGTGCTCGCGGAACAGCGCCGAGATCAGCGCCCCGGAAGGGAAGCGCAGCAGGCGGATCGGCACGTCCTCGAGGTCGGAGTTCTCGACCTCGTAGACGAACATCTCGTAGTCGTTCTCCGGCAGCACCCCGAGCGGGCCGCGCAGGTTCGGCGTCACGCTGCGCGGCACCTCGACCTTCATCCAGCGGGCCATCCAGGGCAGCGTCCCCCCCTGGATCAGCAGCGACATCAGCACCACCGCGAAGGCGACGTTGAAATAGAGCGAGGCATTCTCCACCCCCCCGATCACCGGAAAGATCGCCAGCACGATGGGCACCGCTCCCCTGAGCCCCACCCAGGAAATGAACCCCACCTCACGCCAGCGAAACTTGAAGAACGGCTTGATGGTGATCAGTACCGCCAGCGGGCGCGCCACGAAGATCAGCGCCAGGGCCACCAGCAAGGCGGGCAGTGCGTACTCGAGCATCTCGCTGGGAGTGACCAGCAGCCCCAGCACCAGGAACAGGCCGATCTGGCTGAGCCAGGCCAGGCCATCGTGCACCGGCAGGATGAAATTGAGGTGCCGGCCGGGCTGGTTGCCGATCATCAGGCCGGTGAGGTAGATGGCCAGGAAGCCGCTGCCGCCCAGCACGCTGGTCAGGCCGAAGACACAGAACCCCAGGGCCAGGGCCAGCAGCGAGTAGAGCCCCGGGGCCAGGTCGACCCAGCGCAGCAGCTTGGCGATCAGCCAGCCTCCCCCCAGACCGATCGCCACCCCGAATCCGAACTGCTGGATCAGGAACAGCGTGGTACTCATCACGCCACCGATCTCCCCGACCAGCACCTCGACCAGCATGATGGTCAGGAAGATCGCCATGGGATCGTTGGTGCCGGACTCGATCTCCAGGGTGGCACCGACGCGCTCGTTGAGATTGATGCCGCGGCCGCTGAGCATCGAGAACACGGCGGCGGCGTCGGTGGAGCCGACGATGGCACCCACCAGCAGCCCCTGCACCAGGCTCAGCTCGAAGATCCACATGGCCAGCGCTCCGACCAGGGCACTGGTGATGAACACCCCGAAGGTGGCCAGCGAGAGCGCCGGCCGGAAACCGACCCGGAAGGTCTTCAGCCGGGTACGCAGCCCGCCGTCGAGCAGGATCATGGCCAGCGCCAGGTGGCCGATCAGGAAGGCCAGCGAATAGTCGTCGAACTGGATGCCGAGCACCCCCTCCTCCCCGGCCAGCATGCCGAGCCCCAGGAAGATCAGCAGCAGCGGCAGCCCCACCAGGGTGGAGAGCCGGCTGGCGAGCACGCTCAGGGCAATCAGGAAGCCGCTGAGCAGAAAGAGGGTATTGATGAGATCCATGGCGTCCTGCCCTGACATCGGGGAAGGGCGATTATCGCATGCCCCGTTGTCCGTCGCGACGGCGCGCCAGGCGTGCGGGATGGTCCGAGCTGGTCACGGCGAAGTGCCAGAGGCTAAACTGGCGCCGCGCCACGGGCGTCCCTGTCGTTTCCAGCCGTTGGAGCCCCCCACGATGACCACTCGCGCTCGCCGCCTGCCGAGCTGGGGATTTACCCTGTCACTCCTGGTGGCGTTGACCATGCCGTCCCGGCATGTCGCCGGGGGCGAAGATGAGTCGCTGGCGGCGCCGCCCCTGCCGCCCCCTGTCCTCGAGACCGAGGTGATGGTGCCCGTGCTGGGCAAGACACCATTGGGTCCGGCGCCATCGGCAGAGGCAAGCGGACCGGCCGCCCCCCCGCCGGAGGTACGCCGGCGGGGGTCGGGTGAAGCGCCCATGGCGACACTGCCGAAGCGGCTCGACGGTGAGGCCGAACCCGCGGTGCCCAGCTCTGCCCGGGCGCCGGCCGAACCCATCGCGCCACCGCCGATGACGGAACTGGAGGTGATGCTCGACTGGTACCCGAGCCCCCGGCATGCCGCCCTGATCGTAGCCCGTGACAAGGGCATGTTCGCGCGGCGCGGCCTCGAGGTGCGACTATCGACGCCGGCCGACCCCAACGTACCGACCAAGCTGCTGGCCGCCTCGCGGGTAGATCTCGCCCTGACCCGCCAGCCACTGCTTCATCTGAAGGTCGACCAGGGCCTGCCGCTGATACGGGTCGCGACCCTGGTCGACGGCTCACTGGCCGCACTGGTCGTCCGCGACGGCCTGCAGATCGACTCGCCTGCCGACCTGGCGGGACGACGCATCGGCCATGCCGACGAAGACAGCCTGTCGGTGCTGCTCGATACCCTGCTGCGCCCCCATGGCATCAAGCGCGCCGAGGTCGAGGTGCGCGGCATCAATTTCGGCCCTGGACGGGCGATCAGCGAGGGCGAGGTGGATGGCGTGATCGGCGCCATGCGCCACCTGCTGCCCCGCGAACTCGGCGACGAAGGGATCGCTACCCGCCTGATACGGGTCGAGGAGCACGGGGTACCGCTGCACGACGGATTGATTCTGCTGGCCAACCGCGATCGGTTGAATGGCCAGCGTGGGGCGATTCGTGAGCTGGTGGAGGCGCTGGAGGAAGCCACCGCCTGGATCCTGGAGCACCCGTCCGCGGCCTGGACCCAGCTACTGGCCGCCGAGCCGGGGCTGGACACGCCGGCCAACCTGGCGGCCTGGCCGGACATCCTGATGCACCTGAACGCCAGCCCGGCGGCCGTCGACCACGGCCGCTATGCCCGCTTCGAGAAGTTCCTGCACGATGCCGGCCTGGTCGAGCGCCTGACCCCGGTGGAGCGCCTGGCCCTCGACCCCGGCACCTTCTGAGGCCGGATCAACCCGGTTCGCCGAGGAAGTCATCCACCGCCTGGCGGAATGCCTCGGGCCGTTCGGCATGCAGCCAGTGTCCGGCGTCCAGGGTCACCAGCCGCGCCTCGGGCAACACCTCGCGAAGCTCGGGCAGCATTGCGTCGGTGACGTAGTACGAATGTGCGCCGCGCAGCACCAGGGTAGGCCCGGTGAAAGCCCCCTCTCCGGCCGGGGCGCCCATGATCGCCTCGTAGTCCTGCTGGATCTCGTCGAGCCCCAGGCGCAGCCGGAGGCCGCCCTCTTCGGCTCGCTCCAGGTTGGTGGCGAGAAACAGCCGCACGGCGCGTTCCTCGACATGCTCGGCGAGCAGCTCGTCGGCCTCGCGCCGGTTGGCGGGCCTACCCTCGGCGACCCGCCGCAGGGCGGCGAAGACGGTATCGTGGTCATGCCCATAGGCCCGCGGCGCGATATCGGCAACGATCAGCGAGGCCACGCGGCGTGGCGCGAGCCGCGCCAGGCTGATCGCCACCTTGCCGCCCATCGAGTGGCCCAGCAAGTGGACGCGCTCGATGCCCAGGCGGTCGAGCAGCGCGAGCAGGTCGGCGGCCATCGCCTCATAGCCCATGCCACTGGCATGGGGCGAGCGGCCGTGATTGCGCAGGTCCACCGCGATCACCCGGCGCCCCTCTTGCCATGCCTTCACGTGGGAGCGCCAGTTGTCGGCGCTGCCGAACAGGCCATGGACGACCACCAGCGGAATGCCCACACCTCCGGTATCCACATGATTGAGTGCGATGGGCATGGCAATCTCCTCGGCTGCGGTGGCTTCAGGGGCGCGCATTATACGGCCTCGCGGCGCACCTGGCCATGCGCCCGGGGTGAGCGCATACGCTGACGCCGCCCTCCAGGGACGGCGCCGGTCCTGCAGGTCTGCGGTCTCAGACCTGGCGAGCGTCGTGGGCCGCCCCGACAGAGCGCGCCTTCATCGCCTCGTGGACGTCCTGCAGGCTCGCCGGGTCGTCGATGGTCGAGGGCACGCCGTACTCCTTGCCGTCGGCGATGTTGCGCAGCAGCTTGCGCAGGATCTTGCCGGAGCGGGTCTTGGGCAGCCGATCGACCACCAGCACCTGCTTGAAGCAGGCGATCGGGCCGATCTTCTCGCGCACCAGGGCGATCAGCGCCTCCTCCAGGGCCACCTCGTCACCATCGAAGCCATCCTTGGGAATCACCAACCCCACCGGGAGCTGCCCCTTGAGGGCGTCGTGGATGCCGATCACCGCGCACTCGGCGACCGCCGGGTGCGCGCCGACCACCTCCTCCATCTCGCCGGTGGAGAGGCGGTGGCCGGCGATGTTGATGACGTCGTCGGTGCGCCCCATGATGAAGAGGTAACCGTCCTCGTCGAAATAGCCGCCGTCACCGGTGAGATAGTAGCCGGGAAAGGCCGCCATGTAGGCGCTGTGGAAGCGCTGCGGGTCGCGCCACACTCCCACCAGGCAGCCCGGCGGCAGCGGCTGCTTGATCACCACACTGCCCTGCTCCATGGCCGCGGCCTGCTCGCCTTCCCGGTCGAGGATCTGCACGTCGAAGCCAGGCACCGGCACCGTGGCCGAGCCGGCCCTGGTGGGCATCGGCTCGAGGCCCTGGAGGTTGGCGGCGATGGGCCAGCCGGTCTCGGTCTGCCACCAGTGGTCGATCACCGGTACGTCCAGCAGGTCGTCGAGCCAGTGGAAGGTTGGCGGGTCGAGCCGCTCGCCGGCGAGGAAGAGCGCCTTGAGGCAGGAAATATCGTGCTGTCCGAGCAGCTTGCCGTCCGGGTCCTCCTTCTTGATCGCCCGGAAGGCGGTCGGCGCGGTGAAGAAGCTCTTCACCCGATACTCCGCGATCAGTCGCCAGAAGGCGCCGGCATCCGGGGTCTTCACCGGCTTGCCCTCGTAGACCACGGTGGTACAGCCACGCAGCAGCGGGGCGTAGACGATGTAGGAGTGACCGACTACCCAGCCCACGTCGGAGGCCGAGAAGAACACCTCCCCCGGCGCCATGTCGTAGATGGTCTCCATGGAGTAGTGCAGCGCCACCGCATAACCCGCCGTGTCCCGCACCACCCCCTTGGGCTTGCCGGTGGTCCCGGAGGTGTAGAGCACGTAGAGCGGGTCGCTGCCCCTGACCGGCACGCAGTCGGCAGGCTCGGCCTTATCGACCAGGGCTGTCCAGTCGTGGTCGATCGGCCCCAGCTCGGCGCGATGCTGGGCGCGCTGCAGCACCACGCAGGCCTCGGGCTTGTAGCGGCTCTGTTCGATGGCCGCGTCGATGATCGGCTTGTAGGGGATGACCCGATCGACCTCGACGCCGCAGGAGGCGGCGACAACGACCCGGGGTTCGGCATCCTCGATGCGCACCGCCAGTTCGTGGGGAGCAAAGCCGCCGAACACCACCGAATGCACCGCACCGAGCCGGGCACAGGCATACATCGCCACCAGGGCCTCGGGCACCATCGGCATGTAGATCACCACCCGGTCGCCCTTCTCCACTCCGAGTCCCTTGAGCGCTCCGGCGAAACGGGCCACCTGATCGCGCAGCTCGGCATAGGTGATCACGCGATTGGCGGCGGTGACCGGCGAGTCCCAGTAGATCGCCGGCTGGTCACCACGCCCCTGCTCGACATGGTGGTCAAGGGCAGCGTGGCAGATGTTGAGCTCGCCATCGACGAACCAGCGGGCATGGCCTGCCTCGTCGTACTCGAGGATCGTGGTGGGCGGCGTGAACCAGGGAAGCCGGCGTGCCTGTTCGGCCCAGAAGGTTTCGGGTTGCTCGATGGAGCGGCGGAATTCGCGATGATAGGGGCTCATGGGCGTCCTGTCTGCAATCGGATGACGGCTGGAATTGTTGACACTCTAGAGGAGTTTTGTCTCGGCGCCCTCATACCATCGGCTAATTTTCGACAAAAGGTGAAGGATCTCGAGCCATGTTGTCGACAACAAGGCCGATGGTAAGCACAGATCACCCTGTCCGCGCCATTGAACCATCGTGAAAACGCGGCTTGGCTTGGGCTTGCGGTGGGCTATGCTTGAGCAATGATTAAAACAGAAAATGCCTAGTTGCCAGGCCAGGGCCGGGAAGTGCCACGGAGGGTCGGGGGGAAACGTCAGCAATGCCTCAAACCGCCGGCGATAGCCAGGTGACGGGGCATTGTGCCGGGGCCGCAGGGCCTGTCAGCGCAGGAGGGGATCCTCATGAGCACTTCTAACAGCGTCGCCTCTCGCCTGCTCGATGGCGGGGATCCGATCATCGACCAGGCAACCACACTGCTCAAGGCCATGGCCAATGACAATCGCTTGAGAATCCTGTGCCTGCTCGACGGCAATGAACTCTCGGTGACGGAGCTCAACCAGCGGCTCGCCCTCAGCCAGTCGGCACTGTCACAGCACCTGGCGATCCTGCGCCGCGAGGGCCTGGTCAGCACACGTCGCGCCTCCCAGACCATCTACTACTCGCTGCACGGCAACAGTGCGCGCACCGTGATCGAGGCACTCGGTCGGCTCGGCTTCGACGCGACGCCCTGAGACAGGCCGTCAGCGCTTCTGCCAGCGGCTGGCGTCGAGCACTTCGAGACCACGCTCGACGGCCCGTTCCACGCCACGAGAGACCGCCATGCCGAGGCGCTCGCCCAGCTTACGCTTCGGCTCCAGCTTCAGGCCGATCACCCGTGCATCCTTCATGCGCTCGGCCAGATAGGCCTCGCTGGTTCCCAGGGCATCGACCAGCCCCTGCTCGAGCGCCTCACTGCCGTACCACACCTCACCGGTGGCCACCGCCTCGATATCGAGGTGCCGGCGGCGCTCGGCCACATGACGCTTGAACAGCGAGTGAATGCCTTCCAGGTCCTCGCGAAACTTCTCGCGCCCCTCCTCGGTATTCTCGCCGAACACCGTCAGGGTGCGCTTGTAGCGCCCGGCGGTGAGCAGTTCCACGTCGATGTCGTGACGCTTGAGCAGGCGGTGGACATTGGGCAACTGGGCCACCACGCCGATGGAGCCGAGCACCGCGAAGGGCGCGGCACGCAGCTGATCGGCGCCGCAGGCCATCAGATAGCCGCCGCTGGCGGCCACCTTGTCGACGCAGACGGTGGTCCGCAACCCGGCCTCGCGCAGTCGATCGAGCTCGGCGGCGGCCAGGCCATAGGCATGCACCAGCCCCCCCGCCGACTCCAGGCGTATCACCACCTCGTCCCCCTCGTCGGCGGCATCCAGCAGCGCCGATACCTCCTCGCCGAGGCGACCGGTCGCACTGGCGCGGAGGTCGCCATGGAAGTCGAGCACCCACACCGTCTGCCGGGACTCCGCCTTGCCCTTTCGTCCACGCCGACCGCGAGACTTGTCATCCTTGCGGAAGCCCTTGAGCAGACGCTTGCGCTCACCGGGCTCACTGGCCGCCATGGTCAGGCGGCGGCGCCGATACTCGCGGTTCGTGTTGAGCTCCTCGATGCGCAGCCGGGTGCGTTCGCCCACTTCGCCACGCGCCTTCACCACCACGGCGACCACCAGGCCGCCGATCACCACCAGGCTCAACACCTGGGCCAGGAACATGCCGAAATCCGTCAACCACTCGTTCACCGGGCTCTCCTCGCCTCGCGGCTCTCGTCGCCTCCCAGCCATGCATGAAGCGGAGGCGGGAGCAATACTTGATTGAAACGATCGTTTTAAATATTCTCGTCCTCATCGTCGACGGCGCCCGCGCCCATCACCCAATCCCCAGATCAAGGATCCGACATGACCCCCAAGACCCTCGACAAGCTGCAGACTCGTTTCAACGCCCAGGCCGCCAGCGGCATGGACGAGGTCTTCCAGTTCCACTTCAGCGATGCCAACAGCCACTATCTGGTGGTGAAGGATGGCAGCCTCGCCGTCGAGGAGGGCGAGCACCACGACCCCTCCGTGACCCTGAGCATGAGTACCGATACCCTCAAGGGAGTGATGAACGGCCAGATCAACGGCATGACCGCCTTCATGACCGGCAAGCTCAAGGCTACCGGCAACGTCATGTTGGCGACCAGGCTCGGCAGCCTCTTTCCCGTCGGCTGAGTACCCGGCACGACCGATGAACGGGCCGCCCTTGGGCGGCCCGTCGTCATGGCGCTGCCCTCACTTCGTTCAGGTGCGTCTCGATCAGCGCCCGCGAGATGGAATAGAGCGGCGGCAACTGCGGGAGACGTCGCGGGCTGAACCAGGCCGCATCGGAGATCTCGACCCCGTCGATGCGGATGCGCCGGCTCGCCGCCTCGGCAAAATAGCCCAGCATCAGCGCATGAGGAAAGGGCCAGGCCTGGCTCTTGAAATAGCGCACCCGCCCCACCGTGAGCCCCACCTCCTCGAAGATCTCCCGCCGCACCGCTTCCTCGGCGGCCTCCCCTGGCTCGATGAAACCTGCCAGGGTCGAGTACCGGCCGGGGGCAAAGCGCGGGCTGCGGGCCAGCAGCAGCGACTCGCCATGGGTCACCAGGGTGATGATGCAGGGCGAGATGCGCGGGTAGTTGCGGTGGCCGCAACGCTGGCAATGCATGGCGAACTCGGCATCCAGCCGGGAGGCGGGAGCTCCGCAGCGTCCGCAGAAGCGATGATCGCGCAACCAGGCCCCCACCTGAAGGGCCGTGGCGAGCAGGGCGAACCAGGATTCCGGAAGTTGCCCCAGCCAACCGCGCCCGTCGGGCCAGGTATCCCCAGCCCTTTCCTCGAGGCTGAGCGCCACCGGTGCGTCGTTCCAGTAGCAGAGCGGCTGCATGTCGGGGGTCCAGGGGCGGGCAGGCTGCAGGAAACCACCATCCGGTGCCGGGGCGATGCGCCCCTCGGCCAGGCGGATGACGTGACCGCTGGCAGCACCCACGGGAAGGTCACGCCGCAGCATCAGCTCGGGGTTCCTCCCTTGGCGAGCCGGTCCCAGAGACACTCGCCGGCGGCCTCGCGGATACGCCCCAGCTTGGCCTGGTGGGCGGCCAGCTCGGCCTCGTTCGGGGAAGGCACGCCGAGCCGTCCCGGCTCCAGGGCGAGGCGTCGAATGACCAGGCCCGTGTTGCCGGTCGCCGCGCCTTCGCCGCTACCTGCGGAAGCATCCAGTGATAGCGCCGTCTGGCCGCCGGTCATCGCCAGGTAGACATCGGCGAGGATCTCGGCATCGAGCAGGGCCCCGTGGAGCACCCGGTGACCGTTGTCGATCTCGTAACGCTTGCACAGCGCATCGAGGTTGTTGCGCTGGCCGGGATGCTTGTCCCGGGCCATCTGCAGGGTGTCGAGGATCCGGCAGTGCTCGGCGACCGGGCCCAGCCGCGGCTCGCCGCGCCGGCGGTTGAGCATCGCGAACTCGTGATCCATGAAGCCCACGTCGAAGGGGGCGTTGTGGATCACCAGCTCGGCCCCCACGATGAAGGCCCAGAAATCGTCGGCGACCGCGGCAAACACCGGCTCGTCGGCGACTCGCTCATTGGTGATGCCGTGCACCGCCACGGCCTCGGCCTCGATCTCCCGTTCGGGGTTGATGTACTGATGGTAGGTGTTGCCGGTAAGGCGGCGGTTGACCATCTCGACCGCCCCTATCTCGACCAGCCGGTGGCCCTCGCGCGGGTCGATGCCGGTGGTCTCGGTATCCAGGATGATCTGACGCATGATGGTATCTCGTCTGCTCGGCTTGGGATGGTGTGGAAACGGCTCAGGCGCGCGCCCGCTGGTGTCGGTCGATGGCCTCGTTGGCCAGGGCGTCGGCGCACTCGTTGCCCGGGTGGCCGCTGTGCCCCTTGACCCAATGCCACTCGATCCGGTGGCGGTGGGTCTCCTCATGGAGCTCCCGCCACAGCTCGGCATTCTTCACCGGGGCGCGACTGGCGGTCTTCCAGCCACGCTTGATCCAGCCATGGATCCACTCGGTAATGCCGCGGCGCAGGTACTCGGAGTCGGTCCACAGGGCCACCTCGCAGGGTCGCTTCAACTCACGCAGGGCCATGATCGCTGCCATCAGCTCCATACGGTTGTTGGTGGTGGTGGCCTCGAAACCGTTGAGCTTCTTCTCGTGGCTTCCGCTCATCAGCAGGGCCCCCCAGCCGCCGGGGCCCGGGTTGCCGCGGCAGGCGCCGTCGGTGTAGATGGTGACTCGGGGAAGTGCATCGGCCTGGTGTGTATCAGTCACCCTCGGTCATCCTTTCCTGTTCCGGCTCGATCCGCGGCGGCCCGAGCCGCGTGGCCCCGCCCAGTGCCGAACCGCCAAGCGGGCGGGCGAAGGACAGGCGCGAGCGCTGGGTCTGGGCCAGGTGCGGCTTGCGACGGGCATAAATCATGTAGCTGTCGCCCAGAGGCAGATTGTGGCGCCGCCCCAGGGTCTCCAGCATGGCATTGCGCGGCAGGCTGCCGGGCAGATGAAAACCACAGTAGTCTACCCGCTCGATCTCGAAGTCGACAAATGCCAGCCAGTCCTTGAGCCGGCCCGGCGTACGCCAGTGGCCGCACCAGGGCAACCGGCGCAGCCGGCCCGGCCAGGCCCGAGACAAGCCGGCCGGCCCGAGGGGTACCCAGCCGAAGATGATCAGCCGGCCGTCATCGGCGGTGACCCTGGCGGCTTCCTGCAGCATGTGGTGCGGGTCGGGCAGCACCTCCAGCAGATGGTGGATCACCACCAGACTGAGACTGTCGTCGCGCAGCGGCAGCGCATCGGGGGGACAGACCAGGGTCGCCGCCTGCTCGACCAGCTCCCGGGTCGGTGCCCAGCGCATGGCGTGTCGTACCGGGCACATGTCGGCCAGGGCGCTGGTCATGCCCAGCTCCAGGCTATGGGCGCCGAACAACCGCTCGCATACCGGCCCCAGGCAGGCGCGCTCGGCCTGCCAGACGGCCTGCCCGGCCGGACTCGCCCAATAGCGACGGCCATCCCGCACCAGTCGCGCCAGGTCGGTGGCGGGTGACGAAGTTGACATGGCGTGCACTTCCCTCCAAGATGCGGGGTTTTGCAACCCGTTCCGATTCACGGCAGCGTCTGACCATGACGAGAGCCGGCAAGGCTCCTGTGCGTCGTCCGTCGAGAGCCAGCCCTGGTCAGCAGCGGTGATTCATGTCCCGAATCAGGACTCCATGCCCATGATGAGCGTGACACCGATTCCCGCCTTTAGCGACAACTATATCTGGCTGTTGCGCCAGGATTCGACCTCGGAAGTCTGCGTGATCGACCCGGGTGATGCGGCCCCCGTCATCGACATGCTCGAGCGCGAAGGCCTGACACTCTCCACGGTGCTGATCACCCACCATCATCACGATCATACCGGGGGCCTGCCCGAACTGATCGAGCGCTATTCGCCGCGGGTGATCGGGCCGAACAACCCGAGCATTGCCGGCATCGACGAGACCGTGGGCGACGGTGACGAGGTCCGTGTCATGGGGCGGCTGCTCGATGTGCATGCCGTGCCCGGCCATACCCTGGATCATATCGCCTACTTCACCGCGGGCATTCCGCCGCTGCTGTTCTGTGGTGATACCCTGTTCAGCGCCGGCTGCGGCCGGCTGTTCGAGGGCACGCCCGAACAGATGCATGCCTCTCTGGCACGGCTCGCCACCCTGCCCGACGACACCCTGGTGTTCGCTGCCCACGAGTACACCCTGGCCAACCTGACCTTCGCCCGGGCCGCCGACCCGGAGAACCCCGACGTCGAGAAAGCCATGGAGGAGTGTCGTCGGGCCAGGGAGCTCGATCGCCCGACCCTGCCCAGTACCCTGGGCCGTGAGAGACGCATCAACCCTTTCCTGCGCTGTGATGCCGACAGCGTTCGCCGGACCGCCTCGGCCCATGGCGACACCGACACCAGCGCGGCGACCTTCGCCACCCTGCGTGCCTGGAAAGACAACTTCTGACTGACACGCACATGGACGCCACCCAGGGCCCGGCCGACCGCCGGGCCTTGCTGCGACCAGGAGGCTACCGACCGATGACCTACCACACCACACGCCGACGAATTCTGGGGTTGACCAGCATCCTTGCCCTGCTCGGCTCGCTGATGGCGGCCGGCACCATTTCCCAGGCCTCGCCCTTGCCGGCGACCAGCGGGGCATCGAGCAGCGGCTTCCCCCCCGGGGGACAGTTCTGGGAGGCTCTGGCCCTTGAGCCGCGGGATGCATGGAGTCGCTTGCGTGCCAGCTTCCAGTGGCAGGACGAACGCTACAACGAGCGGGTTCGGCACTGGATCGATCACTATCGCGCCAACCCCGGGAACATCGTCGAGATCACCGAGCGCGCGCGCCCCTGGCTGTCCTGGATCACCGAGCAGATCGAGTCCCGTGGCCTGCCCGGGGAGATCGCCCTGATTCCCTTCATCGAGAGCTCCTTCGACCCCCAGGCACGCAGCCATCGCGGTGCCGCCGGCCTCTGGCAGTTCATGCCGGGTACCGCCGACGCCCTGGGCCTGCGCCGCAACGGTGCCTATGACGGCCGGCTCGATGTGGTCAGTTCGACCAAGGCCGCGCTGGACTACATCGAGCTCCAGGCCGAGCAGTGGTACGACGGCGACATCGAGCTCTCGCTGGCCGCCTACAACGCCGGCGCCGGCACGGTGAACCGGGCCAGGAACGCTGCCCTCTCCCGCGGCGAACGCGGCGACTACTGGAGCCTGCGGCTGCCCGCCGAGACCATGAACTACCTGCCCAAGCTCAAGGCCATCGCGGCGATCATCGCCGATCCTGACGAGTACCAGGTCGCTCTTCCCGAGATCGAGGACGCCCCGGCCTTCGCCAAGATCCCCCTGACCCGTCCGCTCGACCTGACTGAGGCCGCCCGCCTCGCCGGGGTGAGTCACGAAGAGCTGGCCAAGCTCAACCCGGGGCTGATCAACGGCAGCGCCACCCCCGGCCATGCCCGGGTGCTGCTGGTCCCCGCCGACAGCGAGGAGGCGCTGATGGCCCGCCTGGAGAATCCCGAGCCCACCACCGTGGCCGGTGATGCCCCCATCGGCAGCGATCGCTACGTGGTGCAAAGCGGCGACAATCTCTCGGCCATCGCCTCGCGCCACGGCCTCAGTGTCGTCGAGGTCCGCCAGCACAACGGCCTGAGCGGTGATGTGATTCACGCCGGCCAGGTGCTCGAGATTCCGCAACGCAGCCTCGCCGCCCGTTGATCCCGCCAGGGTGGAAGCTGCGCTGATCAGGGAGGTTTACAAGACAACGACGGCCTGACACCTTATGCCGGTAACTTTCCCCGGGTCATCCGGGGTCCGGACCCGACCAAGGATGTCACCGATGTCGATCGCCGTACGTTGTCTCCTGCTCGGCACCCTGGCCACCGGCTGGCACTGTTCAACGGCGCTGGCCGCCGATGCCGACGAAGTCCCCACCGTCCACGGTCTGGCGCTCTACGACGAGCCCGAACTCCCGCTCGGCTTCGACCACTTTCCCCACGTCGAGCCGGAGGCACCCAAGGGTGGCACCATGACCCGCGCCGCGGTCGGCAGCAGCTTCGACTCCACCAACCCCTTCATCATCCGTGGTACGCCGGCCATCGGCATCTCACAGATCTACGACACCCTGCTCGAGAGCAACCCCGATGAGCCCTTCAGTGCCTATGGGCTGCTCGCCGAAGGCATCCGCCTCGATCCGCAGCGCCACTGGATCGAGTTCGACCTGCGACCCGAGGCGCGCTTCCACGACGATGAGCCGGTGACCGCCGATGACGTGGTGTTCAGCTTCGAACTGCTGACCGAACAGGGCAATCCCTTCTATGGCGCCTACTATGCCGATGTGGCCAGTGTCGAGGCGCTCGATCCTCATACCGTGCGCTTCGAGTTCGCCAACAACCACTCCCGCGAACTGCCGCTGATCGTCGGCCAGTTGCCGGTCCTGCCGCGCCACTACTGGGAGGATCGCGACTTCACCGCCCCGACCCTGGCGCGCCACCCCGGCTCGGGACCCTATCGCATCGCCGAGGTCGAACCCGGGAGACGCATCGTCTACCAGCGGGTCGAGGAGTACTGGGGGCGCGACCTGCCGGTCAACCGTGGCCGCCATAACATCGACCGGCTGATCTACGACTACTACCGCGACCGCGACATCGCCTGGGAAGCCTTCAAGTCCGGCGTCATGGATTACCGCATCGATGCCCGGGCCGCCACCTGGGCGATCGGCTATGACTTCCCCGCCTATCGCGACGGCCTGGTCAAGCGCATCACCGTGCCCGACGGCCAGCCCGCCCCCATGCAGGCCTTCGTCTTCAACCTGCGGCGCGACAAGTTCGAGGACCCGCGGGTACGCGAGGCGCTCTCGCTGACCTTCGACTTCCCCTGGCTCAACGCCAACCTCTTCTACGATACCTACCGGCGTACCGAGAGCTTCTTCCAGAATTCCGAGATGGCCGCCCGGGGGCTCCCCAGCGAGGCGGAACTCGAACTCCTCGAGCCCCACCGCGAGGCGCTGCCCGAACGCGTCTTCGAGGCCGAGGTGCCCATCGACCACCCCCGGGACCTGCGCGAGCGACTGCGCCTGGCGCTGACGCTGCTGCGCGAGGCCGGCTACGAGGTCGAGGATGGCGTGCTGGTGCACAGCGACACCGGCCGGCCGCTCTCCCTCGAGGTGCTGATGTTCGATACCGGCATGGAGCGGGTGGTCCAGCCGATGCTGCGCAACATGGCGCGCCTCGGCGTCCAGGGCAGCATCCGCATCGTCGACATCAACCAGTACCTCAACCGTCTGCGCAGCTTCGACTTCGACATGGTCATCGGGCAGTTCCCGCAATCCAACAACCCCGGCAACGAGCAACGCGAGTTCTGGACCAGCGACTTCGCCGACACCCCCCAGAGCCGCAACCTGATGGGACTCGCCGACCCGGTGGTCGACGACCTGGTCGAACGGCTGATCCGCGCCGATAGCCGCGAGGAGCTCAATACCATCACCCGCGCCCTGGATCGCGTGCTGCTGTGGGGCTTCTACCTGATTCCCCAGTATCATTCCGGGGAGACGCGGATCGCGGTATGGGACAAGTTCGCCTGGCCCGAACCCTTTCCCGAGTACGGCATGGACCTCGCCGCCTGGTGGGTCGATGCCGAGCGCGAAGCCGAACTCAACCGTCGGCTACGCGGTCGCTGACATCCCCCTTGCCGACAAGGACGCACCGTGACCCGCTACATCCTGCGCCGCCTGCTGCTGATGATTCCCACCCTGCTGGGGATCATGCTGCTCAACTTCATCATCGTGCAGGCCGCCCCCGGCGGCCCCATCGATCAGATGCTGGCCCGCTTCGAAGGCATCGACAGCATGGTCAGCACGCGACTCGATGCCGGTGGCGGCGATGTCGTGGTGCGCGACGAGTCCCGCGGGGCCCGCGGCATCGACCCGCGCTTCATCGAGCAGCTCGAGCAACAGTTCGGCTTCGACCAGCCGGCCCACCTGCGCTTCGCCGGCATGATCCGCGACTACGTCACCTTCGACTTCGGCAACAGCTTCTTCCGCGACCGCCCCGTGGTCGAGCTGATGATCGAGCGGCTCCCGGTGTCGATCTCGCTGGGCCTCTGGACCACCCTGCTGGTCTACCTGATCTCGATTCCGCTGGGCATCCGCAAGGCGCTGCGCCATGGCTCGCGCTTCGACGTCTGGTCCTCGGGGCTGGTGATCGTCGGTTACGCCATCCCCGGCTTCCTGTTCGCCATCCTGCTCATCGTGCTGTTCGCCGGTGGCAGCTACTGGGACCTCTTCCCGCTGCGCGGGCTGACCTCGCCGGACTTCGCCGAGCTCTCGGCCTGGGGCAAGATCAAGGATTACTTCTGGCACATCACCCTGCCGGTGGTGGCGATGACCATCGGCAGCTTCGCCACCCTGACCATGCTGACCAAGAACAGCTTCCTCGACGAGATCCACAAGCAGTACGTGCTCACCGCCCGGGCCAAGGGGGCGAGCGACCGCCAGACCCTCTACGGCCACGTGTTCCGCAACGCCATGCTGATCATCATCGCCGGCCTGCCCGGGGCGCTGGTGACCATCTTCTTCACCGGGTCGCTGCTGATCGAGGTCATCTTCTCGTTGGAAGGACTCGGGTTGCTCGGCTTCGAGGCGGTGATGCAGCGCGACTACCCGGTGATCTTCGGCACCCTCTTCCTCTACACCTTGATCGGCCTGTTCCTGAAGCTGATCTCCGACCTCACCTATGTGTGGGTGGATCCTCGTATCGATTTCGAGACCCGGGAGTCCTGAGACGATGGCCCTTGCGTTTTCCTCCAAGCTCTCCCCCATCGCCCGGCGCCGGCTGTCGGTGTTCCGCCACAACCGGCGCGCCTGGGTGTCGCTGTGGATCTTCCTGGCGCTGTTCGGCCTGAGCCTCGCCGCCGAGCTGATCGCCAACGACAAGCCGCTCGTGATGAGGATCGACGGCCAGTGGTATGCGCCGCTGCTGGTCGACTACCCGGAAACCGAGTTCGGCGGCTTCCTGCCCACCCGCACCGACTACCACGATCCCTTCATCCGGGCGCGGATCGACGAGCACGGCTGGGCGCTGTGGCCACCGATCCCGTTCTCCTACCAGACCCTCGACATGCAGATGATGCAGCCCTCGCCGGCGCCCCCCGACGGCCGCCACTGGCTGGGGACCGACGACCAGGGCCGCGACGTCCTGGCCCGCGTCATCTACGGCTTCCGGTTGTCGGTGGCCTTCGCCCTGGTGCTCACCGCCGGCTCCCTGGCGATGGGCGTGTTCATCGGCGGCGTCCAGGGCTATTTCGGCGGCAAGACCGACCTGATCGGCCAGCGCCTCACCGAGATCTGGTCGGGGCTCCCGGTGCTCTTCCTGCTGATCATCCTGGCCAGCTTCGTGCAGCCCGGCTTCTGGTGGCTGCTGGGGATCATGCTGCTGTTCTCGTGGCTGGGCCTGGTCGATGTGGTGCGCGCCGAGTTCCTGCGCGCGCGCAATCTGGAGTACGTGCGTGCCGCCAAGGCCATGGGGCTGACCCCGCGGCTGATCATGTGGCGCCACGTGTTGCCCAACGCCATGGTCGCCACCCTCACCTTCATTCCGTTTCTCTTCACCGGGGCGATCACCACGCTTACCGCGCTCGATTTCCTCGGCTTCGGCCTGCCGCCGGGGTCACCGTCGCTGGGCGAACTGGTCGCCCAGGGCAAGAACAATCTCCACGCCCCCTGGCTCGGTATCACCGCCTTCGTCAGCCTGTCGCTGATGCTGTCGCTGCTGGTGTTCATCGGCGAGGGGCTGCGCGACGCCTTCGATCCGCGCCATATCCAGTACGCCGCTCCCAGTGCCCCGACGCCAAGGACTCCGCCCCATGCCTGACACCCTGCTGCGCCTCGA
This sequence comes from Halomonas kalidii, assembly GCF_030010475.1. NCBI lineage: Bacteria > Pseudomonadati > Pseudomonadota > Gammaproteobacteria > Oceanospirillales > Halomonadaceae > Halomonas > Halomonas kalidii. The sequence continues at coordinate 18,509 of NZ_JASCQN010000032.1, read as the reverse complement.
TGAACTGCACATCGCCTTCGACGACGCCGTGGTGGTCGATCGCCTCTCGCTGGAGATTCGGCGTGGCGAGACCCTGGCCCTGGTGGGCGAGTCCGGCTCCGGCAAGTCGGTCAGCGCGCTGGGGGCGATGAACCTGCTGCCGGCCAACGCCCGGGTCGAGGGTGGCCGCTGGCTGGGCGATACCGACCTCACGCGCCTGAAACGTCGCGACTGGCAGGCGCTGCGGGGGGCCAGGGTCGGCTTCGTCTTCCAGGAGCCGATGACCTCCCTCAACCCCCTGCACACCGTGGCCAAGCAGATCGGCGAGACACTGCGGCTGCACCAGGGGCTGAGCGGCCAGTCCGCCCGCGCCCGGGCCAGGGAACTGCTCATCCAGGTCAAGCTGCCGCGCCCCGACGAGTTGCTCGATGCCTGGCCCCACCAGCTCTCCGGCGGCCAGCGCCAGCGGGTGATGATCGCCATGGCCATCGCCAACGACCCGGAGCTGCTGATCGCCGATGAGCCCACCACGGCGCTCGACGTCACCGTGCAGAAGGAGATCCTCGCCCTGCTCGCCGAGCTGCGCGACCGTCACGGCATGGGCATGCTGTTCATCACCCACGACCTCAACCTGGTGCGGCGCCATGCCGATCGGGTCTGCGTGCTCTACGAAGGCCGCGAGCAGGAGACCGGGCCGGTCGACGAGGTATTCCGCTCGCCGGGCAGCGATTACACCCGCCTCCTGCTCGATGCCGAACCCCGGGGGCGCCCCGTCACGCTCGCCTCGCGACAGCCACTGCTCGAGGCCGATCGATTGAGCGTCGCCTTCCAGCGTCCCAGGCGGCTCTTCGCCCCACGGCCGGCGCCCTTCGTCGCCGTGCAGCCCCTGTCTCTCACCCTGGCCCGGGGCGAAACACTGGGCATCGTCGGCGAATCCGGCTCCGGCAAGACCACCCTCGCCCTCGCCCTGCTGCGACTGGCCACGAGCGAAGGCGAGATCCGCTTCGGCGAGGCCCGCCTGGATCGGCTCACCGGCAACGACCTGCGCCGGCAACGCCGGCGCCTGCAGGTGGTGTTCCAGGATCCCTACGGCTCGCTATCGCCGCGCCTGCCGGTCTCCGAGATCATCAGCGAGGGGCTGCGCTTCCACTACCCGGAGCTGGACGAGGCCGAGGTGGTGCGCCGGGTCCAGGCCTCGCTCGCGGAGGTCGGCCTGCCGCTCGACTGCGCCTCGCGCTATCCCCACGAGTTCTCCGGTGGTCAGCGCCAGCGCATCGCGGTCGCTCGCGCCATCATTCTCGAACCCGAAGTGCTGGTGCTCGACGAGCCCACCTCGGCGCTCGATCGCACGGTACAGAAGCAGCTCGTCGAACTGCTGCGCGACCTCCAGCAGCGCCGCGGCCTGAGCTACCTGTTCATCAGCCATGACCTGGCCGTGATCCGGGCGATGGCGCATCGCGTGATGGTGCTCAAGGAGGGCGAGGTCGTGGAGCAGGGAGATTGCCTGGAGGTGCTCGGCCGACCGACGACCGACTACACCCGGGCGCTGGTCGAGGCCGCCGGTCTCTCCGCGTTCGTCGTCGCATCCCCTGGCACCTGACTCTCTGGTTGGCGGCTTCAAAGCCGACGGTGCGGCGCATGTCGGGGCGCCATGAAAGATAACGGTATAAACCCTCGAAATCGATACCGGCGTCCCGCCAGGCGACCAGGGCGAGCCGACGGGGACCCGCGGACAGGGCGCACGCCTTGCTCTATACTGGCCAAGCTTCCTGCGGCCGATTTCGAGTCCCGATGCGTTCGACCCTCATCCCAGTGGTCTGGGCCCTGTTGCTTTCTTTGCTGGCCGGCTCCCCGCTGCAGGCGGATTCGTCGACGCTGCCCCTCGAGACGGGGTGGCAATACCGCTGGGGCGACTCTCCCTTCGATGACGACGCCACGCCCCTCTGGACGCGGCAGGAAGCCCCCACCGAGTGGCATCCCATCGCCTTCCCCTCCAACCCGCCGGGGCGCGAGGGACGGCACCACGTCTGGTTCCGCATCCCGCTTCCCGACGGAGGCTGGCGCGACCCGGTGCTCTACATCTACAGCGTCGACCTGATCGTGCAGGTCTACCTGGGCTCGGAGCTCATCTACCAGTACGGCCACTTCGACGAACGCGGGGAAGGACGCTTCGCGGGGTGGCCCTGGCACATGATCGAATTGCCGGAGAGGTTCGCCGGCCAGCGTCTCCACTTCCGCGTCTTCTCGGACTACACCGATATCGGGCTGTGGGGTGAGGTCAAGCTGATGGAGCGCCCCGACCTGATCCTCTACATTCTGGAACGCTCCGCCCAGGCCCTGGTGGTCAGTGGCTTCTCCCTGCTGATCGCCCTGCTCGCCTTCATCCTCGCCGTGCCCCACGCCAACCGTCGAAGCTTCGCCGGCATCGGCCTCTTCTCGCTGGCCTCGGGGATGATGATCCTCGCCGAGAGCCAGGCCAGCCAACTGCTGCTGGAGCAGCCATTGCTGTGGGACACCCTCGCCGCCGGCGCCTACTTCATGCTGCCGGTGGCCATGGCGCTGCTGCTGGAACACTGGTTCGCTCGCCAGCAGCCACTGCTGATGCGGCGCCTGTGGCAGGGCCATCTGCTCTATGTCGTGGTCGCTCTGGGCCTTTCGGCGGCGGGTGTCATCAACCTCTCGAGCACCTACCCGCCCTTCGACGCCCTGCTGCTGATCAGCCTCACGATCATGTTCGTCGCCATCGTCATCCAGTGGCGCACCCTGGTGCCGGAGCAGAAGGTGATCATCGCGGCCTATGCGCTCTTCGGTCTGCTGCTGATTGCCGACATGGCGGTGGCCCATGGCCTGCTGCCGTGGCAACGGATTCCCGTCAGCCTCGGCGCCCTGGCATTCTCGCTCGCCCTGGTGGCGATCTCGGTGGCCGACTACTCCCGCACCCAACGCGAGATCCGGCGTCTCAACCGCGACCTGCAGCAGGAAGTCGCCGCCCGCACCCGAGAGCTGGAAGGCATGGTGGACAGGCTCAGGGAATTCTCGTACCAGGATCCCCTCACCGGCCTGAAGAACCGTCGTCACTTCGACGAGATCCTCGCCCACGAGGCGGCCACCGCACGTCGCCACGACACCCCGCTGGCGCTGGTGATGGTCGACATCGATCACTTCAAGCGCTTCAACGACCAGCATGGCCACGAGGCGGGGGATGCGGTGCTGGCCACCGTGGGCGCGCTGCTGCGGGAGCACTTCCGCGATGCCGACGTGGTGTGTCGGCTGGGGGGCGAGGAGTTCGTGGTGATCATGCCCGGCGCCTCGGCAGCCATGGCCGAGGCGCGCATCCGGGGACTGTTGCACGGCATTCGCGAGTGCCGCTTCCGACATCGCGACACCGAGCTGGACGGCATCACCCTCTCCTGCGGCATCGCCGCCTGGCCCGAACATACCGGGGACCCGCTGGCGCTGACCCGGCTGGCCGATGAGGCGCTCTATCGCGCCAAGCACCGCGGGCGCGACCGCAGCGAGATCTACGCCGTCTCGTGAAACCGGCTCAGAACTGCGCCACCTCCGCCTCGGTGAGCTCGCGCCACTCTCCAGGCGCCAGTCGTTCATCGAGCACCAGCGGGCCGATCGACTCCCGGTGCAGGGCCTCCACATGGTTGCCGATGGCAGCAAACATGCGCTTCACCTGGTGGTACTTGCCCTCGTAGAGGGTCAGTTCGGCCTCGGTGGCCGTGCGCATGATCAACTCGGCGGGACGCGTGCCCTTCTCCTCGCCCTCGAGCTCGACCCCCTCGGCGAAGCGCGTCACCGCGCGGGCCAGCTCATCGCCGACCAGCGGTTCGGCCAGGCTCACCCGGTAGACCTTGCCGCAGCGACGACGCGGCGAAGTGACCCGATGGGACCATTGACCGTCGTCGGTGAGCAGCACCAGGCCGGTGGTGTCCACGTCCAGGCGCCCCACGCTCTGCAGCCGCTCCACATGGGGCAGGTCGATCAGCTCCCTGACCAGCGGGTAGAGCCCCCGGCGGGCACTGCACTCGACTCCCGACGGCTTGTTGAGCATCACATAGCGCAGCCCCACCAGCGCCAGGCGCTCGCCGTTCCAGGTCACCACACTTCGTTCGTCGACCCGGGTCGCGGGGTTCCTGACCACCTCGCCATCCACCCGGACTTCCTCGCGATGCATCGCCTTCTTGGCCAGGCTGCGGGTCAGCTCGGTCGTCTCGGTGAGAAATCGATCCAGCCGCATCAGAAGCCGACCCCGTCGGCGAGGCCGAAGTGGTCGGCGTCGCGCCAGGCGGGGAACTTCTCGCGGAAGGCGTCGAGCTCGCCCCGGTCGAGGCTCGCGGTCCGCACGAAGGGGGTGTCCCGCGGCTCGTCGATCAGCGCCTCGCCCTTGAAGTCGACGAGCATGGAGTCGCCGGCATAGGCCAGCCCCTTGGCATCCTCGCCGACCCGGTTGACGCCGATCACCGGGCAGAGGTTCTCGATCGCCCGGGCCTGTAGCAGGATGCGCCAGGGGTGTCGCCGCGGCGCCGGCCAGTTGGCCACGCAGAGCAGCAGGTCGTACTCGAAATGCTCGCCGGGCGCCGGCTGCTGGCGCAGCCAGACCGGGAAACGCAGGTCGTAGCAGACGCTGAGCAGGATGCGAAAGCCCTTGAGCTCGACGATCACCCGCTCGTGCCCCATGGCGTAGCGCTCGTGCTCGCCGGCCATGCGGAACAGGTGGCGCTTGTCGTAATGCACCAGGCTGCCGTCGGGCCTGGCCCAGACCAGTCGATTGAAGTAGTCGCCGTTCTCCACCACGGCGATGCTGCCGGTGATCACGCAGTCTCGCTCGCGTGCCTGGTCCTTCAGCCAGGCCACGGTGGCGCTCTCCGCCATGGGCTCGGCCATCTCCCGGGAATTCATGGTGAAGCCGGTGGCGAACATCTCCGGCAGCACGATCAGGTCGGTGTCGTCGCCACCCAACTCCCCCAGGGTCTCTTCCAGCATCCGGCAATTGGCCGCGGGGTCTTCCCAGCGCAGGTCGCACTGCACCAGGGTCGTTCTCAATTCACTCATGCAGGGGACTCCCGTCCAGGTGAAGTGGCACGGCACCAGCGTAACCCAGCGGCCGCCCGACGTCAGCCGACATGACAGCCACACCAATAGCCTGCTAAGTTAACGCTTTTCCCGGACGAGCCGAGCATGCCTACCACCCCCACTCCCGCCCAGGAAACCGGCAAGGGCGTTGCCTTCGGGCTGACCGCCTACATCCTGTGGGGCTGTTTTCCGCTGTTCTTCGCACTGTTCGAGGGCGTGCCGGCGCTCGAGGTGCTGATCCACCGGGTGATCTGGTCCTGTCTCTTCCTGGTCGGACTGGTCACCCTGCTCGGCCGCTGGTCCCCCATCCGCCAGGCGCTGCGCGCGCCCCGTCGGCTGGGCCGGGTACTGGGCTGTGCCCTGCTGATCGCGCTGAACTGGGGGCTCTACATCTACGCCGTGGAGACCCGCCAGGTGTTCCAGGCGAGCCTCGGCTACTTCATGACCCCGCTGGTCAACGTCGCCCTCGGCATGCTGGTGCTGCGCGAGGCGATGCACCGGCTGCAGGCCGTGGCCGTGGGGCTGGCCGCGCTGGCCATCGTCATCCAGCTGATACTGCTCGGCGAGCTACCCTGGATCAGCCTGGCCCTGGCGCTCTCCTTCGGTACCTATGGCCTGCTTCGCAAGCAGGTACCGCTGGATGGCCTCTCGGGGCTGTTCGTCGAGACCCTGCTGCTGCTGCCGCTGGGCCTGCTGGCCCTGGCCTGGCTCGACCGGACCGGCCTCTCCCATTTCCTGGCTGGCACCGAGATCACCCTGCTGCTGATCGCCAGCGGCGTGATCACCGCCCTGCCGCTGCTGGCCTTCGCCGGCGCGGCGCGGCGCCTGCGCCTGGCCACCCTGGGCTTCCTGATGTACATCAACCCCAGCATCCAGTTCTTCATCGCCTTGCTGGTGTTCCGCGAGCCGCTCTCGCCGGTCCAGCTTGGCACCTTCCTGCTGATCTGGACCGGGTTGGCGCTCTACTCCTGGTCGGCCTGGCAATCGCGCCCCCGGGTGTCCGCCGCCAGCGTGGAATGAGCCGTCACCGACCCAGGGTATCGACCGCCCCCTTGCCTGGCAGGGCCGAGTGACGGGTCAGGCTTCGCGCCGACCCTCGCTCCCCCCCGCCGGTTCGGCTACCATCGCGCCATGCCCCACCTCTCCGACACCCCCGCGGCCCCGCCGTCACGCCAGCTGGTGCTGGTGGGAGCGGGCCATGCCCACCTCCATGTGGTGAGCCACCGCCACCGGCTCGACGACACCCGGGTGACGCTCGTCGACCCTGGCGGCTTCTGGTATTCGGGCATGGCCAATGGCATGCTCGGCGGTCGGCTCACGCCGGCCGAGGACCGCCTCGACCCGGCCCGGCTCGCCGCTCGGCATGGCGTCACGGCGGTGCGGGGCCGCCTCGCCGGCCTCGATCTCATCCATCGCCAGGCGATCCTCGAGGACGGCCGCGCCCTTCCTTTCGACCTGCTCTCGCTCAATCTCGGCTCCATCTGCCAGGCCCCACCGGCGCGACGTCCGGGGCCGGCGGTCTGGACCGTCAAGCCGATTCCCTGCCTGGTGGCGCTGCGCCGCTGCCTCGAGGCCGACTTCCGCCGCGGGGCCGGGCCGCGCCTGGTCGTGGTAGGCGGCGGGGCCAGCGGCGTGGAAGTCGCCTGCAACCTCTCGGCGCTGAGCCGGCGTCACGGTGTCAACAACACAATCACCCTGGTGACCCGCGGCCAGCGCCTGCTCGAAGACGCCCCCCGCGGCGCCAGCCGCTGGCTGTCACGCCTGCTGGCGCGCCGCGGCATTCAGGTGCTCGGCGGCACCAGCGTCATCGGCCACGCCGCCGGCGGGGCCCTGATCCGCAGCGACGAGACGCTCAGAGGGGAAGACAGCCTGGCCCTGCTCGAGGCCGATCACGTGATCCACGCCAGCGGCCTCACGCCACCCCGTGTGATCGATCGACTCGGCCTGCCGGTGATCCCGGACCGCGGGCTGGCGGTGGCGTCGAGCCTGCAGAGCACCGGCGACCCGGATGTCTTCGCTGCCGGCGATTGCGCCGCCATGGTCGACCATCGGCTGCCGCGGCTCGGGGTCTACAGCGTGCGCCAGGCACCGGTACTGCTCGACAATCTGGCCGCACGGCTCGCGGATCGCCCCCTCCGGGACCATGTGCCCCAGCCGCGGGCCCTGGCGATCCTCGACCTCGGCGAAGGGCTCGGCCTGGCGATCCGGGGGCAGTCCTGGTGGACCGGGCGGCTGATGCTGCTCTGGAAACGCTGGCTCGATCGCCGCTTCATGGCGCGTTATCGCTGACTCTCAGGCGGCACTACGCTCGGGCTGGTAGCCGATGCGGAAACCGCCCCAATGTCGGCCGTTGACGAACACCGGTACCGAGAGATCGTGCATGATCTCGCCGGTATCACGCTTGTAGGTCTGCAGCAGCAGGGTATCCTGGTGGGACCCGCAGCGCCGCCCGGTGGGGTCGTCGAAGATCCGCTTGCTGCGGCTGTATTGCAGGTCATGCTCGGGGTCGCCGGTGGGTGGACGGCTGACCTTCAGGTTATGGGTCGGCACATAGCCATGGCGGTCGCAGCCGATGGCGTAGGCCAGGCCGAGCCGCTCCAGCAGGGGTTCCTGGATGGCCGGCAGGTGCTCGTCGGTGAAGCCGTCGAAACCGGTACGGTATTTGGGCGGCTGGGTACCGGCCATCGGTTCGTAGCTGGGCTCGAACAGCGCCGCCAGGGTCAGCTCACCCCGCTGGACGGCTTGCTCGAGCAACCGGCCGAGCTGATCGGCCGCCTTCCGGGCCGCCCGGAACACCTGCTGATGACGTCCCTCGAGACGCTGCTGGGCGAGGGCCGCGTCCACCGCCTCGGCCGCGGCCATCAGGGCGTGGGCCTGACTGGCCAGGTCATGCATGTCGCGATTGCCCTCGTCGACTTCCCGCTCGAGCGACGCGAGGGTCTCGGCGACGCGTCGGCTATGCCGCCGGGTATCTTCCATCGCCTCGGCGATGCCGGCGATCTCACCCTCGACGCGATCGAAGTCGCCGGTCATCGCCGTGAGCTGCTCCCCCACCTGCTGCATCTCGCTGGCGCGGTCGCCGACCCGCGCCATCAGGTGGCCGATGGTATCCACCACCTGGTGGCTGCTGCCACCGATGTCCCCGACCAGCGCCTCCACGCTGCGCGTCGCCTCGGCGGTCCGCCGCGCCAGCTCGCGGACTTCGCCTGCGACCACGGCGAAACCGCGCCCGTGCTCACCGGCGCGCGCCGCCTCGATGGAGGCATTCAGCGACAGCAGGTTGGTCTGCTCGGCGATCTCCTCTATCAGCGAGGTCACGCTGCGCACACTGTCGGCCTTCTGCTCCAGTGCCGCGAGCAGGCCCAGGGCCTCCCGCGAGCGCTCGGCCAGGGCCTGCATGTCCACCACGACCCGCGAGAGGGCCTCGCGACTCTCGTGACTCGACGCGCGGGAGCGGCTGGCCACCGACGCCAGCTCGGCGGTGCCGCCGGCGACCTGCTCGATGGCGCCGGTGATGGCGCTCATGCTCGACGAGGCGTCGCGCACCACGCTCTCCTGGCGCACCAGCCGCTGGTCCATGCGATCGGCGTGATGCGAGACCTCCGCCGAGGCGATGGCCGTGCTGCCGGCACGGCCCACCAGGTCATGGGCCATCCGCCGCAACGACAGATAGTCGCGCACCGGCGGCAACCAGCCGCGCCAGCCGTCCCGCTTCAGCGCCGCGGCACCGGCGGCATGGACGGTGGCCATGCCGATGGTGAACAGCACGCCTCCGGACAACCAGGCAAGGCCCAGGGCGAGATAGAACGGCCAGTCGGCACGCAGGAGGACGAGCGGCAGCACGGCCGCCGTGGCCGTCAGCAGGGCGGCCAGAAGCATCAGGATTCGCATGGCGGACGAGACTCGATCATGGTGGATGTCTTGTTGCTGGCAAGGTCTTCAAGCATGGAGCATAGCGCCTTGCCACGCGGGACTGTGCTGCACTTTGGACTGACACACCAAGGTCGCACTCAAGCTATCCCGGCATCGGCCGATATTGGCGCTCGCCGGCGGCGGTTTCACCAGATACCAACCAACACTCAACCCGCCCGGCAATATCGTTTAGTCTGGTAGCCTGTCAGCGGCCCACGTGGCCGGGTGTTCCTTCGACGACGACGAGACCGGATGCTCAAGCGCTATCTGCCGATCCTCACCTGGCTGCCCCACTACAACCGCCGACTCTGTGGTGCCGACCTGCTCGCCGGCATCATCGTCACCATCATGGTGATCCCCCAGTCGCTGGCCTACGCCATCCTCGCCGGCCTGCCCGCGGTGGTCGGCCTCTATGCCAGCATCCTGCCGCTGCTCGCCTACACCCTGCTCGGCACCAGCAGCACCCTGGCGGTGGGGCCGGTGGCGATCATCGCCCTGATGACCGGCGCCGCCCTGGCCGGGGTCGCCACCCCGGGCAGCCCGGAGTACCTCCAGGCCGCCCTGGTCCTCTCGCTGCTCTCGGGCGGCATGCTCACCCTCATGGGGCTGATGCGGATGGGCTTCTTCACCAACTTCCTGAGCCACCCGGTGATCGCTGGCTTCCTCTCCGCCTCGGGCATCCTGATCGCCGCCAGCCAGGCGGCCCACCTGCTCGGCATCGAGGCCAACGGCTATACCGTGGCCGAGCTCGGGCTGAGCCTGGCCGGCAACCTCGCCGGCACCCACTGGTCGACGCTCGCCATCGGTGCCGGCAGCCTGGTCTTCCTGGTCGCGGTCCGCCATGCAGGCAAGACGACGCTGCAACGCCTGGGGCTGTCCGAGAGCATCGCCGCCCTGCTCGCCAAGGCCGGCCCGGTGCTCGCCGTGGTGGCCACCACCCTGCTCACCTGGCAGCTCGACCTGGCGAGCAAGGGCGTGGCGGTGGTCGGCAACATCCCCCGGGGCCTGCCCCCGCTGACCCTGCCGGGCTTCGAAGCCTCACTGTGGCGCACCCTGCTGGTGCCGGCGCTGCTGATCAGCGTGGTGGGCTTCGTGGAGTCGGTCTCCATGGGCCAGATGCTCGCCGCCAAGCGGCGCCAGCGCATCTCGCCCAACCAGGAGCTGATCGGCCTGGGCGGCGCCAACCTCGCCGCCGCCTTCACCGCCGGCATGCCGGTCACCGGCGGGCTGTCGCGCACGGTGATCAACTTCGAGGCCGGCGCCCAGACTCCCATGGCCGGCTTCTTCGCGGCCCTGGGGATCGGCCTGGTGACCCTGGCCCTGACCCCGCTGCTCCATCACCTGCCGATCGCCACCCTGGCCGCCACCATCACGGTGGCGATCCTCACCCTGGTCGACATCCCCATGATCCGCCAGACCTGGCGCTACTCGAAGAGCGACTTCTCGGCCATGGCGGCGACCATCCTGCTGACCCTGGTGGAAGGCGTGGAGGCCGGGATCGTCGCCGGCGTACTGCTCTCCATCGGGCTCTTCCTCTACCGCACCAGCCGGCCCCACAGCGCCCTGGTCGGGCGCATCCCCGGCACCGAGCACTTCCGTAACATCGAGCGCCACGACACCGAGACGGCCAGCCATGTCGCGCTGCTGCGCATCGACGAGAGCCTCTACTTCGCCAACGCCCGCTACCTCGAGGATACCGTCTATGCCCTGGTGGCGAGCCGCCCGGAACTCGAGCACGTGGTGCTGATCTGTTCGGCGGTCAACCTCATCGACGCCTCGGCGCTGGAGAGCCTGGACGCCATCAACGCCCGCCTCAAGGACTCCGGCGTCACCCTGCACCTGGCCGAGGTCAAGGGACCGGTGATGGACCAGCTGAAGAACAGCGACTTCCTCGACGACATCACCGGGCGGGTCTTCCTCAGCACCTATGCCGCCTGGAGCGAGCTCAAGCGCAACTGAATCTCCTCCCGAAGCAGGCTTTCACGCTCGCTTCCCCGTGACGCCTGCCGCCCGGCAACCTCGCCCCCTCGCCGGCGCGGCACTAGACCTTGGTCGCAAATCCCCAGGCACGTCGCTCGGCTCGCCTCACTGACGGCCCCGGTAATCACTGCAGATTCATCGAGTTAATCCACCCGTTTCGCCTGGCAGACGACACGCCTCCCGTGGGTCGCTGAACAGGCGTTGACACCCGCGGCTCGGCTTCCCTAGTATCGACCTGTATTCGGAACAATATACCGCATAGCAAAACACCAGCCATCGACAACAACAACCACAACCAAGACACAGGAGCGCCCCCATGCGTCACCTCGCCCGACACCTCGCCATTGCCACGCTTCCGCTCTCGCTGCTCGCCGCCGCTATCGGCCAGGCCAGCGAGGAGGTGGAACTGCCGCGCACCATGGCCTGGACCGCCTACGGCACCAACTCCAGCGGTTATGCCCAGGCCGTGGCCATCGGCGGCATGCTGCAGGACCACTACGACACCGCGGTGCGCATCCTGCCCGGCGACAACGACGTCTCGCGCATGACCCCGCTCAAGCAGGGGCGCGTCGACCTCTGCGCCTGCGGCATCGCCAGCTACTACGGCGCCGAGGGGGTGATGATGTTCGCCCACCCCGACTGGGGCCCCCAGCCGCTGCGGGTGATCACCACCTCCACGGCCTCCTTCGGGCTCTCGCTGGCGGTGGCCGGCGACCTGGATGTCGAGACGCCGGCCGACCTCGAGGGCAAGAGGGTCGCCTATATCCGTGGCGACGACGCCCTGAACAAGGGCACCGAGGCCTACCTGGCCTTCGGCGGCCTGACCTGGGACGACGTCGAGCGCGTCGATTACCCCGGCTACGGGCGCTCCTTCGACGGCATCATCGCCGGCAACGTCGACGCCTCCTTCACCACCACCGTCACGCCCCCCGCCCAGCAGTTGGCCAGCAGCCCACGAGGCATCAGCTGGCCGGTGCTCGATCCGGACGATGCCGAGGGCTGGGAGCGCATGCAGGCGATCGCCCCCTACTTCCGCCCCCATGAGGTCACCTCCGGTGCCGGCGGCATCAGTGCCGACAACCCGGTGCCCAGTGCCAGCTACCCCTACCCCATCGTGGTCGCCAACCAGGACCTCGACGACAAGGTCGCCTACGGGCTGATCAAGGCCCTGCAGGACAACTACGACGACTACAAGGATGCGGCGCCGGGCGCGGTGGGCTACGCGCTCGAGTACCAGGACCTGCAGTGGGTGATCCCCTTCCACGACGCCGTGGTGGAGTACTACGAGGAGATCGGTGTCTGGACCGATGAGATGCAGGCGCACCAGGAATCCCTGGTCGAGCGCCAGGCCGTGCTGCTCGAGACCTGGAACGCTTTCCTCGACGGTGCCCCCGACGACGAGGACGCCTTTCGCGAAGCCTGGATGACGGCACGTGCCGATGCCCTGCGTGACGCCGATTTCGACCCCGTCTTCGAGTGACCCCCGCCGGGGCGGCTCGGACCGCCCCGGTTCGCCCTTCCCGAGAGCACCGCTCCAACGCCCTGGACCCCGATATGACCACAGCGAATACACAAGGCGGCTCGCCGCCGCAGGTCAGGGAGAAGATCAGCCAGATTCGCCGGCTACCATCCTGGCTCAACTGGATTCCGGGTACCGTCACGATCGCGCTGATGCTGATGACCCTGGACTACCTGTTCAATCTCGGCCTGCTGAACATCGTCACGGGCCTCGAGACCCGGTTCTACTATGCGGTGGTGGCGCTGCTGCTGCCCCTGGTCTACCTGCTCTGGCCGCTCCGTGCCGCCGCCCTGCACGGGCCCATTCCCTGGTACGACTACCTGCTCAGTGCCGTGACCCTGGTCGTCGGCGGCTATTTCGTCTTCCACGCCGACTCCATCCTCGAGCGCGGCTGGGCCTTCGCCGCCCCGGACACCGCCATCTGGGCCAGCTACGCCTACTGGCTGCTGATCGTCGAGGCCGCACGACGCGCCGGTGGCTGGCCCATCGCCGTGATCGTCACCGCCTTCTCGCTCTATCCCCTGGTGGCCGATGTGATGCCGGGGCCGATCCAGGCCTTCCCCTCCTCCCTCGAGGAGACGGCCATGTACCACACCATGAGTACCGAGAGCATCATGGGGGTGCCACTGCAGGCCTTCGCCGGCCTGGTGATCGGCTTTTTGGTGTTCGGGGTGGTGCTGCAGAAGAGCGGCGGTGGCAAGTTCTTCATCAACCTGGCCTTCGCCCTGCTCGGCCACGTGCGGGGTGGCCCGGCCAAGGTCTCGATCTTCTCCAGCGGCCTGATGGGCTCGATGAGCGGCAGTGTGATCAGCAACGTGCTGACCACCGGGGTGCTGTCGATTCCCGCCATGCGCCGCATCGGCATGAGCCGCTCCTTCGCCGGCGGGGTGGAGGCCTGTGCTTCTACCGGTGGTGTCTTGATGCCTCCGGTGATGGGCGCCACGGCCTTCGTCATGGCCATGTTCCTCGACGTGCCCTATGCCGCCGTGGCACTGGCCGCGGTGATCCCGTCCGTCCTCTACTTCCTTGGCCTGTTCATCCAGATCGACGCCTATGCCGCGCGACACGAGATCAAGGGGCTGCCCAGCGAGGAGCTGCCTTCGCTGTGGGCCACCCTCAAGGAGGGCTGGTACTTCATCTTCGTCTTCGCCCTGCTGGTATGGATGCTGTTGGTCATGCAACGCGAGGCCGTCGCGCCCTTCTACGCCACCGCCTTGCTGCTGGTGCTCAACCAGCTCTCCAAGCACAACCGCTGGGGCTGGAAGGATGTCGGTGAGACGCTGTCGGGTGCGGCCAGGCTGTTCGCGGAGCTGATCGCCATCCTCGCCGGGGTCGGCATGCTGGTCGGCGCCCTGTCGATGACCGGTCTCTCCGGCACCATCGCCAACGACTTCATCCACCTGGCGGGGGGCAGCGTGCCGCTGCTGCTGATCATGGGGGCCCTGACCAGCTTCGTGCTGGGCATCGGCATGACAGTGACCGCCGCCTATATCTTCCTGGCGGTGGCCCTGGCGCCGGCCCTGATCCAGGGCGGCGGCCTCGACCCCATGGCCGTGCACATGTTCATCCTCTACTGGGGCATGCTCAGTTTCATCACCCCACCGGTGGCGCTGGGCGCCTTCGCCGCCGCCACCGTCGCCGGGGCGCGTCCGATGGCGACCGGCCTGCAGGCCATGCGGCTGGGCAGCGTGATCTACTTCATCCCCTTCCTGTTCGTGCTCAATCCGGCGTTGATCATGCAGGGCGAGCCGCTGCAGATCCTGCTGGTGTTCGTCCAGGCACTGGCGGGCATCGTGCTGTTCGCCTCGGCCATGCAGGGCTACCTGATCGGGGTCGGGCGACTGGGCCATGGCGCGATCCAGGAAACGGCGATCCGCGCCCTGGTGTTGATCTCGGGGCTGACCCTGGCCCTGCCCGGGGGCGGCATGGTGCCTCTCGGTCAGTTCGAACTGCTCGGCATCTCGCTGGCCACCCTGGTGCCCGCCGTGCTGCTGGCCCGCTGGAGTCGACGCCACAGCCGTAACGGCTCGCCCCAACCGGGCCTGTGAAGCGGCCCCTACCCCACACGACGACCATCACCTGGAGCCCATTGCATGCCAGCCTGTGTCCACTACCAGCGCCATGACGACATCGGCGTGATCCGCATCGACAATCCCCCCGTCAACGCCCTCGGCCATGCCGTGCGCAGCGGCCTGCTCGAAGCGCTCGACCAGGGCCAGGCCGATGACGGCGCACGTGCCCTGGTGTTGATGGCCGACGGCCGCACCTTCATCGCCGGCGCCGATATCCGCGAATTCGGCCAGCCTCCGCGGCTGCCGATACTGCCAGAGGTCATCGCACGCCTCGAGGCCAGCACCAAGCCCCTGGTGGCGGTACTCCACGGCACAGCTCTGGGCGGCGGCCTCGAGGTGGCACTGGGCTGCCACTACCGGGTGGCCCTGCCGGGCACCCGGGTCGGCCTGCCCGAGGTCAAGCTCGGCCTGCTGCCCGGTGCCGGCGGTACGCAGCGGCTGCCCCGCCTGGTCGGTGTGGACAGTGCCCTGGAACTGATCACCAGCGGGCGTTTCGTGCCCGCCGACGAGGCATTGACGCTGGGCATCATCGATGCCATCGACCAGACCGATGTCCCGCTCGATGCCGGCCTAGGCGCCGCGCGCGCCATCCTGGAAGGCCAGCGTACCGCCCGCCGGACCGGCGAGCTGCCCGCACCCGCCGCCGACCCTGGGGCCATCGCCCGCCATCGGGTCCGGCTCGAGGCCGAGGTGCCCGACCTGTTCTCGCCATTCCGCTGTATCGAGGCCGTCGCGGCCAGCACCGAAAGCAGCCTGGCCGAGGGGCTGCGCCGCGAGCGCGAGCTGTTCCTCGCCTGCATGGACTCCCCCCAGCGGGCCGGCCTGATCCACGCCTTCTTCGCCGCCCGCGCCCCGCACCGGGTGCCCGAGGCCGGCGAGCCCCCGGCGCTGACCCGCATCGCCCTGCACGGCGAGCATCCGCTCTTCGAGCGCCTCGAGCGCCATGCCGGACACTCCGGCATCGCGCTCACCGAGCGGCCTGACGCGTCGACACAGGCCTGCCTGATCGCCCCCGGCGACGCGGCCCCCGATTGCCCGGCGGCTTGCCTGCGTATCGCCCTGCAGCCGGCCGATGCCGACGGCCGGCTACAGGACCTGAACGCGGACCTGGTCCTGGTCATTCCGCCCCAGGGCGCGCTGCTGGAACTGGTCGCCACTCGCGCCAGCGCCGAGCGGCAGCAGGCCGCGGCCGCGGCCCTCAAGGCACTGCGCCAGGCCGTCGTGGTGAGCCGCCGCGACAGCCTGCTCGCCGCCTTGTACCGGGCCGCGAACGCCGCGCCCGACGACCGGTGCGCCGCCATGGAAGCGGCCAGCCTGCTCCTCGCCGAGCAGGGGCTCTGCTACCGCACCAGTGATATCGACCTGCTGGCCGTCGAGGTCCTGGGCTACCCGCGTCACCTCGGCGGTCCCCACCGCCAGGCCACCCTCAATGCATCCGCCACCTCGGAGACGTCCCCATGAACCTCACCTACAGTGCCGAGGAGCAGGCGTTCCGTCAGGAGGTACGGGACTTTCTCGCCACTTCCCTCCCCGACGACATTCGCGAACGCGTGCGGCTCGGCCGGCGGCTCTCCGCCGACGATCACGTGCGCTGGCAGAATATTCTCGGTGAGCGCGGCTGGCTGGCCGCCAACTGGCCAGAAGAGCACGGTGGTCCCGGCTGGGGCCCGGTGCAGCGGCATATCTTCGACGAGGAGTGTGCCGCCGCCCATGCCCCGACCATTGTGCCCTTCGGCGTCAACATGGTCGCTCCGGTGATCATGAAATTCGGTAGCGAAGCGCAGCAGCGCCACTACCTGCCGCGCATCCTCGCCAACCGGGACTGGTGGTGCCAGGGCTACTCCGAACCCGGTGCCGGCTCCGATCTGGCCAGCCTCAAGACCCGCGCGGTGCGCGACGGTGACCACTATGTCGTCACCGGGCAGAAGACCTGGACCACCCTGGGGCAGCACGCCAACATGATGTTCTGCCTGGTGCGTACCGACCCCGACGCCAGGAAGCAGGCCGGCATCAGCTTCCTGCTGATCGACATGGCGAGTCCGGGCATCACGGTACGCCCGATCATCACCCTGGATGGCGCCCACGAGGTCAACGAGGTCTTCCTCGACGAGGTCCGCGTGCCGGTGGCCAACCGCATCGGCGAGGAGGGCCAGGGCTGGACCTGCGCCAAGTTCCTGCTGACCCACGAACGCACCGGCATCGCCGGGCTAGGCCACGCCAAGCAGGCGCTGCGCCATCTCAAGTCGCTGGCCACCCGGGTGCAGCACCGCGGCCGCCCGCTGCTCGAGCTGGCGAGCTTCCGTCAGCGGGTGGTGAAGGCCGAGCTCGAGCTGATGGCCCTGGAGGTCACCAACCTGCGGGTCATCGCCGCGGCCCGGGATGGTGGCGTACCGGGGGCGGAGAGCTCGCTGCTCAAGGTGCGCGGCTCGGAGCTGCGCCAGGAGCTCAGTGACCTGACCCGCCGCGCCCTGGGGCCGGCCGCGCTGCCCTTCTTCCCCGACTTCCTCCACGGCGACGGCGAGCTCGACGATCCGGCCCTGGCCGAGAGCGCCTCGAGCGCCGCCCAGTACTTCAATCGCCGCAAGCTCTCGATCTATGGCGGTGCCAACGAGATCCAGAAGAGCATCGTCGCCAAAACGATTCTTGGCATGTAAGTAACCGATCCTCGGCATGTAAGGAGCCGCCCATGGACTTTTCCCTGACCGACGAACAGCGCATGCTCGCCGACACCCTCGAGCGCCTGATTGCCGACCGGGTCGCCCCCGAGCAGCGCCGCGCCCTGCTCGAGGCACCTGCCGGCGAACGTTCGGCGCTGTGGCAGACCTTCGCCGAACTGGGGCTGCTGCACATGCCCTTCGCCGAGGAGGTCGGCGGCCTCGGCGGTGACGGCACCGACCTGATGCTCATCATGCAGGCGCTGGGACGCGGCCTGGTGCCCGAAGCCTACCTGGCTGGCCTGGTGCTGCCCGGCGACCTGCTGGCCCGACTCGGCGATGCCGGGCAGCGGGAGCGCTGGCTGGCCCCGCTGCTCGCGGGCGAGCATCAGCTGGCACTGGCCTGGCAGGAGGGCGACGCCCGCTATGATGCCCATGGCATCGCCACCACCGCGCGTCGGGAGGGTGATGGCTGGCGCCTCGATGGCGACAAGCAGCTGGTGCTCAATGCCGCCTCGGCCATCGCCCTGCTGGTCACCGCCCGCCTCGACGACGGGCGCCTGGGGCTGTTCCTGGTCCCCGCCGACGCCGCCGGCCTGAGCCGTCGCGACTACCGTACCATCGACGACCAGTCGGCCAGCGACCTGACCCTCGAGGCCGTCTCGTTGAGCGCCGACGCTTGCCTGAGCGCCGACGCCGCCAATGCGCTCGATGCCACCCTGGCGCTCGGCCGCGCGGCGCTGTGCGCCGAGGCGGTCGGTGCCATGGAGGTCGCCTGCGAGCAGACCCTCGACTACCTCAAGGAGCGCCAGCAGTTCGGCAGCCCGCTATCGCGCTTCCAGAGCCTGCAGCACCGCATGGTCGACATGCACCTGCACCTCGAGCAGGCCCGCTCCATGGCGATTCTCGCCGCCACCAGCCTCGATCGCCCCGCCGCCGAACGCGACTATCGCCTCGCCGCGGCCAAGGCCTACTGCGGCGAGGCCGCCCGCTTCGTCGCCGAACAGGCCATCCAGCTGCATGGCGGCATGGGCATGACCGACGAGTGCCATATCTCCCACTATGCCAAGCACCTGGTGATGTTCGATCACTACCTCGGTGACAGCGACCACCACCTGGAGCATGTCAGCGACCAGCTCGAGACCGCCGCCTGACGGCCCATGGTGTCAACATCAAAAGAACCGGCCCTTGAGAGGGCCGGTTTTTTTACGACGGGAAGATCCCGATCTTCGTCACAGCTTGCCCTCGAGTTCCGGCAGCGCCTCGAACAGATCCGCCACTAACCCGTAATCGGCGACCTGGAAGATCGGC